>NZ_BAAAYL010000001.1:617446-926169 GCF_039536205.1 Streptomyces sannanensis | reverse complement strand
CGGTGGTGAAGATCGGCGACGCGCTCGGCGTGAGCATCACGACGCTGCTCGACTTCGAGGGCGGCCCCCAGGTCCGTGTCGTCCCGCCCGAGCAGGCGGTCCGGATGTGGTCCAGCGACGCTGGCAGCGAAAGTATCCTGCTCGCCGGCACCGAGGCGCCGGGCCCGCTGGAGCTGTGGCAGTGGCGGCTGATGCCCGGTGAGGGGAGTTCCTCCGACCCGCACCCCGCGGGGACTGTCGAGCTCCTCCATGTCACCGCCGGCGAACTCACCCTGGTCGTCGGGGGCGTGGAGCACCGCGTCCCGGCCGGATCCTCCGCCTCCTACGAGGCCGGCACCGAGCACATCTACCGCAACGACGGGACGGAGCCGGCCGAGCTGATCCTCACCGTCTCGGTGCCTCCCGTACGCTGAGACGGTCAACCGGCGGGCGGGCCGTGGCTGTTAGCGTGCGCGTATGCGCGCACCCATCGGAAACTTCGACAACGCCCGGCCCGCTGCCGACTGCCTCGACCTGCTCACCCCGCCCGTCGCCGATGCCGTGCGCACCTGGCACGGAGCTGTGCCGGCCGGACAGCTCCTCTATGTCGACACCGACCCGGGGATCGCCGACACCGCCGTCTTCGTCGAGCACTACGGCCCGGAGCTGCTCGAGCAGTCCGCCAACTGCGTGGTCGTGGCGGGCAAGCGGGGCGGTGAGACCACCCTCGCCGCCTGCCTGGTCCTCTCCCACACCCGGGTGGACGTCAACGGCACCGTGCGCGGCCATCTCGGCTCCCGCAAGGCGTCCTTCGCCCCCATGGACACCGCGACCGGCGGGACCGGCATGGAGTACGGCGGTATCACCCCCATCGGCCTTCCCGTGTCCTGGCCGCTTCTGGTGGACCCGGCCGTCGTCGACACGGAGTGGGTCCTGATCGGCAGCGGGCGCCGCCGCGGCAAGCTGATCGTCCCCGGCAAGACCTTCGCCGGGCTGCCCGGAGCGGTCGTGCTGGACGGGCTCGGCGTCTGAGCCCCGCCGCCCCGGCTCAGCCGGGGGTGTAGCCGTGCGTGCCGTACAGCCGCACGAAGCGGGCCGAGGTGACGGTCCTGACGTGCACGAGACCGAGGCCGCGCCGCTCGTACAGCTCCACCAGTTCCTGCCCGCCCGGCCCGATGGGCTGCACGAGGCGACCGCCGGGCCGGAGCTGTCCGACGAGCGGCGGCGGCACCTCCGGGAAGGCCGCGGAGACGAGGACGCCGTCGTACGGAGCATGATCGGCCATACCGAGGGTGCCGTCACCGATGACGAGCTCGACCTTCCCGAGCAGCCGCTCCCGGCCCAGGCCGCGCCGGGCCTCCTCCACCATGTCCGGCCATCGCTCCACGCTGACGACGGACGAGGTCAGACGGGCCAGCAGCGCCGTCTGCCAGCCGTATCCGGTGCCGACCTCCAGAACGTGCTCGGCGCCGGTGAGACCGAGGGCGGCGATCATCATCGCGACCAGAGAAGGCTGCGTGGTCACCTGTCCGTGACTGATGGGGATCGGATCGTCCGCATACGCGAGGGCGATGTGCTTGGCGGGGACGAACTCCGCTCGCGGAGTGTGACGGATGGCATCCAGTACGCGTTCGTCCGCCACGCCCGCGGCGCGGGCCGCCAGAACCAGTTGCTCAGAGGAGGGCACATTGGCGTAATACCCACCGAAACCCCTTGACTGAGGGCGAATACGGATGGAAACTGGTCTTTACACCGGAAAACCGGAGAGAGCCGCACCCGTTGACGAAGACGTTCGTCGACCCGCGTGACTTTTTGCAGGCTCTGGCTAGGCCCCCGGCAGATCTTCCAGATACCGGAGCTATCAGCGACGACTGAGGCCCAAAGGTATCGAAGAGGACTACCGGGGACTGCGGATGTTGGGCGGAAGCCCTAGCCGGACCCGGTGCGGCCGCACCGGGTCCGGTGATGTGTGCTCGGCTGCGCTCGGATCGCGGAGCACGTCCTTGGGCGACGCGCCCGACGCCGTCCGGCGACCTGCACGGGCGCCCGCTCACGCTCCGACATGCACGTACGCGGCCCACAGGGACGGGGAAGTCGGGCAGCAGCGTCAGGACGTCGGCACGTCTCGGCGGCGGTGCCGCGGTGCCGGACTGCCTCACCACCACGGCCCCGGGGCAGACGGGACCGTACTGCCTCGACATCATCGGGAACGAACCGCAAGTCCCTCTCCACGCCCGGTGTGGTGGGCATCGCGACGATCAGCCCTGCAGGCGTCCGGGCTGGGGGTGCGGAGGCGCGCTGACGTGCATGGCGCAGCGCGCGGACGGTGGGCGTGTACGACGGGACAACCCGGTCCAGTACCGTGCGTCGCCCAGGACTGCCGGCCGGATCGTCGTAGTGACCTGCGGCGTGCAGGGGGAGCTGCCCGAGCAGTCCGTCCGGGGCCCACCACACCGTGGGCCTGCGCCGATCAGCCGGCTTCGCGCTGATCATTTCGCTGAGAAAACCTCACCGGCATCGGCTGGTTGCGATCAGGTCATGACGGTCGGCGTGGCCACCCCGCGAAAAATGTATCGGAGCGCGGAATCACTCGGACGGAGCAGCGTATGGCTCGCCTGCGTTGCGCCGTCACTTTGACGGGTGTTGGGTGGCAACGAACAGGCATCGGAACAAAGATCCGCGAAGACGCACTGTCCCCGAACTCGGACGTCGGGCGAACGCGATTCCCGACGCTTTCACTGTCACGCCATTCATGACCTGCCAGTGTCGCCTCGAACGAGGAGATTCACCGATGGAAATACCTGAGGGAATCACACACAGTCGTCGCCACTTCCTTGGCACCGCTGCCGCGGCTGCTGTGGCGGCCCAACTGTCCATGACTGGTGAAACGCAAGCGCAGGCTGCGGCCGCACTTCCTGCCAGCTCCCAGCCATGGGTTCCTCTTTGGCCGAAGTCGCCGGCCGGTCGGCCGGCGGTTAGCCTGAAATCATGCTGTGGCGCTGATGAGGCGCTGCGGCGGGGTCGGTGGTGTGCTTGCCGCGCGAGCTCCTGCGGGCGCTCGCCGGCTGGGGCGTGGCCGTCCTCATGAAGCTTCACACTCCCCGCCGGGCCGTGAGCCCGTGGCTGCATTTACGCGTGCCGACCGACCAAGCCTGCGCCACGGGCCTGGCCGACGAGCGGTTCCGGACCGTGGACCAACAACGAGCGCGATGCCGACCTGTCCGGCGACGTTCGAAACTGCGCATCTGCTTGGTGGGCCTGGAGGAATGCGTCCCCGCCACCGATCAACGTGCGATTGGCATGGCACGGGGCATGCCCGCACAATCACTTCGCGTCGGACATGAGACGGCCTTCGCACAGAGGAGAATCTCATGTCCGAGAGCCACACGCGGACCCCGGCCAGTCCCGCCGTCCTGGTCGATCCGCTGCGTAACCGCGGCGTCGCCTTCACACAGGAGGAGCGGGAGGCCCTCGGCCTCACCGGACGGCTGCCGTCCGGAGTGCTCACACTCGACCAGCAGGCTCAGCGCGCCTATCAGCAGTTGAACGCCCAGGGCAGCGACCTGGCCAAGAACGTCTACCTGGAACAGCTGCACGACCGCAACGAAACCCTGTACTTCAAGGTTCTCTCCGAGCATCTCGCAGAGCTGCTGCCCATCGTCTACGACCCCACCGTGGGCGAGGCAATCGAGAGGTACTCCCACGAGTACCGCCGGCCTCGAGGCATCTTCTTGTCCATCGATCAGCCGGACGACATGGAGAAGGCGTTCGCCACGCTCGAACTCGGGCCCGAGGACGTGGACCTGATCGTGTGCACCGACGCGGAGGAGATCCTGGGCATCGGTGACTGGGGCGTCGGAGGAATCCAGATATCGGTCGGCAAGCTGGCGGTTTACACGGCGGCTGCCGGCGTGGACCCGGGCCGGGTTGTGCCCGTGTCGCTGGATGTGGGCACGGACCGAAAGTCGCTGTTGGACGACCCGCTGTACCTGGGCAACCGGCACCCTCGCGCCCGCGGCGCCGACTACGACGCGTTCATGGAGAAGTACCTGGAGACTGCATCGTCCATGTTCCCCAACGCGTTGCTGCACTTCGAGGACTTCGGTCCCAGCAACGCGCGACGGATCCTGGAGCAGTACGGCGGACGCTACCGGATCTTCAACGACGACATGCAGGGGACGGGCGCCATCACGCTTGCTGCCGCGCTGTCGGCCGTCAAAGTGAGCGGTGTGCGGATGAGGGACCAGAGGCTGGTCGTCTTCGGGGCCGGCACCGCGGGGGTGGGCATCGCCGACCAGCTGCGCGACGCCATGATCCGCGACGGCGCGGATCCGGAGCAGGCCACCGCACAAGTGTGGCTGATCGACAAGCAGGGGCTGCTCACCCGGGACATGGGCGACCTGCGTGACTTCCAGCAGCCCTACGCGCGCGATCATGCCGAGGTCGCAGACTGGAGGAGGGACGACGGCACGATCTCGTTGCCGGAAACAGTGCGCCAGGTCAAACCCACGATCCTGCTGGGCACTTCCACCGTGCACGGGGCGTTCACACGCGAGGTCGTCGAGGCCATGTCCGAGGGCACCGAGCGGCCGATCATCTTCCCGATCTCCAATCCCACCTCCCGGATCGAGGCCATGCCCGCCGACGTCATCGCCTGGTCCAAGGGAAAGGCACTGGTCGCCACCGGCATCCCCGTTCCGCCGGTGGAGTACGACGGCGTGACCTACCGGATCGGGCAGGCGAACAACGCCCTGCTGTACCCGGGGCTGGGCCTGGGCACGATCGTCTCCGGAGCGTCCCAGGTGACCGCGGGCATGCTGCTCGCGGCGGCACGTGCGGTCGCGGGCCAGGTCGACGCGACCGGGCCGGGCGCTTCTCTGCTGCCACCTGTGGAGAACCTGCGCGAGTCCTCGGCGATCACCGCGACCGCCGTGGTCGAGGCGGCGCTCGACGAGGGAGTGGCCACCTGCAAGCCGACCGAACCCGCAGAGGCTGTCCGAGAGGCCATGTGGCAGCCCGGCTACACCGGCGGAGCGACGTCATGACCACGCGGGTTCCGAAGCTCCTCGATGTCCCTGTCGGCCTGGACGCGACCGGCACCCGGCGGGAGACCGACTCGATGGGCGCCATCGACGTTCCCGCCGATCGCTACTGGGGTGCGCAGACCGAACGGTCCTTGATCCACTTTTCCATCGGGGACGACCGGATGCCCACAGCGGTCTACCACGCCTACGGCTACGTCAAGAAGGCCGCCGCCATTGTCAACGGGCGCGCCGGACGCCTGCCGGCCTGGAAGAGCGACGTGATCCAGCGTGTGGCCAACGAAGTCATCGCGGGCAAGCTGGACGAGCATTTCCCGCTGTACGTGTGGCAGACAGGCTCCGGGACCCAGTCCAACATGAACACCAACGAGGTGATCAGCAACCGCGCCATTCAGCTGGTCGGCGGGGAGCTGGGCAGCAAGTCCCCCATCCACCCCAACGACCACGTCAACATGGGGCAGTCCTCCAACGACACCTTCCCCACCGCCATGCACATCGCCGCGGTCAAGGAGATCCACGAGCACCTGCTGCCCAGCGTGCAGATGCTGCACCAAGCCATCGAGGCCAAATCACGGCAATGGCACGACGTGGTGAAGATCGGCCGCACCCACCTGGAGGACGCGGTCCCGCTCACCGTCGGGCAGGAATGGTCCGGCTACGCCCACCAGCTCAAACAGGCGATCGACCGGGTCGCCAGATCCGCCGAGGGACTGTACGAGCTGGCCATGGGCGGCACCGCGGTCGGGACCGGGCTCAACGCCCCGCCCGGATTCGGCGAGCAGGTCGCCGCCGAGATCGCCTCCGCGACCGGCTTCCCGTTCACCACTGCCGCGAACAAGTTCGCGGCCCAGGGCGGTTTGGACGCCATGGTCGGTGCCTCCGCCGGGCTGAGGGCGCTGGCCGTGCCGTTGATGAAGATCGCCAACGACATCCGCTGGCTGGCCTCCGGACCCCGCTGCGGCCTGGCGGAACTGAACCTCCCGGCGAACGAGCCCGGCTCCTCGATCATGCCGGGTAAGGTCAATCCGACCCAGTGCGAGGCGATGGTCATGGTCTGCATCCAGGTGCTGTCCGAGGACACCGTCATCGCTTTCGCCGGCTCACAGGGCAACTTCGAGCTCAACGCCATGCGTCCGGTCGTCATCAACAATTTCCTGCACGCGGCCACCATCCTCGCCGACGCCTGCACCAAGATGCGGGAGTACTGCATCGAGGACGCCGATCTCAACCGGGAGCAGATCGACAGCTATGTCAACCGGTCACTCATGCTGGTCACCGCGCTCTCACCGGTGATCGGCTACGACAAGGCCTCGGCGATCGCCCACAAGGCCAACGACGAGGGCACCACTCTGCGCGAGGCCGCACTGGCATCCGGCTACATCAGCGCCGAGGAGTTCGACCACATCGTCAGACCCGCCGCCATGGTTGGCCGGGAAGAGAATGACGCCGCCTGATTGTCAGCGGCGACAGGCTGGGAAGTTCGTCGTGAGCATGCCCCTCCACGCGTGGCCCATGCTGGTCTACGAGGACCTGGCTCCCATGGTCGCTTACGTGAACCGGTCGGTGCAGGTCGCGATCTCTTGATCATCCTGACTTCACTGGGCTGGAGTCAGGAGGAAGCGAGGGTGATCCACGTGGAGGACTGGGCCGAGATCCGTCGGCTGCACCGGACCGAGGGGCTGTCGGCCCGGGCGGTGGCCCGGCAGCTGGGGATCTCCAGGAGTACGGTGCTGCGGGCGGTGGCCTCGAACCGGCCGCCGGCCTACCAGCGGGCGCCGAAGGGCTCGGCGGTGGACGCGGTCGAGCCGGCGATCCGGGAACTGTCGAAGCAGACCCCGACGATGCCCGTGACGGTGATCGCGGAGCGGATCGGCTGGGAGCGCGGGCTGACGATCCTGCGCGAGCGGGTGCGCGAACTGCGGCCGGCCTATCTGCCGGTGGACCCCGTATCGCGGACGGGCTACGAGCCGGGCGAGCTCGCGCAGTGCGACCTGTGGTTCCCGCCGGTGGACATCCCGCTCGGCTACGCAGATACGAGAGGGCCAGCGTGATCGTCACCTCGAACAAGCCCTTCGGGCGCTGGGGAGAGGTCTTCGGCGACGAGACCGTCGCCGCCGCGATGATCGACCGGCTCGTCCACAACGCGGCGAGTCCTACCGCATGCGCGGCCGAGAACTCGGCCGCGTCCCCACCGCCAACGACAGCGACTGACGCCAACCGCCGAGACCGCGCGGTGGCCCGGAATTGAACCGCTCAGACTGGCCCACATTCAGCCATTGCCGACAGACCTCACTCATCGCTCGCCCATTCGCGAACATCCGCTTCTTAACGACGGGCGCCCCAGGTAGTTGGCTAAGAGATGGGTGGTTTATTCATGAATGGCGGGTTGTCGATGATCAGAGTCATGGACAGGGAACAGCCAGTAGCAGCCGCCCGCCGCATCGTCGAGAGGCGGCATCCTGCGGCCCGCGCCGCGTTCGTCGGGGGCGGGGCCGTGACGCCACGGCGTACCCCTTGGTCGGATCTGGACATCGTGGTGATCCTCCACGGGGCGCCGGCGCCGTATCGGGACAGCTCCGTCGAGGACGGGTGGCCGGTGGAGCTGTTCGCGCACACGGAGGAGAGCTGGCGGGCGTTCGTCGAGCGGGAGACCGCGCGGCGGCGATCACCGTTGCTGTTCATGTGTGCTGAAGGCCGAGTCGTCGTGGATCGGGATGGAGTCGGGGCGCGATTGGCGACGGAGGCGCGGAGCCGGGTGATTGCCGGACCGCCACCAGTTACACAAGAAGAGCGTGACGCGGTGCGGTACGGGCTCACGGATCTGTTGCACGATCTCGTAGCTGGTCCAGCCGCGGGGGAAGTGCTGTTCATCGTGTCAGAGGTGGCTCGGCGGACCGCCGAGCTGGAGATCCTGTCAGCCGGTGGCTGGCTGGGGGGTGGCAAGTGGCTGGCCAGGCGGGCGGACGCGATCTCGCCCGGGCTGGCAGCGAGACTGGAGGAAGCGGTGCGTGCAGCGCTGGACGGAGATTACGTGGGCTTGTTGGCTCTGGCTTGGGCGGCGTTGGATCGCTGCGGCGGACCCTTGTGGGTCGGGTACAGGGTGTCCGGGGTGCCGTAGCTGCGCGGTGGCGGGTGCAATACCGCGCCTTCCAAGGCGTGGGCCACCGACGGCCAGTCGGCGAGAGGGCTGACTAGGCTCCAGAAGGTGTGGTAGATGCGGATGGCTTGGCTGAGGCCAGTCATCGCCGCGGCTGGTTGGATACGGCCGGCCATACGGCGGACGGTGGCGCCAGGGCCCCGTTGAGCCGCGGGGATGCCGGAGCCAAGGAGCAGGGTCGCGGTGCGTATGGCGTCCAGGGCGTCGGGGGCGGTATGGCGCGCATGATCGCCGTGGACCACAGAGTGCCAGGGACGGCGGGAGCGGACCCAGGAGAGGCGTTCGAGGGCGGTGCCGAGGTCGACGGCCATGTACGTGGGGTCGTCGGCGTTCCATAGCAGGACGATGTCGCCGAGGGGGACACTGGCGTGGTCATAGCGCAGGGTTATGCCTGCGACCTGGCGGCGGCGCCAGATCTTGAGGTTGCCGTGGATGGTGATGTGGCGGGCGTGGAGGCTGAGGCGGGACAGTACGGTCAGCCATTCGTCGAGGACAGTGCCGTACGTGCTGACGTCGGTGATGGTCTGGATGCGGGAGGCGTTGACGAAGGCTGTCAGGAAGCCGTCGCGGAGGTTTCCGTGCTCGTCGCGCTGGCCGGTCAGGCGGACGACAGGTTGAGGGAGGAAGCCCTGGCGGTACGGGACAGGCTGACGGTGTTTGAGGTACGGGTCCAGTGCCTGGACGGCGGAGATCGTCAGCTCGGTCTCCCGGCCCCAGCGCAGGGGGAGGCACTCGGCGCGCGGGACGCCGGTGTCGGCGAAGGCCGATTGCAGGGTGGCCAGGAGTTCCAGCCAGGGCAGGTCGTGGCGGGGCGGGTGGTACGGGGTGCCGCGCTGTGGATGCTCTATGGTCAGGTGGTCGCCGTCGAGGGTGAACTCCCAGTGCGGTCCGAGGGCCTTCCGCAGTACGCCGGGGAGTTGGGCGGTCAGCATGGGCGGGCCGCCAGGGCCTGGAAGTGGCGTCGTGATCGCTGCTGGCGGCGAGGACGAATTCGTGCGCCTCTACGATCTGGCGACGGGAAAACTGCTGGATGAGAGAGCCGCACACCATGACTGGGTCCGCAGCGTTGCCTTTGGCCGTTCCGGCCTGCTGGCCTCGGGATCCGGGGACCGCTCAGTGCAGCTCTGGGACACGGCGGAAGGTCGGCTCACACCCGTACAGCGCATCGATGACCTCGGCGCCCGCGTTCGTGCCGTGGCTCTGCCCGACGGTGATGTGGTGGTCGCCGCCACGGAAGATGCGACGCTGCACGTTTGTACGGGGGCGAGGGCGGCGAGCTCAGTCGGCATGCCGCCAGGCGTCGACTGGGTACGTGGCGTGGGATGCCTGGCCGACGGCACCGTGATCGCAGCCTGTGAAGACGGCGGCCTACGACGCTGGAACAGAGCTAGCGGCCTCCAGACGATCAGTGAGGGTGAGAACACCGTCTGGTCAACACAGTTCGCGGCCGACGGTCATCTTGCTGTGATTGGGGACGCTGTTGGCACACTCCAGGTATTCGAGGCTCCGACGAACAACCGTCGCCGTCTACTCTCTGCGGGGCGAGGCCGCGTGTGGTCTTTGGCCGCGAACAGTGCACGCATCGCGGCTGCAGGCGGTGACGGTACAGTCCGCGTCTGGTTGTTCGACGGTGGAGAACCGGCACTGTTCAACGAAGATGCTGAACGGAGCTGGGCCGTTGCCATGCCGCGCACTACCGACCTCCTCGCCGTCAGCACGGGAAACGGGCACATCCGTTGCTGGGACTTGGGCGGCGGCACCTCGCAGCTGCTGTGGGAGCAGGACGTACGCGCAGGTCGGCTCCGCTCGCTCGCCTTCGATGACACTGGCGAACTGCTTGCTGTCTGCGGCGGTGACGGGACGGTCCGGGTTTGGCAGGCTCGCACGGGGCAGCACGCCAGCCGCTTCACCAGCTCGGGCGGGTGGGCCCGGACCGTCGCACTCGATGGACCGGGCGACCGGGCTGCAGTGGGCGCCGGGACGGGCGAGATTGCCGTACGCAGCCTGCGTGAGGACCGGTTCACCGCACACCTGGCCGGGCACAACGGGCGCATCCTCATGCTCGGCTTCGCCGCCGGGGACAAGCTCGTCTCCGCGGCGGCCGACGGTACGGTGAGGCTCTGGTCCCTTGCCGAGCAGCGGCAGCTCGCCGAGGTCAGGGTGGACGCAACACTGCACTGCGCGGCCTTCGATCCAGCCACGAGCCGCATCCTCGCCGGCAGCGCAGCCGGCGTCGTGGCACTGAGCCTGAACAGCGACTGAGCACGACCCCGGAGGATCAGAAAATCATGTCCGAAACCGTCGATGCGCCTGTGATTCTGAGCAACGAGCCCGGATCCTTCGCCTGGGGTGTGCTGACAGAACGGCATCCGGCACTCATCCAGAGAGTGCGTGACGCCTTCCCGTACGGCCCTGAGCAGCGCCGGGCGCTTGACGCCCTCCTCAAAGAGAGCACGGAAGGCGCGATCGAACCCCTCCGCCAGGACGCCCCTGATCATGATCAGTGGAATGCATGGGGACGGGACTACCTCGGCCGGTCCTGGCTCGACGTGCCATTCCTGTGGTCGGAGAGCTACTTCTACCGCAAACTCCTGGAGGCAGTCGGATACTTCGAAGCGGGCCCATGGCAGGGCATCGATCCGTTCCGCCCTTTCAAGCAGGCCGAACTGCGCACCGAAGAGGCGGAAGCGGAACTCGCAGCCCTGGACCTGCTCGCGCTGAAGCCCGTCGATGACCAGGCCCAGGCACTGCTTCACGGCTCGCTGTGGGGCAACCGCGCGGACCTCGGCTTCCGCATGGTCTCCGGCAATAATGGGGAAAGCAGCTCTGACACACCTCTCGTCGCTGACGACTCGGAGGTCCTGTGGTCGCTGCTGCCCGCCGGAAGGCCGAACACGGTATGCCTTGTCGCCGACAACGCCGGACGGGAACTCGTTCCTGACCTCCTCCTCATCGACCATCTGCTGGGGCACCAGCACGCCGAACGCGTTGTCCTGCATGTCAAGCCGTACCCGTACTACGTCTCCGATGCCACCACCTCCGACGTGATCGAGTGTCTGCGACACCTGAAGCAGGCAGACGGTGTAGCGGGTGTGGTCGGCACGCGGCTCTGGGCAGCCGTGGGACGTGGCCGGCTCACCGTACGGGCGCACGCCTTCTCCTGCGCACCGCTGCCGTACGCGGAGATGCCCGACGACCTGCGCCAGGAATTCGCGGACGCCACACTGACCATCATGAAGGGCGACCTGAACTACCGGCGCCTGGTGGGCGATCACCTCTGGCCCGCGACTGCGTCGTTCGCGAAGCGCACCGAATACTTCCCCGGCCCAGTGGCCGCGCTGCGCACGCTGAAGTCCGACGTGATCGTCGGACTCGACAAGCGGACGGAGGAATTGCTTGTCGCCGCGCACGATCAGCGGTGGCGTACCAGCGGTACCCATGCACTGATCCAGGTCCGGTGATAACGATCAATATGAGGTGTACTCCCGGCGGCCGGCGAGGGGGAAGAAAAGCTCCATGACCGCACTCGATCCCGTTCAGCGGCTCACCGCCCACGTTCGGACCCACCTCGGCGATGGGCCGTTCCCCCTGCCCGGAGGCTGGACGCACATGGGTGCCGTGATCTGCGACGCCAGCTTCCAGGCGCGCCGTAAGTACGAGTCGACCATCCGGCCGCGGATTCTCCGGCTTCAAACGGCGTGGCCTGACGCTGCCACGGTCTGCGGCTTCCAGGTACGGCTTGCTACGGAAGACCTCGCGGTCGCCATGAACTTCAGTAGCCCCCGCAGGGTCGCAACGGCCTACGGCATCACCGATCTGCTCGTTGCCTGCGGAGTCGATACCCGTGACGACCTCCACGCATGGCTCGACCGTCAGGGCAACCGTGCCACCCTACTCGCGGTAAAGGGGGTAGGGCCGAAGACTGTGGACTACATCGGCAACCTCGTCGGACGATCGCAGGTCGCCATTGACGTACACCTGCGCGCCTTCGCTGCGGATGCCGGTGTCTCGGGCCTCGGCTACGAGCAGTTGCGAGCCATGTACGAGGCGACCGCCGCTGCTCTCAGGCAAGAACGCGGTGGGCTGGAACATGCTGTCTGGCGGTTCAAGTCGCAGGCCATGTAGCCCCTCCCCTGGGAAGCCACGGGCGGAGTCGGCCGGCTCCCGGCGGATCCGCCACGTGGAGGTCCCAGTCGGCATGGTAGGTCGGCTCGCGCGCGGTCCCCGGATGCTCATAGATCCCCATCGGCGGGAGTCGTGAGGGCCGACATGGTTCGCCCGTGACCCGCACGACCCACCTCACCGTGCCACGGGGGCGAAAGTCCTCAAAAGTCCTCGTCAGAAGGCAGTTCCGCTCTTGCCCTGCTCCAAGGTGTGGTGGTCGCGTCCCGATCGCGATTGCCGCGGAGGCCGTCATGCTGCCGACCGTCCTGTTCGCATCCATTCTCCTGCTGCCAGCCGCAGCCATCGGCGTGCCCCCGCCGAGATCATCTGCGAGGTACTCGACCACGACCCCAGGGTGCCCGACGTCCCGGCGTTCCCCGGCTTCTCCCCCTTTGAGTCGCTACCGGAAGATAGGGGAGGTGGACTGGAGGCGCTGTGCGCCTTGCTGTCTGAGCGAGGGCGCGGCCTCCATATTGTGCATGAACTTACCGCCGGAGCCTGGGGGTTCCGCATGGTGGAGGACACCGCCAAGGTCGCCTGGATCGCACTGCCGCTTCAGCGCCGCTGACCGGATCCCGAAGCCGTGAGGGTGGTGGTCGTCGCTCCTTTGGGTGACGACCACCACCCTCTTTCGTGTTCCACGACATTTGCAACGAGGCAGGAACAGGGCGTAATTACCCTCAAGTCTCGCGGTTGATCACCGTGACGCGGGGTAACCCCAGTCGTATTCGATCACGTAAAGCACTCAATCGCTTTCATTAGGTGACGATAGGTGGGGGATGATGAAGGTGCACTGGCGGACCGCCCTCGGGGCAGGCGCCATCGCGGGGACCGTGGCTTGTTGCTGACGGGCTACACGAAGGGCCCGGCGGACATCCAGCCGCTGCCTGGGGCATCGCGAGATACGACTCCGTCTCGTACTCCTGCGGCGGAGGCTGCTGGGGCCCTCGCTGCCTACCGGGCGATGTGGGACGACTTCGCCGCGGCCGCGAAGACCTCGGACGCGAGTCATCCCGGACTGGGAGCGCATGCCTCTGGCGCGGCGCTACAGCTCCTGCGTCACATGATGACGAAGGATCGCGAAAAGGACGTCGTCACCAGGGGGCGGCTTCGTGTTTAACCGTCCGTGGAGGACAGCGGACCGGCAAAGGTGGTGATCCGAGACTGCGCTGACGCCACCGACTCGCTGCACTACACCATCGACGGCGAGCTGGAGAACGCTGTACCGGGCGGCCACCATCGCATTGACGCAACTGTCCTCCAGCGAAGCGGACGTTGGCGGGTTGACCACTTGTACATCGGGCAGGTCGGGAGTTGCTGAGGCCGTCCACTGCCCTGCCGCTGGCCGTGGCTTGTGCCGCCTTGTTCTGCGCCGCCCAGGTTGCGAAGGCGGACGACGGGCTGAGCGCGGGTGCCGGGGTGACTTGCGGTTCCGCTGCGTGTGAGGCGGAGGCAGGAGTGTCAAGAGGAGGCTGGCCGTCGCGGCGCAGCACCGATCATCCCCTCGTCACGCGCTCCCGAATCGGGGCGCCAGCGGGCCGGTGGAGCCTCCGACGATCACGTCGACCGGCTGGGAGGTCGATCTGGGTGGCGGGGTGGGGATCTTGCCGCGCTTCGACATCGAGGGGCAGGAGAAGAAGCCGGAGTCGTCCGGAGGGCAGCCGGTGCCGGTGGAGCTGGTTGTCCAGCGGGCTGTGGAGCGCCTGGAGTTGCCGCGGCCGGGATCCGCTGACGTCGGCCTTCGAACTTGGGCGGTCCGCCTCGCCTGGGCCACTGACGTGCCGTCACGGTTCGTGATGAGGAGCCTGGTGGCTGGGGCCTGGATGCAGAATGCCGCGGCCCTGCGCGATAGCCCCGATTCCGACCCGAGCACCTACATCATTCTCGACGCGATGGTGTGGCGCGCGGCGCCGGAAATGAACACGTCGAGCTGGATTCCGTGCCGCGCGGTGCTCAGGGCCGCTCTCGGCGGAGGTCCTTGCGACGTCGTTCGAGCTGGGGGAGCCAGTACTCGGGCGGCTGGGGATCGGTGGCCACTACCGCCCAGCCGTCCTCTTCGCGAGGGTTCCGGGGAGCCCAGGAGCGCGGTGGGCTGAGTGCGAGAACGTCCCTAATGAGTGCTCCCATGGCCGAAGGGATGTCCCGCTCCAGGTCGTTCAGCAGGAGGGGAAGGTCCAGCGGGCCCCGTTGCGGGGCCGACGTCCTGTAGGTGACCTGGCAGAAGGCGTCTACCTCGAAGACGACTCCGCGGGCGTCGGCTGGCCCCTCCTCGTCCGAGAACCAAACCAGCCGGTCGCCAGCGACCAGGCGTTCCCGACCCAGGAGCATGCTGTTCCGCGCGGTTCCGTCCCGGTCGAGGAACGGCACGGGGTCCTCGTATGCACCGGGATCGTCGTCGCTGATTCCCGCCACGTGCCCGGGGTCGCGCGTGGCGTGGATCTCCAGCAGATCGCCGTCCGAGTGGGCCTGCCAGTAATCGAGGATCTTGGCGGACGAGCTGAGTAGGTGGGGGCGTGCGGTGAGCGCGAACAGCTGCCCGGCTTTCAGGGGCAGGATGACGCGGTCGTCTGCGCGCAGGCGATGAATGGCAGGAATCGGCTCCCAGCTGTTGATCCCGGTTGCTTCGCCCTGGCAGTGGCGGATTGCCTCGATGGCCGTTTCCAGGGAAGCGCGGAAAAACTCCCGTTCTGCGGATACCCGTTGGGCGGTGAGGAGCCGGTGGACGGCCCGTTCTACATTCTCGGCATGGGAGGAGACGGTCCTAAAGAGCACCTCGAAAGGGAAGGGGACCGAGGTGCGTGACAGCTCCTTCGCCCGGTCCTCCGCGAGCCGGTCGGAGTAGCCGATCTTGAGCATCTCCGGGAAGGCAGGGTTCCGCTGGATATACACGAACCCGGTTGTCCGAGGGGGAGGTAGGGGAGTTCTGGTGTGCGTCCCCTGCGTGTCGCCGGATTGTCGGTCCCTTCTGTTGCCCCTGGAGAAACCGGAGAGCGCGACCGGTGGGTCGGCTGACAGCGCTACGACCCCGCCTTCGAGGTCACGGTGGGACGATGCGGTGATGTGGCGGCCCGAGGAGAAGTGCTCGACCTGCGCGCGGGGCAGACGCCGCAACGCAGCAAGCCGCCTGGGCGCCGAGTTCCCGCAGATGCCTGGCTTCGCGCGCGGGAAACCGCTTCATCCAAAGGTCTTGGGCCTTGTTGCCTCTGTTGAGCAGGGCGAGTGACGCGGCATGCTGGACGCGTGCGTCGGGCTCCTCTTTCAGGCGGGACCAGATGGTGGCGGAGTACGCTTCCAGAGGTGCGAGTGAGTGCGGCGCCAGATCCTGTCCGGCGCGAGGAGCCTCCGAACCCCAGTGGCGGGTCAGTTCCCTGGCCACCTGGGCGGCGGTGGCTGCGTGGGCACGCCGACGGGACCAGTGGTCCAGGAGAAGGGCATACGTGCTCTCCGGATCCTCGGCGCGCAGGCCGAGGCCGAACAGCAGGACGGAATCGGTGAGTCCGTCGCGCTCCACGCGCCAGCGGACACGCTTGACCAAGTTGGCGAGCTGATCCGTTTCAGGCTTGGGATCGGCGAACACCGGGTGCTCTGCCAGTAGGCCGGTTATGTGTGCGGTGGACCAGCCGCGCGCGTCCAGGACGGCGATCCGCAGGATCAGAAGGGCACGCTGCAGATCCAGATCGCTCGGCTCGCCGACGATCCGCGCCGGATCGAGTACCGGGTGGTGACCAACGGTGGCGGCAATGCCCGTGTAGATCTTCTGGATCCACTGCTCGCGCTGGTCGGTTAACCCAGTAGTGGAAGGCACAGCTCTGTTCCCCCTGTTCACTTGGACAGCAGTGGGGCCGTTCTCCGACCTCCGCAGCGGAGACCGCCCCACCTCCTTGATGCGTTGCCGGCGCGTGACGCCGGTGTTCTACTGGATCGGCGGTCGACCTCGCAGGCGACGCCGGAGCCCGTGGGCCTTGGTGACCCGGAGGGACACGGCCCGGGTGAGCATCACCTTTGCCTGTCGCATAAGCGGAGTGTAAGAGCCGCCACTGACATGGACCGTCCCGGGGACATCGAGGCGGGGACTTTCGCCAGGGACTGGCGTGCCTCCTGGTTCCCGACGGCCGGGCGTGAGGCACGGTGCCCGGGAGATCCAGCCCACCTCACCAGGCCCCACCGAGTGTTAAGGGTGTTGCTCTCCGTGTGCGAGGCGGACCAGATGTGGCCGCCCGGGTCTATCCGACGCCGCGCTCATGGAACCTGGCAGGAACGTCGATTACGTGAACCCCACGACCCGCTAACGTAGGGAATTAAGTTCAATCGCCGGGCACTGGTCCATGACCATGTCGAGCCCCGCGGCGCGGGTGCGCTCGTACGCGGCGTCATCGACAACGCCGAGCTGGAACCAGACAGCCTTGGCGCCCTTGGCGACGGCTTGATCGGCGACCGCGCCGGCGAGCTCGCTGTTCACGAAGACGTCCACAACGTCGACGTGGAAGGGAATGTCATCGAGGGACGGATAGCCCTGTTCCCCGTGGACGGTCTCCGCCTTCGGGTGCACGGGAACGATGCGCTTCCCGTAGCGCTGCAGGACCGCTGCGACCCCATAGGCCGCCCGCTGCTCGTTCGATGACAGGCCGACGATCGCCCATGTGTCGCCGTGCTCGTTGAGGATCCTGCGGACGGTGTCCGTCTCGCTGTGCACGCTCTGCCTCCGGTGTCGTGGATGTTCCCTGGAGGAGAACGGGCATCGGCCGCGCTGGATTCCCGGCGGCAGGATGCGCCGTGGGAGCCTGATGCCGATGGGCCGGCTCGCCGGGTACTGAACGGATGCGGCACTCTTTCGGGCCTGGATTGCGCCTTGGCCGACAGGCACTCTTTCCAGCACCCCATGCGCTGTTCACACTGCTTCTCGGAAGCCGACAGAGGGGGAGTCGCGCATGGCCGCTCGCAGAGGACGCCGCTCAGCCGTACTCAGGCGCAGGGATGCGCGGCTGAAGACCGCGCTGGCGGGCGGCGGCCTGCTGCTGCTGATACTCCTCGTGGTGGTCTGGTCCGCGATCTGGGCGTACGTCGTCGGAACGCTCCTCATCTGCTCCCTCGGCGTCCTGGCCGGGTGGCTGTGGCGCACGGACCGTCTGCTGCGCCGCCGCGACCGCAGCTGGCGGGAAGCGGAGGCGGTCAAGGCGGGGCACCGCACACTCGCGGAAGTCGACGCGATGTCCGGTACGGAGTTCGAGGAACTGGTCGCGGGCCTCTGCCGCCGCGACGGCTGCACCGAGGTACGCCGCGTGGGTGGGGCCGGTGACAACGGCGCCGATGTGCTCGGGCGTCTGCCGGACGGCAGGGCCATGGTGGTCCAGTGCAAGCGGTACGCGCCGAGCAGCAGCATCGCCAGCCGCGAAGTGCGTGATCTCCTCGGAGCAAAGGTGCACTTCAAGGCGGACGTCGCCATCTTCGTGACCACCACCCGGTTCACCCGCCCGTCCGAGACCTTCGCCCTGGAAAACGACATCGTGGCACTGCACCGGGACCACCTCGGCCTGTGGAACAACGGGACGACCATCACTTCGCTCATGGGTGTCAACGGCGAGGGCCAGGGGGACGGACGGCACCGGGTGCGCTGGAAGAAGACCTACGAGGCGTGAGTGGGTGCCCCGCGCCGCGAGCGCATGCCGGGAGCGGACCGCCGGACGATCACGGAGCTGTTCGGCCGGTAAGGGCGAGGTGGCTCACCGTCGCGCCGGGCGGGCATGGGCGATGTACGGGCGGCGCCGGGCGCCGCATAGGGTGGCGGGATGCAGGAGCAGTACCGGACCCTCGCCCGCGAGGGCGTGCACGAGACCGAGATCAACCGATCGCGGTTCATCTGCGCGCTCGCCCCCGCCGCCACCGAACAGGAGGCGCAGGCCTTCATCGCCCGGATCCGCAAGGAGCATCCGACGGCGACCCACAACTGCTTCGCGTACGTCATCGGCGCGGACGCATCCGTGCAGAAGGCGAGCGACGACGGCGAACCGGGCGGTACGGCCGGAGTGCCGATGCTGCAGATGCTGATGCGCCGCGAGGTGCGCTATGTCGTGGCCGTCGTCACCCGCTACTACGGCGGGGTGAAGCTCGGCGCGGGCGGCCTGATCCGGGCGTACGGGGGAGTGGTCGGCGAGGCGCTCGACGCGCTCGGCACGATCACCAGGCAGCGGTTCCGGCTGGCCACCGTCACCGTCGACTTCCAGCGTGCGGGGAAGCTGGAGAACGAGTTGCGGGCCACTGGGCGCGCGGTGCGCGAGGTGCGGTACGGCGCCGAGGCCGTGACCATCGAGCTGGGTCTGCCCGAGGCGGACGTCGATTCCTTCCGGGCCTGGCTCGCCGACACCACCGCCGGCACGGCGGGGCTGGAGCTGGGCGGGGAAGCGTACGGGTGACGCCCGAGGTGACGGGGCGGGACCGGCTGCCCGCGCTGACCGTGGGGGTGGCGGCCGCCCGTGGGACTGCCGACGGCTGCCGTGCTCGTCGTCCTCTGGCACCTCGCTCTCTGGCACCTCGCTCTGGTCCCGTGGTCCGAGGACGTCCCGGACGGCGTGCGGTACGGCCCGTACAGCGCGTCCCAGCTGTTCTCGACGCCCCTCCGCGCGCTGCTGGTGGCGGCTGCCCAGGCGGGACCTGACCGGCCGGCGCACCGGCCTCGGCGGGGCGTGGGCCGTGCCGCTCGGGCACTGGTCGTTCGTCTGGTTACCTGACCCACGTGATCGTCATCCGCGCGTACGTCGGTGTGTACGGCCGTCCTGGGTCCGGCTGGGCGACGGCCATGGTGTGGCTGCTCGTCCTCGCGGTCAGCCTGGCTCTCGCGGCCGTCGCGTACCACTGCGTGGA
This sequence comes from Streptomyces sannanensis, assembly GCF_039536205.1. GTDB lineage: Bacteria > Actinomycetota > Actinomycetes > Streptomycetales > Streptomycetaceae > Streptomyces > Streptomyces sannanensis. Next base: position 906,969 of record NZ_BAAAYL010000001.1, on the reverse strand, counting down.
GCATCCCTCGGAGCGTCGGCTCCGTTCCCTGGTGCCGTCCCGTGAACGGAGGGGTCGAGATCCGAGGTCTGTGGGGGATCACGTGGTCACTGGCGCTAGCGTGGTGGGTGCCGACAGTCGGGTCCCGGGCTGATTCGGTGCTGGTCTCAGGGGCGGAGGTAGGGAAACATGCAGGTCGGAGCGGTCTCTTGAGGCTTCTGCACACCTCGGACTGGCATCTGGGACGTTCGTTCCACAGAGTGAGCCTGCTCGAAGCCCAGGCCGTCTTCCTCGATCACCTGGTGACTGCGGTGCGTGAGCACGACGTGGACGCGGTGCTGGTCGCGGGGGACGTGTACGACCGGGCCGTGCCGCCGCTCGCCGCCGTCGAGCTCTTCGACCGGGCCATTCACGGGCTCGCCGAAGCCGGGGTGCCGACAGTCATGATCTCCGGGAACCATGACTCGGCGCGCAGGCTCGGGGTGGGGGCCGGACTGATCGAGCGTGCGGGGATACATCTGCGTACCGATCCGGCCGGGTGCGGGACGCCGATGGTGCTCCGCGACGCCCACGGCGAGGTCGCGTTCTACGGGCTGCCGTATCTCGAACCCGCCCTGGTGCGCGACGCGTTGGGGGCGGAGAAGGCCGGGCACGAGGCGGTGCTGAGCGCCGCCATGGACCGGGTACGGGCCGATCTGGCGGGCCGGCCGGCCGGTACGCGGTCGGTCGTCCTCGCGCATGCCTTCGTGGCGGGGGGCGAACCCAGCGACAGCGAGCGCGACATCACCCTCGGCGGTGTGGCCGCGGTCCCGGCGGGGGTCTTCGACGGCGTGGACTATGTGGCGCTCGGCCATCTGCACGGTTGCCAGACGCTCACCGAGCGTGTGCGTTACTCGGGCTCCCCCCTCGCGTACTCGTTCTCCGAGACCCGCCACCGCAAGACCATGTGGCTGGTCGACCTCGGTCCGTCGGGCGAGATCACGGCGGAACGCCTGGCCTGCCCGGTGCCGCGTCCGCTGGCCCGTATCCGGGGGCCTCTGGAGGCACTGCTGGAGGACCCGGCACTGGCGGCGCACGAGGAGGCGTGGGTGGAGGCGACGCTCACCGACCCGGTGCGGCCTGCCGACGCCATGGCGCGGATCGCGGCACGCTTTCCGCACACCCTGAGCCTGGTCTTCGACCCGGAGAGGCGCGACGAGGATCCGCTCGTCTCGTACGCGCAGCGCCTCCGGGGGCGCAGCGATCAGCAGATCGCGGAGGACTTCGTGGCCCATGTGCGCGGCGGCGGGCCCGACGAGCGGGAGCGCACGGTGCTGCGCGGCGCCTTCGAGGACGTACGGATCGACGAGACAGTGCGCGAGGGGGCCCGATGAGGCTGCACCGGCTGAGCGTCAGCGCCTTCGGGCCGTTCGGGGGCGAGCAGCGGGTCGACTTCGACGCGCTCTCGGAGGCCGGGCTCTTTCTGCTGCACGGGCCGACGGGCGCGGGCAAGACATCCGTGCTCGACGCGGTCTGCTTCGCGCTGTACGGGGCCGTGCCCGGCGCCCGGCAGAGCCCCGGCGCCACCCTGCGCAGCGATCATGCCGCCCGGGGAGAGGTCACCGAGGTTTGTCTGGAGCTGACGGTCGGCGGCCGGCGGCTGGAGATCACCCGGCGGCCGGCGCAGGACCGGCCGAAGAAGCGCGGCAGCGGTTTCACCACGGAGAAGGCGCAGTCCTGGCTGCGCGAGTACGACCCGCACAGCGGCGAGTGGCGGGCGCTGAGCCGCTCCCACCAGGAGCTGGGCGAGGAGATCGCCCAGCTCATCGGTATGAACCGGGAGCAGTTCTGCCAGGTGGTGCTGCTGCCCCAGGGTGACTTCGCGCGTTTTCTGCGCGCGGACGCCGAGGCGAGGGGCAAGCTGCTCGGCCGGCTCTTCGACACGCGTCGGTTCGCCGCCGTCGAGGACCGGCTCGCCGAGCTGCGCCGGGCCGCGGAACAGCAGGTGCGGGTCGGGGACGAGAGGCTCATCGCCGTCGCGCAGCGGATGGCCCAGGCTGCCGGAGCCGGCCCCGGCGACCGGCCGCTGCCCGAGGGAAGGCCCGGCGACCCCGGGCTCGCCGAGGCGGTCCTCGCCTGGGCCGCCGTCGCACGCGGTGATGCCCGCGAGCGGCTCGACATCGCCGAGTGCGCCCTGCTGGCCGCCGAAGGCCGGCAGGCCGCCGCCCGCCGCGCCCTGGAGGACGAGCGGAACCTGGCCCGGCTCCAGGCGCAGTACGCGGACACCGGGCGCCGCGCCGAGACCCTCGAGTCGCGCCGGCCCGAACGGGACCGGCTGCGTGAGGGGCTCGACCGGGCCCGCAAGGCCGACCGTGTCGCCTCCCCGCTCGCCCTGCGCGTGGACGCCGAGCGTGAGCACGCCGCGGCGAGCAGCGCCTGTGAACGGTTCAGGGCTCAGTTGCCGGGGCCGCTCGCCGAGGCGGGGGCCGAGCAGCTCGCCGATCTGGCGGGCCGGCTCCGCCAGGACCTCGGGGCGCTGGAGTCCGCGCGTCACGCCGAGCCGCGCAGCGCCGAGATCATGGCCGAGCTCGCCGCGCTGGACCGGCAGGCCAGGGCCGATGACGAACTGCTCCAGGACGCGGCGGCCTGGCTGGCCGACTGGGAGACCGTACGCCACGGGCATCAGGACCGGATCGAGGCCGCGCACGAGGCTGCCACTCGCGCCGAGCAGCTCGCCGGGCAGCTCGACACGGCCGGCCGTCGACTCGAAGCCGCCCGCCTGCGCGACGAGCTGGCGGCGCGGGCCGCGGAGGGCGAGGAGCGGCTGCGTACCGCCCGCGAGCACTCCAATGACGCGCACGAGGCATGGCTGGACCTCAGGGAACGCAGACTGCGCGGCATGCGGGCGGAGCTTGCCGCCGGCCTGAGCGACGGCGAGCCCTGCGCGGTGTGCGGCGCGACGGAGCACCCCGCGCCCGCCACCGCCGAGGCGGGCCATGTGGACCGTACGGCGGAGGAAGTGGCGTTCGACGCGCACCAGCGTGCCGACGAGGCGCGCGGTACGGCCGAACGTCGACTCGCCGCATTGCGGGAGGACTTCGCCGCCGCGCGTGCCGAGGCCGGTGACTCCGCGGTGGCCGACCTCGCCGAACTGGCCGGCCGGCTGCGGCGCGAACACGCCGAGACGCATGCCGTGGCGGCCGGTATGCACGCCGCCCGCGCGGCGCTCGACCGTGCCGAGCGGGAGCACGCGGAGCGGCTGGCCGCCCAGCAGCAGGCCGAGCGGCGCGCCGCCGCCCGTACCTCGCGGCGCGAGGCGCTCGACCGCGAGCAGGAGGTGCTGGAGGCTCAACTGGCCGAAGCGCGCGGCGAGTCGGAGAGTGTGGCCGCGCAGGCGGCGCTGCTGGAGCGGCGGGTGCGGCTGCTGGCCGGGGCCGCCGACGCGGTCCGGGGCGTCGAAGCCACCGCGCATCGGCTGAAGGACGCCGACGGCAGGCTTTCCGAAGTGGCCTTCCGGGCCGGGTTCACCACCCCGCAGGAGGCCGCGGAGGCGCTGCTCGACGATGCCGCGCAGCGCGAACTCCAGCACCGGCTCGACGCGTTCCAGGCCGAGGAGGCCGCTGTCACGGACCGGCTCCGCGACCGGGACGCCGCCGCGGCCGCCCGCCGGCCGCAGGCCCGTCCGGAGGAGGCCGAGGCCGCCTCCACCGCCGCGGAGCGTGCGGTACGGGCCGCGGCGGCGGCGCTGGCCGCCGCACGCGAGCGGTGTGCCGAGCTGGGCCGGCTGGCGGGTGAGGCCACGCTGGAGGTCCGGCGGCTCGGCCCGCTGCGCGAGGAGTACGACCGGGTGGCCCGCCTGGCGGCGCTGACCGCGGGCACCTCCGCGGACAACGAACGCAAGATGCGGCTGGAGTCGTACGTCCTCGCTGCCCGGCTGGAGCAGGTCGCGGCCGCGGCGACTGTACGGCTGCACCGGATGTCCGGCGGCCGTTACACCCTGGTGCACTCCGATGCCAGGGGCGGGCGGGGGCGTTCCGGGCTCGGGCTGCACGTCGTGGACGCCTGGACGGGGCGTGAGCGGGACACCGCCACTCTCTCCGGCGGGGAGACCTTCTTCGCCTCGCTCGCCCTCGCGCTCGGCCTCGCCGATGTGGTCACCGACGAGGCGGGCGGCGTCCGGCTCGACACACTCTTCATCGACGAGGGCTTCGGCAGTCTGGACGACCAGACGCTGGACGAGGTCCTGGACGTACTGGACTCACTGCGGGAGCGTGACCGCAGTGTCGGAATCGTCAGCCATGTCGGCGATCTGCGGCGGCGTATCCCGGCGCAGCTGGAGGTAGTCAAGGAACGGCACGGTTCCTCGGTGCGGCACCGGCCGTGAGGGCGTTGTGGGGCGGGCGCCGGACAGGGGCGCCCGCCGGTCCCGGTCAGAGCTTCGAGAGCTCGTCCACCAGGTCGTCCAGGCCCAGCGAGCCCTGGGAAAGGGCAGCCATGTGCCAGGCCTTGGCGTCGAAGGCGTCACCGTGGGCCTTGCGGGCGTTCTCGCGGCCCAGGAGCCAGGCGCGTTCGCCGAGCTTGTAGCCGATGGCCTGGCCGGGCATCGAGAGATAGCGGGTCAGCTCGCTCTCCACGAAGTCCGCGGGGCGGCCACTGTGCATGCCGAAGAACTCCTGCGCCAGCTCAGGGGTCCAGTGCTCGCCAGGGTGGAACGGCGAGTCCGCCGGGATCTCCAGCTCCAGGTGCATGCCGATGTCCACGATGACGCGGCAGGCGCGCATCATCTGGGCGTCGAGGTAGCCGAGCCGGCGCTCCGGGTCCGGCAGGAAGCCCAGTTCGTCCATGAGCCGCTCGGCGTACAGGGCCCAGCCCTCGGAGTTGGCGCTGACCTGGCCGACGCTCGCCTGGTAGCGGGAGAGCTTGTCGGCGACATGCGTCCACTGGGCGATCTGCAGATGGTGGCCGGGGACACCCTCGTGGTACCAGGTCGACACCAGGTCGTACACGGGGAAGCGGGTCTCGCCCATGGTGGGCAGCCAGGTGCGGCCGGGGCGGGAGAAGTCCTCGGAGGGGCCGGTGTAGTAAGGGGCGGCCGCGCCGCCGGGCGGCGCGATGTGGGACTCCACCTTGCGTACTCGCTCGGCGAGTTCGAAGTGGGTGCCGTCCAGCGCCTCGATCGCCTCGTCCATGAGGTTCTGCAGCCAGACGCGGACTTCGTCGACTCCCTCGATGTGCGTTCCGTGCTCGTCGAGGTGGGCCAGCGCCTCCCAGGGGCCCGCGCCGGGAAGGACCTTGTCGGCCTCGGTCTTCATCTCGCCGAGCAGCCGGTGGTACTCGGACCAGCCGTACGCGTAGGCCTCGTTCAGGTCCAGGTCGGTGCCGTTGAAGTGGCGCGACCAGCGGGCGTACCGCTCACGGCCCACGGTGTCCGGCCGGCCCTCGATCGCGGGCGCGTACACGTCGCGCATCCAGTCGCGCAGCGCGGTGACGGCCTCCGTGGCACCCCGGGCGGCGGTGTCCAGCTCGGCGCGCAGTGCCTCCGGGCCGTCCGCGGCGAACTCCTCGAACCAGCCGCGCTCGGAGCCCGCCCAGTCGGTCAGCTGGTCGATGAACGTGGCCGTGGCGCGCGGTCCGCCGTACAGCTTGCGCTCGAGACCCAGCGCGAGCGAGGCGCGGTACCCCTCAAGAGCGGCGGGCACGGCACGCAGCCGCTCGGCGATCGCGGCCCAGTCCTCCTCCGTCTTCGTGGGCGTCATGGTGAACACCTCGCGCACCACGTGCGCGGGCGAGTGGATGTTGCTGACGGTACGCAGACCCTCCTCGGCCTCGTGCACGGCGAGTTCGGCCGTCAGCCGCTCGCGCAGCAGCCGGGCGCAGCGCCGCTCCTCGTCGGTGTCCGCACCCGGGAGCTTCTCGGCCTCGGTCAGCCGGACGAGGGTGGCCCGGGCGAGTCCGGCGAGGGCCTCCTGTCCGGCGGGTGAGAAGTCGGGGAGACGGCGGGAGCTCTCCTCGACTCCCAGGTAGGTCCCGGTGACCGGGTCGAGTTCGATGAGCGCGTCGACGTAGGCGTCGGCGACCTGACGGGGAAGTGCGGTGCTGGAAGTGTCTGGCATGCGGACATCCTCATACGCGCGAGCGCCCCGCGTCACCACTATTCGACGATCGGTATCCGTCGGTCAACGGCCCGATGCGGGCGGCAGCAGTGGACCGCAGTCCCACTGCTGGAAGATGAGCCTGGTTTCGACCCTGGCCACTTCGCGTTGTGAGGTGAATTCGTCCAGGACCAGTCGCTGGAGATCGGCGGTGTCTGTCACGGCCACATGCACCAGATAGTCGTCGGGCCCGGTGAGATGGAACAGCGCGCGTGATTCGGGCAGTGCCCGGATGCGGTCCACGAAGGGGCCGATCAGCTCCCTGCGGTGCGGTCTCACCTGCACCGACAGCAGCGCCTCGATGCCGCGGCCGAGCTTGGCGGGGTCGACGCGCAGTTGATGGCCGAGTATCACCCCGATGCGGCGCAGACGGGCCACCCGGTCCAGGCAGGTGGAGGGAGCCACCCCGACCTCGGCGGCGAGGTCGCGATAGGTGGTCCGGGCGTCGTTCTGCAGGAGGCGCAATATGTGCAGATCGACCGCGTCCAGTACGGCGGAATCGGCCATGCGCCGAACGTTACACGCCAGTCGGTCACTACGGACCGGTAACCGTTCAGGGTTCGAATATGGATACGGACACCCCCATCACCCCCAGGGCTCTGGCCACCGAAGCCGTGCACGCCGGACGCGAGGACCTCGCGGCCATGGGCCTGCACGCGGCGCCGATCGACCTGTCCACCACGTACCCGTCGTCCGACAGCAGGGCGGAGGCGGCCAGGATCGACCAGTTCGCCGCGACCGGCGAGCTGCCGGAGGGGTCGCCCGTCTACGCCCGGCTCGACAACCCCACCACCGCCCGCTTCGAGACCGCCCTGGCACGGCTCGAGGGCACCGAGAGCGCCGTCTCCTTCGCGAGCGGCATGGCGGCCCTGAGCGCGGTGCTGCTGGTACGGGCGAGCCTCGGCCTTCGCCATGTGGTGGCCGTGCGCCCGTTGTACGGATGCAGCGACCACCTCCTCACCGCCGGTCTCCTCGGCACCGAGGTGACCTGGACCGACCCGGCCGGCGTCGCGGACGCGATCCGCCCGGACACCGGCCTGGTGATGGTCGAGACGCCGGCCAATCCGACGCTCGCCGAGGTCGACATCCGGGCGATCGCGCATGCCTGCGGTTCGGTGCCGCTGCTCGTCGACAACACCTTCGCCACCCCGGTGCTCCAGCGGCCGGTGGAGAGCGGCGCCAGGATCGTGCTCCACAGTGCGACCAAGTACCTGGGCGGGCACGGCGACGTGATCGCCGGAGTGGTCGCCTGTGACAAGGAGTTCGCGGGTGCGCTGCGGCAGGTCCGCTTCGCCACCGGCGGGTTGCTGCACCCCCTGGCCGGCTATCTGCTGCTGCGCGGGCTCTCCACTCTGCCCGTGCGGGTACGGGCCGCGTCGGCTACCGCCGCGGAACTGGCCCAGCGGCTGGCCGCCGACCCGCGCGTCGCCCGTGTCCACTATCCGAAGCTGGGCGGCGCCATGGTCGCCTTCGAGGTGCACGGCGACCCGCACGCGGTGATCTCCGGCGTGCGGCTGATCACCCCGGCCGTCAGCCTCGGCAGTGTCGACACGCTCATCCAGCATCCGGCCTCCATCAGCCACCGCATCGTGGAGGAGGGAGACCGGCGGTCGGCGGGCGTCAGCGACCGGCTGCTGCGGATGTCCGTGGGCCTCGAGGACGTCGAGGACCTGTGGCGCGATCTGTCCGAGGCGCTCAGCGCTCCGTCCGCTGGTACGGCTCGTACGGCGGACGCGACGGTGCCGGCGCCGTCCGTAGCCGCGCAGTGATCACGAGCGTCCCCTCCTCGATCTGGTAGTCGAGGGGCAGCCCCAGGCCTCGCATCACCGCGACCATCCCGGTGTTGGAGGCCTGGGTGACGGCGTAGACGTTCTCGCAGCCCGCCTCGACAGCCAGCCCCACCAGCCGTCGCAGCAGCTCGGAGCCGATGCCACGGCGCTGCCAGTCGTCCTCGACCAGCAGGGCGACCTCGGTCTCGTCGCCGTCCCAGAGCAGATGGCCGAGGGCCACCAGCCGGCCCGCGGCCGTCTCCACGGCGAGGGTGCGGCCGAAGCGGGGGCTGAGCAGGTGGTTCAGATAACGGTCGGCGTCGCCCACCGGGCCGTGGTAGCGGAGCTTCAGGGTCCGCTCGGAGCAGCGGCCGTGCATGGCTCGGGCGGCGTCGACATCGTCCTGGTCGGCCCTGCGCACGGTGATCGGGTCGCCCTCGGCCAGGGCGAGGACGTCCTGGCTGTGCGGGACCCTCGGGCCCAGGCGGGCATCCAGCTCGACCAGGGCACGGGCGCGGGCGAACTCGCTGGGCGTGAAGGGAAGACAGGGGCGCTCGACGGTGATCACGCCGCCGCGCGGGTCGCGCAACCGCATCACCGTCCCGTCCAGTACGCCCTCCACCGGGGCCGTTTCGCCGGTGGGCCGGCCGGTCGGCGAGACGGCGGGCACCGAGTGGATGGTGCAGCGGCCGAGCAGCTGGCGCAGCGTGAGCGGGAGTTCGGCGGCGTCCAGAGCGGTGCGGGTGGCCAGGCCGAGCAGCCTCGTCGGGGTGTCGACCAGATCGTGGGCGTCCGCCCGCTCGATCCAGGTGTCGCTGCCGCCCGCCGCGGTGATCTCCCGGGTGAGCCGGGCCGCGAGCAGCTCCCGCGGGGCGCGCAGCAGGAACTCGTCCACCGTGCCGTCCGCGAGCGGATGGGTCTGCAGGGTGAGGATGTCGACGTGGTGCCGGGCGAGCGCACTGCACAGAGCCGCCAGGCTGCCGGGTTCGTCCCGTACGGTCGTACGCATCCGCCACAGGGCCGTCTGCCGCTCGGGGGCGTCCTGCGCGGCGGGCGGCGCTGTGGTCCTGTGGCCCGTACCACCCCCGTCGTCGGCGGGCGGGGCATGGCTGTGCCGCCGGGCCCACCAGGTGTGGAACGCGGCGGTGGCGACCAGCGCCACCACCGAGGCGACCAGCAGGAACAGCCCGTCCGGGCCGTGCGCGATCATGTTCGCGATCGAGTCGGCGACCGCCACGGCGGTGAACACGGCAGCCAGCTCGATGAGGTTCCGGCGCCGGCGGTGCGGGAGGCGGGTTTTCTTCGCAGTCATCACGTCCGTCATGACGTTCACTCTCGCCGAACGGTGTTGCGTGATCGCGAACAGTTTGTGACTGATGGGTTAAGTGTGGTTCTGTCGGTTTTGGGGCTATTTTCGGCCGATTACTGTCCGACGTGTCCCGGCTGCAGCACCTTGCTGAACAGTACCGTGCCGCCCTCGGCCCGCAGCCGCACGGTCAGCTCGCCGCTCCCGCCGTCGATCTCGACCTTGCCGAAGCACTGCGGGGACTCCATCGGGGAGACATTCGGCCTCGTCGGCGCGTGCACGAAGACCCGGTCGGGGCCGAAGGTCTCGTCCAGCTCGTTGGCCGGGAATCCGCCCGCGGCCAGCGGCCCCGAGACGAACTCCCGGAATGGGGCGAAGTCCTTGAAGACGGCGCGCGACGGGTCGTAGTGCTGGGCCGAGGTGTAGTGCACATCGGCCGTCAGCCACAGCGTGCCGGTGATCCCGCGGTGCTTGATGAACCGCAGCAGTTCCGCGATCTGCAGCTTCCGGCCCAGCGGCGCGCCCGGATCGTCCTGTGCGACGGCCTCGAAGTTCGCCGCGCCGTCCGGGACCACCAGGCCCAGCGGCATGTCGGCGGCGATCACCTTCCACACCGCGCGCGAACGGACCAGCTCCCGCTCGAGCCACTCCAACTGCTCGGCGCCGAGGATGCCCGTGGTGTCGTCGGTCTGCCGGCCGGGAGAGTTGGCGTTGCGGTACGACCGCATGTCCAGCACGAAGACGTCGAGCAGCGGACCGGGCCGCACGACCCGGTGCATCCTGCCGTCGGCCCCCCACGGCGGGCACATGAACCCCGGATGAACAACGACGACTTGACGGGCGGCGGATGTGCGTGGCCGGGCATCCGCCGCCCCTCCCCGGAAGGGCGGGGCTCAGCGGCTGGTGTCGAGGATGACGCGGGCCACCAGGGCCGGATCGTCGTTCATCGGGACATGGCCGCAGCCCGGCAGGCGGACCAGCCGGGCGGCCGGAATGATGTGCTTGGCGCGGATCCCCTGGCGGCGCAGCAGCAACCGGTCGCGGCTGCCCCAGGCCACGGTGACCGGCACATCGGGCACGTCGTCGGTGAACAGCACGCTTCGCCCGGCCGCGAGCGTCTGCTCGAAGCCTGTGGCGTCCCGCAGCGCGAGGGTCTCCGCGACGACCGCCTCCGGTGAGCGACGCCCCGGCCGGGCGTAGATGGTGCTGGTGAGTGCCGCGCGCCCGGCCGCCGTGCCGGCCAGCCGCTCGATGACGGGGAGCGGCAGTGCCCTCGCACCGTGGCGCATCGCCAGCAGCGTCGCGAAGGCGAAGCGGCGTTCGGTCTCGGTCCAGAATCCGGCCGGGGACAGGGCTGTGACGGAGCGGGCGAGTTTCTCACGGCCCAGCTCCAGAGCGAGCAGCCCGCCGAGCGAGTTGCCCGCCACATGCGGGCGCTCCACCCCGAGTGCCTCGCACAGCGCGCCGAGTGTGGCCCCCATGGTCGTGAGGTCGTACCGCACGCTCTCGGGCAGCGAGGGCGACTCGCCGAAGCCGGGCAGGTCCACTGCGATCACGTCGCGTTCCGCGGCCAGTGCGGGCAGCACCGGGTCCCAGGCCTGCCGGTGGTGCCCTATTCCGTGGAGCAGCAGCAGCGGTTCACCCGCTCCGGTGCGACGGTAGGCGATGGACGCCGTGCGGCTGCCGTGGGGTGACTCGATGGTGAACGAGATCTGTGCGGACATGCTGCTGCTCCCTGTCTGCGGAGACGGTGGCACCGGATTCACTTTTGGACATCCTGTCAGCAACAGCTACCGCCGGGTAGCTTCTGATTCGGAGGCGTGTTCCCCGACAGGGCGCGCCTACTTCGCCCGACGGATCTCCAGATTGAAGTCGGTGTGACCGAACCGCTGCATGAGGCTCACCCAGAGCGGCAGCCACATCTCCACCGTGCGGGACTCCTCGATTCCGCCCAGATCGATGACCCGGTGCGGCGGCCAGCCGAACTCGCCGAGGAGGGCGACCGCCTGCTCCTTCGCCGCGGGGTCGTCGCCGCAGACGAAGACCTGGTGCTCGCCCGGCACCCGCGCGGGATCGACCATGACCGCGCAGTTGACGGTGTTCAGCGTCTTCACCACCCGGGCCTCCGGGAAGTAGCGCTGGATCTGTGCACCGACACTGTCGGACTCGACCGGTGACAGCCGCAGCCGGCCGTCCTCGAAGGACAGCGGATTCGTCACGTCGACGAGCAGCTTGCCTGCGAGTTGCCTTTCGCCCGCCGAGTGCAGAGCGGAGAGTGCCACCTGGCCGCCCACCGCCAGGATCACGGCCTCCCCTGAACCGGCGGCGTCGGCGAACGTCCCGGTGCTCGCGCGGGGTCCGGCGCCCGCGGCCCACTCCAGCGCCCGCGGATTGTCCTTCTCCTGGGAGCCCATGATCACCTCGTGGCCCAGCTCCACGAGTTTGTCGCCGAGCGTGCGGCCGACCACACCCGTACCCAGAACTCCGTAGCGCATCGGATCCTCCAGAACCGGTCCGCCGACCGTCGGCGGCCGCCCGCACATTGTGCTCTTTTACGCACCTTTTCCACCTGGACAGCCGTTGATCATTCGGGTGGGATGGGGGAGTGACGACCGAGACCGCGACCGATGTCTTCGAAGAGCACCGGCCCGTCCTCTTCGGTGTGGCCTACCGCATGCTCGGCCGGGTGGTCGATGCCGAGGACATCGTGCAGGAGGCCTGGCTGCGTTGGTCGGCCGAGGACCGCACGGACGTCCGGGAGCCACGTGCGTTCCTGGTACGGACCGCGACCAGGCTGGCCATCGACCGGCTGCGGCAGGCGCAGTCGTGGCGTGAGGCATACGTGGGGCCCTGGTTGCCGGAGCCGCTGGTCACCGACTTCGGGACGGTCGTCCCGGACACCGCGGAGCAGGCCGTGCTCGCCGAGTCGGTGTCGCTCGCCGTGCTGGTGGTGCTGGAGTCGCTCTCACCGCTGGAGCGCGCGGTGTTCGTCCTGCGGGAGGCCTTCGGCTATCCGTACGGTGACATCGCCGCCGTACTGGAGCGTTCGGAGGCGGCGGTGCGCCAGCTCGCGGGGCGTGCGCGACGGCATGTGGAGGAGCGCAAGCCGCGCTTCGACGTCGACCCGGCCGAACGCCGTGACCTGACGGAACGTTTCCTGGCCGCGGCGGCCGGCGACGACCTCGATGGGTTGCTCTCCCTTCTCGCGCCCGACGTACGCCTCGTCGGCGACAGTGGCGGCAAGGCCAAGGCCCCGCTGCGTGTCATCGAGAGTGCGGACAAGGTCGGCCGCTTCCTGCTCGGTGCCGCGCAACGCGGGGTCGAGAATGTCGAGTTCCGCTTTGTGGAGATCAATGGGGGTCCCGCGCTGTTCGTCCTGTCCGGAGGGAAACCGGACAGTGTCTTCCAGCTGGACGTGGCCGACGGGCGCATTCAGTGCATCTATATCGTGCGCAACCCTGACAAACTGCTCGCCCTCGCCGAACGGTAGCCGCCTCCTCCCTTCTTTCGGGCCCCGCGTCCTCACCAGGACCGCGGTGCCCTGTGCTGCCCCGCATTGGTCTTGACCAAGGGGAGGGCCCGCCCTATGGTCGGCAGGGTTGGTGCAGGAACCCTTGATGAACAAGGGCGCGAAAAGCCGCGGGGATACTGCGATTGCGGAGGACAGGGTGGGGACCACGCAGCTCGAATCGGCGCCGGAGCCCAAGTACTGGCACCTCAAGACCGTGCTCAGCGAGGCCCTCGACTCGGACTTCGCGGTCGGCGAGATCCTGCCCAACGAGCGCGAACTGGCTGCCCGCTTCGGTGTGGCCCGCGCCACCCTGCGCCAGGCACTTGATCAGCTGGAGCTCGAAGGCCGGCTCCAGCGCCGCCGGGGTGTGGGCACCACCGTCGCCCCGCCTCGCGTCGGTGTGGCCGTCGGCACCTCGCAGCACGACTGGCCGGGCGCTCCCGGTGACACCTGGCAGGCCGGCGGATGCACCAGCGCCACCCCGCCCGCGATGGTGGCCCGCCTCCTCGGCATCGAGCCCGGTGAAGAGGTGAACGTGGTGCGCAGGCTGCGGCTGACCCACGGTCAGCCTGTCGCGGCCGAGCTGCTGTACGTACCGGTCGGCTCGGTGCCCGACCTGCCGGCCATCGACAGCCCCTCCGGGCCCGCCCGCGCCCGCAGCGTTCTGCGTGAACTCCAGCGACTCGAGCTCGACAGCCAGGACCGCGCCGTCGAGCTCGGCTCGGCACGCGCCGACGACGCCAAGGAACTCGACCGGCTGCCCGGCGCACCCGTCCTCGTCGTCACCACCCGGTACGTCGCCGAGGGCAGGACCGCCGCCGTCTCGGTCGCCACCTACCGCGCCGACACCTGCCGGCTGACCTTCGGAGACAGCGGAAACGTGGAGATCAGTCACCACCCCCACGAGCGCCGAGCCTCCTGATGTTCGCGTGCGGCGCCCGGGCGTAGGGGGTGTCCGCATGGCCGGCCTCGGGGCGCCGGGCTCAGCGGCGGGCCCTCACCGTCCGCTCCACGGCGAACAGCCCCTCCTCCACATGGTCCAGCGTCGGCCGCAGCGCCCCCGTCGCCACGGCCGCCTCACCGAGCAGCGACAGCGCCACGCGCGGCGGCCGGAGACAGTAGCGGGCCAGCGCCGCTCCAGGAGGCGGCCTGAGCCAGGAATCCCCTCCCCTTCAGGGAGGGGAGCAGTCAATGAGACGTGTCAGCGGGGAGCGACGAATCCCGACTCGTACGCGGCGATGACTGCCTGGGTGCGGTCCCGGGCGCCCAGCTTCGCCAGAACGGCGCTGACATGCGACTTCACCGTCTCGCTGCCGACCACGAGCTCGGCGGCGATCTCCGCGTTGGACAGTCCGCGCGCCATCAGCCGCAGCACCGACGCCTCCCGCTCGGTGAGCGCCGCCCGGTCCATCGCCTCGCGGGCGCGCTTGTTCCCGTACTCGGCCGCGAGCGAGCGGACCGCGGCCGGGAAGAGCAGCGACTCGCCCTCGGCCACCAGCCGCACCGCGTGCACGATCTCGGCCGGCTTGGCCCGCTTCAGCAGAAAGCCGTCCGCGCCTGCGCGGAGCGCGTCGTACACGTACTCGTCGTTCTCGAAGGTCGTGACGACCAGCACCTTCGGCGGCTCGGGCAAGGTGCGCAGGAGCGTGCGGGTGGCCTCTATGCCGTCCATCAGCGGCATCCGTACATCCATCGCCACCACGTCCGGGCGCAGTTGGCGCACCAGCGGGATCACCGCGGCACCGTCGGCGGCCTCTCCCACGACCTCGATGTCGGGCTGGGCCTCCAGAACGGCGCGCAGACCCGCGCGCACGAGGGGTTCGTCGTCGACCAGAAGAACAGTTACGGGCACGCGGTCAGCGTATTCCGTCCAGCGGGAGGCTCGCCCACACCCGCCAACTGCCTTCCAGCGGGCCGGTGACAGCCTTGCCGCCGAGCAGGGCGGCACGCTCGCGTATACCGCGCAGCCCACTGCCGCCCTCGGGCGCCGGGGTCGCCCCGGACAGCGGATTGGTCACCTCCAGATCGAGCCGGCCCTCGGACACCGCGATACGTACCCGGATCGGCACGACGCCCGAGTGGCGCAGTACATTGGTGAGCGCCTCCTGAAGGATGCGGTACCCCTCCCGGGAGACCGGCCCCGGCACCCGTTCCAGCGGCCCGGACAGCTCGGCCGTGACCTGAGCACCCGAGGCACGCGCGGATTCCAGCAGCCGGTCGGCCTCGTCGAGAGACGGTCTTTTGGCGGCGGGACGATCGGACTCCCGCAGCACACTCAGGACGCGGTCCAGATCGTCCAGGGCCGCCCGGCCGGTCTCCTCGATGGCTGCCAGCGCCCGCTCGGTGAACTCCGGATCGTTCGCCGCCCGTGCCGCACCCGCCTGGACGACGGCCACGGTCAGCGCGTGGCCGATGGTGTCGTGCAGCTCCCGGGCGATGCGATTGCGCTCCAGCAGCTGCTCGGTGCGCTCCTCCAGGACGCTGAGCCGCTCCGCGGCGGACGGGCCCAGCAGCCGGCGGGCGATCGCGGTGATCAGCTTCCCGCTCCCCACGACGACGGCCATCAGGACGACCAGCGGCAGGGGCGCGAGCAACGCGTACGCTTGATGCGACTCGGCGACCCGGAACAGAGCATCGTCGCTGGGATTTGCACCCGTCGCAGCATTGATCATGTCCACGGTGAGCATGAGCAGCCGCACAGTGGCGGTGGTGACCCCCATGCCGAGAAGAAGCCGTATCTCCAGCCACAGCACGGTGCGCCACCGGTCGGGCCACGTCGCGGACGACGAGGCCGAGATGGCGGCGTCCGGCTTGCCCCGCTCATGGGGCGTCAGCAGCAGCTGCGCCTGCAGTCCTTCCGCCAGGCGCGCCGCCGGGATCAGACCGATCGGCACCAGCAGCAGCGCGGGCACGTAGGGGCGCTCAAAGTCGATGAACAGCCACACGCTGACGAAAAGCGTGGGGATGAACAAGTGCAGCCAGCGCGTGTAGGTGACCGAGTGGCCCAGCGGACGGAGGAATTGGCGCATCCCCTCATCGTGCCAGCGGCCTGATCACCGCGGCTCCCCCGTGCGGGGGAGACGGTCCCCACGCCCGGGGGAGGTCCCTGACCTGGTACGACGGCCAGGCTGAAACCATGACAAGCATCGAAGTCCAGGAACTCGTCAAGGAGTACGGCACCACCCGTGCTGTGGACGGTCTCACGTTCGGCGTGGAGTCCGGCCGGGTCACCGGTTTCCTCGGCCCCAACGGAGCCGGGAAGTCCACGACCATGCGACTCGTGCTCGGCCTGGACCGGCCCACCTCGGGCACGGCCACCGTGGGCGGGAAGCTCTACGCCGACCTCGACGAGCCGCTGCGTCATGTGGGCGCGCTGCTCGACGCCCAGGCCGCGCACGGCTCCCGTACCGCGAGGGACCATCTGCTGGCGCTGGCCGTGAGCAACCGCATACCCGCCCGCCGGGTCGACGAGGTGTTGGAGGAGGCAGGGCTCGCCAAGGCGGCGAAGCGCCGCATCAAGACCTTCTCGCTCGGCATGCGGCAGCGCCTCGGCATCGCGGCGGCACTGCTCGGCGATCCCGCGGTCGTGATGCTGGACGAGCCGTCCAACGGCCTCGACCCCGAGGGCATCATCTGGATCCGCGAGTTGATGCGACGCCTCGCCCGCGAGGGCCGGACGGTGCTTGTCTCCAGCCATCTGATGAACGAGACCGCGACCTTCGCCGACCACTTGGTGATCCTCGGCCGGGGCAGGCTGCTGGCGGACACCCCCATGCGTGACTTCCTCGACGAGCGCAGTCGGCCGCGGGTGCAGGTGCGCACCACCGATCCGGCACGGCTGCGCCAAGCGCTGGTCCGTCAAGGATACGACCCGGAGCGCGGCGGGGACGGCTGCTGGACCGTCGAGGGCGCCCGCGCCGAGGAGATCGGTGCGATCGCGGCCCGCGAAGGTATCGCGATTCTCGGACTCACCGACGAGCAGGCCTCCTTGGAGCAGGCCTACCTCGAACTCACCGCCGCGGAGACGGAGTTCGCGGCCACCGCCCGCCCGATCGACCAGGAGGCCTGACCCATGTCCACCACCGCAGTGCTGCGCTCCGAATGGATCAAGATCAAGTCGTTGCGGGCCGGCGCCATTTCGCTGATCTCCGTCTTCGTCGCCATGGTCGGAATCACCGTCCTGGTTTTCGCCAACATCGGCCAGCCGCAGGCGGAGCTCGACGGTGACGCCTTCGATCCGGTGCACTTCGCGTTCTATGCGCTGCTCTTCGGCCAGGTCGCGGCCATTTCCTTCGGCACGACAGCGGTCTCCTCCGAGTATCTGAACGGGGCCCTGCGGATATCGCTGGCCGCGGTGCCGAACAGAGGGATCTTCTACGCCGCCAAGATCGCGCTCGTGGGTGCTCTGGCGCTCGCCGTGGGCATGGTCACCAGCTTTGTGACCTTCCTGTCGGGACAGGCGTTCATGGGCGAGTACGCCATCGGGCTCGGTGACCCCGGTGCCCTGCGTGCCACCGTCGGCGCAGGCATCTATCTCGCGCTCATGGCGCTGTTCGCGGCGGGCCTGGCCGCACTGTTCCGGAGCGGCGTCGGTGTGCTGAGCCTGCTCATACCCCTGGTGCTGATCGTCTCGTTCGTGATCGGGGACGTGTCGTCAGGGTCAGCCCAGTACCTGCCCGACCGGGCGGGGCAGCAGGTGCTGCTCCAGCACCCCGAGGGCACCCTCGGGCCGTGGAGCGGACTCGGAGTGCTCGCGCTCTGGGCAGCCGCCGCCGTGGCGGCCGGCTGGTTCGCGGTGAAGCGCCGGGACGCCTGACGCGAAGCCAGTTGTCAGTGCCGGGCGCTTTACTGACGACATGGCCACCGCAGCGTATCTCGCCACCATCGCCCGGCTGCGCGCCCGACCCTTCCCGGCCGGGCGCGGCTACCACCTCGCGGAGCTCAGTACCAGCGAGGACTTCTGGGAGGACGACGGCACGCGACGCCGGGAGGCCGAGGAGCAGTACGAAGCCGAGTGCGAGGCGCTCGCGGCCGCGCTCGCGGAGCGCTGGGGCGAGCCGCAGATGTTCAGCCTCTGGAGTGTGTTCGTGCGCGGTATGGAGGGAGAGGAGATACCGGAGCCCTGGGCAGGGCTGAGCAACAGCGTTCCACACCTCTACCTCTGGCGGGTCGGCCCGCACTGGATAGCCCTGGGAGTCTCCCAGTGGGACAAGGAGCTGCCGTTCCAGCTCCTGGCCGCGATCACGGAGACGAACCCGCCGTAGGGCCCGCTGCGCGTTCAGGCTCGGTCGGCCTCGGCCTCGGCCTCGTGGCGCAGGCGGGCGAACTCCTCGGCCATGGTCTGGGCCGTCCAGTGGGCGTTGAGGCCGCTCGGGTTTGGCAGGCCCCAGATCCGGGTGTCGCCGATCGTCCGCTCCTGCGGACCGATCCGGGCGTGGCGCTCGCCGAAGGCCGTGCGGTACGCGGTGATGCCGACGACGGCCAGCCAGCGGGGACGCAGCCGCTCGACCTTCTCGACGAGCAGGCGCCCGCCCTCGCGGAACTCCTCCGCGCTCAGTTCGTCGGCACGGGCGGTGGCCCGGGCCACCACATTGGTGATGCCGAGACCGTATGTCAGGAGCTCGTCCTGCTCGGACGGCTTCAACTGCCGCGGGGTGAAGTCCGACAGATGCAGCACCGGCCAGAAGCGGTTGCCGGGGCGGGCGAAGTGGTGGCCCGTCGCCGCCGACATCAGGCCGGGATTGATACCGCAGAAGAGCACCGAAAGGCCGCCCGCGGCCACATCGGGAACGATGCGGTCACGAGCGGCCTCGAGCTCGGCGGGGGTCAGAGGATCGACCCCGGGGTGTAGGCGGCGGCCTCCGGGTACTGCTTGGCGATCTCCTCGATGCGGGAGACCACGGAAGCGACCTGGTTGGCGGCCGCGCCGGTGAAGGACAGCTTGTCGGCCATCAGGGCGTCCAGCTGGGCGCGGTCCAGCGGGATACGGTCGTCCGCGGCGAGCTTGTCCAGCAGCTCGTTGCGCTCCACGCCCTGCTCGCGCATGGCCAGCGCCGACGCGACCGCGTTCTCCTTGATGGCCTCGTGCGCGACCTCGCGGCCGACTCCGGCCCGTACCGCGCCCATCAGCACCTTGGTGGTGGCGAGGAACGGCAGGTAGCGGTCCAGCTCGCGGGCGACGACCGCGGGGAAGGCACCGAACTCGTCGAGGACCGTCAGGAAGGTCTCCAGCAGACCGTCGAACGCGAAGAACGCGTCCGGCAGGGCGACCCGGCGGACCACGGAGCAGGAGACGTCGCCCTCGTTCCACTGGTCGCCCGCCAGCTCGGCGGTCATCGAGGCGTAGCCGCGCAGGATGACCATGAAGCCGTTGACGCGCTCGCAGGAGCGGGTGTTCATCTTGTGCGGCATGGCGGAGGAGCCGACCTGGCCGGGCTTGAAGCCCTCGGTGACCAGCTCGTGCCCGGCCATCAGCCGAATCGTCTTGGCGATCGACGAGGGCGCGGCGGCGAGCTGTACCAGCGTGCTCACCACGTCGTAGTCGAGGGAGCGCGGGTAGACCTGGCCGACCGAGGTGAAGGCATTCGCGAAGCCCAGGTGACCGGCGATGCGCTGTTCCAGCTCCGCCAGCTTCGAGGCGTCGCCGCCCAGCAGGTCCAGCATGTCCTGCGCGGTGCCGACGGGGCCCTTGATGCCACGCAGCGGGTAGCGGCCCAGCAGGTCCTCGAGGCGGGCGTAGCCGACCAGCAGCTCGTCGGCCGCGGTCGCGAAGCGCTTGCCGAGGGTGGTGGCCTGGGCGGCGACGTTGTGCGAGCGGCCGGCCATGACCAGCTCCGCGTACTCGGCGGAGAGCTTGCCGAGCCGGGCCAGCACGGCGACCGTGCGGTCGCGCATCAGCTCCAGGGAGAGCCGGATCTGCAGCTGCTCGACGTTCTCGGTCAGGTCGCGGGAGGTCATGCCCTTGTGGACGTGCTCATGGCCGGCGAGGGCGTTGAACTCCTCGATCCGCGCCTTCACATCGTGCCGGGTGACCTTCTCGCGCTCGGCGATGGAGGCCAGATCGACCTGGTCGAGCACACGTTCGTAATCGGCGAGGGCCTCCTCCGGCACCTCGATCCCGAGGTCCTTCTGGGCACGCAGCACGGCCAGCCAGAGCCGGCGCTCCAGCTTCACCTTCTGCTCGGGGGACCAGAGGACGGCGAGCTCGGTGGAGGCGTAGCGGCCGGCCAGGACGTTCGGGATGCGAGGCTTTGCAGTCACGTGACCAGATTCTACTTGGCGGTTCCTGCAGGCCGGTGACCCGGTCCGGTTTGTGGCTTGCTACGACTGGCCGGGCTCGTAGGGCAGCAGCTCCGGCCGCTTCGGCGGACGGCCGTCCCCGGAGGAGCGGCCGGTCAGGCGTCGGCCGATCCACGGAAGCAGATATTCACGCGCGAACCGCAGGTCACCCGTGCGTCGGGTCAGCCAGTCCGGCCGCACGGCGGGCGGGAGCGGCGCGCGCCAGTCGTGCGCCGGCTCCAGGCCAAGTGTCTGCCAGACCGCCTCGGCGACCCGCTCGTGCCCCTCGGCCGTCAGATGCAGCCGGTCCACGTCCCACATCCGGGGGTCGCCCAGCGCCGGCGCCCCGTACAGATCGACGACGAGCGCGCCGTGCCGCTCGGCGAGACCCCCGATGTGGGCGAAGAGCTGTTCCATGCGCGGCCGGAATCGCTCCATCACCGGGCCCTCCCGGCCCGGGCTGCGCATCAGCACCAGCTGCCCGCAGGCGGGCGTCAGCCGTTCCACCGCCTCCTCGAGCAGGCCCAGTACCCGGCCCATGTCGCACTTGGGCCGCAGTGCGTCATTGAGCCCGCCGACCAGTGTCACCACGTCGGCCCGCATGGCGGCGGCCCGGTCGACCTGATCGTCCACGATCTGCCCGATCAGCTTTCCGCGCACTGCGAGATTCGCGTACCGGAAGCCGGGGGTGCGGGCCGCCAGCCGCTCGGCCAGCAGATCAGCCCAGCCGCGGTACGAGCCGTCAGGCAACAGGTCCGACATGCCCTCCGTAAAGGAGTCACCGACCGCGACAAGACTGGTGTAGGTGGCATTCATCGTCATGGCGGGGTGATCGTATCGCGATACAGTCGGGCGATCCGAGGGGAGACGGGGGAGGGGACGTGAGCGAGGCGCTGCTGCGCACGCTGGCCCAGGCGTTGGCGCATCTGGTGACCATGGTCGACACCTGCGACGACGATGTGCTGGACCCGGACACGGCCGTGAAGTGGCTGGAGGACTCGGGCCATGTTCTGAACCAGCTCAGCACGGAGGATCAGTGCAGGCTGACCGAGCTGTTCCGGCAGATCGCGCTGCGTGAGCCCGAAGGCCCCTGGCGCGAGGCGCTGCTGAGGATGCCAGACGGTTATGGCTTCGACCACGATGCCGACGAACGTCACCGGCGCTATTGCCACGAGGCCGAGAGCCAGGTCGGGCGGTTTCTACAGGTTGTACGCGACGTGGACCCCGCCACGCCCGTCCCGACCTGCCCCGGCTGGACCTTCGCCGATCTGATCAAACACCACGGCACCACCCACCGCTGGATGGCGCATCTTGTGCGGACCGGAGCCATGAAGCGCGTCCGGTCGCGGGACGTCCCGCTCGACCTTCCCCCGCATCCCTCCGGGTATCAGGACTGGCTCGCGGGCAGCGCGGCGGCCTGTCTGGACACGTTGCGCGCCGCGCCCCCCGAGATGCCGATGTGGACGCACGGCGCCGACCGGCACGTACGGTTCTGGCCCCGCCGGCTGCTCTTCGAGGCCGTCGTCCATCGCGCCGATGCCGAGCTGGTCCTCGGCCGTGAGCCGGACATCGGCGCCGAGACGGCGATCGACGGCATCGACGAGTTCCTGGAGAACCTGCCGCACCTCAGTGACGCCACCTGGGCCGGAGAGCCCGTCTCGGTGCGGCTGTGCTCGGGCGACGGAGACGCCGCCTGGACGGTGACCTTCGGCGGCGGCGACTTCGCGTGGCGCCGCAGCCGCGACGAGACGTTGGCGACCGCCACCGTGCGTGCGACGAGCAGCAGCGATCTGCTGCTGCTCGTTTATGGCCGATACAAGCCGGAAGCCGACCGTTTCACCGTCACCGGCGATCGAGCGGCACTGGACCGCTGGCTCTCCGCCACCGCTTTGTGACGGGACTCTGCCGCACCGCGCAGTTCCGCGCTATGCCAACTCTCAGGACCGCAAGCACAACAAGAGAGCGAGTGAGGAATGTTCACTGCCGCCTTCTGGAAGGCCACCGCCGAGCGCGCGATCCGCACCTTCGCGCAGTCCCTCGCCGCCGTCCTCATGGCCGGAGCCACGAACCTCCTTGACGTCGACTGGCAGGCGGCCCTGGCCACGGCGGGCCTGGCCACCCTGGTCGCGGTGCTCATGGCAGTGGGCTCCTCGGGCATCGGCAAGCCCGGTCCGGGCCTCACGGAGACCACGGAAGGAGCGGCCACTCCCGCCCGCCGTGCGGTCGCCGGCCCGGCCGGCCAGCCGGCCGACGGGTAGCCGACGGCCGGAACGGGCACGACGGGGGCAGACCACTCAGTCCGGCCGCCCCACCAGTTCGCGCAGCACGTCCTCCATCGTGACCAGGCCCGCCAGCCTGCCGTCGTCGTCCAGTGCCGCCGCCAGGTGCGTACGGCTGCGGCGCAGCGCGGTCAGTACGTCGTCCAGCGGCGCCGCGGCCCGTACCCGGGCGATCGGGCGCATCGCGCTCACCGGGAACGGCACATCGCGGGGCGCCGCGTCCAGCGCGTCCTTGACGTGCAGGTAGCCCAGGATCCGGCCTTCCTCGTCGACGACCGGGAAGCGGGAGTACCCGGATTCGTACGAGAGCCGCTCCAGCTCCTCGGGAGTGGTCCCGACGCCGGCGCGGATCACCCGCTTCAGGGGCACCACCACGTCCCGCACCGGGCGCCGGCCCAGCTCCAGTGCGTCGTGCAGCCGCTCGGCCGCACGATCGTCGAGCAGTCCCGCGTCGCCCGAGTCGGTGACCAGCCGGGCCAGCTCGTCGTCGGAGAAGGTGGCACTCACCTCTCCCTTGACCTCCACCCGGAGCAGCTTCAGCAGCCCGTTGGCGACGGAGTTGACCCCGAAGATCACGGGGCGCAGCGCACGCGACAGCGTCACCAGCGGCGGGCCGAGCAGCAGCGCGGTCCGCAGGGGCTCGGCCAGTGCGACGTTCTTCGGCACCATCTCGCCGAAGAGCATGTGCAGATACGTCGCCGCGGCCAGTGCGATCACGAACGAGATGGGCCGGGTCATGCCTTCGGGCACTCCGACGGCGTGGAAGAACGGTTCCAGCAGATGCTCGATGGCCGGCTCGGCCACCACACCGAGCACCAGTGTGCACAGCGTGATGCCCAGCTGTGCCGCCGCCATCAGCGCCGACACGTGTTCCAGGCCCCACAGGACACTGCGGGCCCGCCGGTGCCCCTCGTCCGCCAGCGGCTCGATCTGGCTGCGGCGTACCGAGACCAGCGCGAATTCAGCGCCGACGAAGAACGCGTTGACGACCAGTGTCAGCAGGCCGATGAGGATCTGGATGACGGTCATCGCCCGGCCTCCCCACGTGCGTCATGAAGGGGAGCGTGCAGTAGCACACGGGCCGCGCGCCGACCCGAAGCGTCCACCACATCGAGCCGCCAGCCGGCCAGCTCGAAGTGATCGCCCACGGCCGGGATGCGTCCCAGCTCGTTCGCGATCAGCCCGGCGAGCGTCTCGTACGGGCCCTCGGGCACCCGCAGCCCGATCGTCTCCAGCTGGTCGGTCCTGGCCGCGCCGTCCGCCGAGTACAGCGCCCGCCCGTCGGCGTCCTCACCGGCGGTGGCCAGGTCGGGGGTTTCGTGCGGATCGTGCTCGTCGCGCACCTCGCCGACGACCTCCTCGACGATGTCCTCCAGGGTCACGACTCCGGCCGTGCCGCCGTACTCGTCGATCACGACGGCCATGGTGCGCATGCCGGACAGCCGGTCGAGCAGCCGGTCCACGGTCAGCGTCTCCGGTACGAGCAGTGGCTCGCGCAGCATCTGCGCGACCGGAACCCTCGGCCGGCTTTCCGCCGGGATCGCCAGGACGTCCTTGATGTGCGCGATGCCGACGACCGCGTCCAGGCTGCCGCGGTAGACGGGGAACCGGGACAGGCCGGTGGCGCGGGTGGCGTTGGCGACATCCTCCGCCGTCGCCTGCAGTTCCAGGGCGGTGACCTGAACCCGGGGTGTCATCACGTTCTCCGCCGTCAGCTCCGCGAGATTGAGCGTGCGCACGAACAACTCGGCGGTGTCCGCCTCCAGTGCGCCCTCCTTGGCGGAATGCCGTGCCAGTGCCACCAGCTCCTGAGGGCTGCGGGCGGAGGCGAGTTCCTCGGCGGGTTCCAGGCCGAGGCGGCGTACCGTGCGGTTGGCCGTGTTGTTGAGGTGGCTGATGAACGGGCGGAAGGCCGTGCTGAACATCCGCTGCGGGGTGGCGACCACCTTCGCCATGGTGAGCGGAGCGGAGATGGCCCAGTTCTTCGGCACCAGTTCGCCGACGACCATCAGGAAGACCGTGGACAGGGCGGTGCCGATCACCAGGGCCGCGGAAGAGGCCGTGCTGCTGGACAGCCCGATCGCCGTGAGGGGGCCGTGGAGCAGTTTCGCGATGGAAGGCTCGGAGAGCATGCCGATCACCAGATTGGTGACGGTGATGCCGAGCTGGGCGCCGGACAGCTGGAAGGTGAGGCTGCGCACGGCCTTCAGGGCGCTCGCCGCGCCCCGTTCGCCGCGCTCCACGGCCCGTTCCAGATCACTGCGCTCGACCGTGGTCAGCGAGAACTCCGCCGCGACGAATGCTCCACAGGCCAGCGAGAGGAGCACGGCCACGATGAGCAGGAGCACTTCGGTCATCGGTTCACCTCTGTTCCATGATCGGCCAGAGGCAGGAGGATCGCGCGACAACGCCGGGAGTGTTCGGGGGCCCGAGGCACGCGCAGCGGAACAAGTCAGTACTGGGAGGCTCGCCCATGGGCGGACGCTCACACCTTTCCGATGATCGGGTTGCTGGTCTCTTCATGGTAAAGGATCAGCAAAAGCCGTCCGATCACTCCGCCAGCGGCTTGACCCCGCGCCGCCAGTGGTCTTCGCGGTGGCAGCCACCCGCGGCCCACGCGTGACGGGCCCGTTCGTTGGTTTCCAGGACCACGGCATCGTCGGTCTCGCGGGCGACGATGTTCTGGAGCCGGGTGACGACGGCGGCCGCGGTGACGACCGGATCCACCGCCAGGTGCGGAGTGGCGGCGTGACCGCTCTGCCCGTGCAGTTTCACGTCGAGCACCGCGCTCGCCGCCGTCATCGGCGCCTGTTCCGTCGCGTGCGCGACCGTGCCGGAAGGCAGCGGCGCAGCATGCTGGGCGAGTACGGAGTCGGGTCTGCCGAGCCGTTGGTACCGTCCGTCGCGCAGCATGGCCTCGGCACCGCTGAGCGTCTCCTCGGCCGGCTGTCCCACCACCAGCAGGGGTGCCCCGCCACCGGCCGGACAGGCGGGCGAGCAGGTCCTCGGCGTCGGCCGCCGCGGCCAGGTGCAGGTCGTGGCGGCACGCGTGCATGGCGTCGTTACGGCCGGCCTACGGCAGCCCGGACCGCTCGCGTATCGGCAGCGCGTCGATAGCCGCCACGCCCGCCCGGGCCGGCTTCCGTACGGACTCCACCGGCGTGCGGCGGACCGTGGCCCCCGTTCATCCGTGATCGACGATCCTTCGCGGAACTCCGTCGTACCGATGCTCCCCGAGGCCGGTTCCGCTCTCCGGTCAGGTGCCGCGGAGCTCCTCGATCACAGGGGCGAACGTCTCCATGGCGGGGTCGAGCACGGTGATGTACGAGAAGCCGTAACGCTCCCGCTGCTCACGCAGCTGATCGGCGATCTGCCGCGTCGTACCGGCCAGCATCAGCGGCAGGTCCAGGACCTGTTCCTCGGTGAGATGCGGCACGTACGGCATGAGCTCGCGCGCCGCCGCCCGGCGGTCCGGGCCGACCGTGACCCGCTGCACCAGCAGATTCAGCTCCGCCGGGGTCTCGCGCCCGGCCGCGAAGCGTCGGTAGGCGGCAACCCGCTCGTCCAGCTCCTCGGCCGTGAGAGGGAGCAGCATCCCGTCCTTCCCCGTACGAGCCCCGGGGAACGCCGCGATCTCGGCGTGCTTCGCGGTCAGCCGCAGCATCCGGTCGCCGTTGGCTCCGATGAGCAGCGGGGGCCTGGGCCGCTGCACCGACTGCGGTACATGGCTCTCGTCGTCCAGCAGCCGGTCCAGCTCCTCGACGACACGCCGCAGGTGGTCCACCCGCGCGCCCGGCGAGCGCCACTCCACCTGGGCCCGCTCGTGCTCCTCCCGGACGTAGCCGGTGCCCAGGCCGACCTCCAGACGTCCGTCCGTGAGCGCGTCCGTGGTGGCGATCTCCCGGGCCAGCAGCGCGGGCTTCCAGAAGGCCGCGTTCAGCACAAAGGTGCCGACCCGGGGCCGCTCGGTGGCGTACGCGGCTGCCACGACGGCCGGGAACGGGGCGGGCATACCGAGGTGGTCGGGCACCAGGATGACGTCGTACCCGAGTTCCTCCGCCCGGCGGCACCGCTTGCGCCATTCGTCGCCCACCCCCGGCGTCAGCATGTTGACGCCGAACCGGAACGGCCTTGTCATGAGATCTCCTCGTCCGTCGATGACCTACTCGTGCGCGATGGCGGCCAGCACATTCATCCGCGACGCCCGCAGCGCCGGGAGCACCGCGGCGACGAGCCCCACGACCACCGAGCCGGCCACGACCGCGAGGATCGTCCCCCAGGGAATGGCGAGCGCGGTCATGCCCTCGAGCGCCAGCACCTGCTGGACGGCCACCCCCCAGATCATGCCCAGACCGAGGCCCAGCAGCGCGCCGAATACGGCGATCACGACGGATTCCAGCCGGATCATGCGGCGCAGCTGGACCCTCGAAAGCCCGATCGCACGTAACAGCCCGATCTCGCGGGTGCGTTCGACGACCGACAGGGCGAGCGTGTTGACCACACCGAGCACGGCGAACCGGACTTCGCTCGGTGACATACCAGTTCTCTCCAGCCAGTCACGGTCGGGCCTGCGGCCGGCGATGTCCATCGGCAGCGTGATGTTCTCGGCCGCGGTGAGCGTGGGCAGCAGATTGAACGCCTGGAACACAAAGCCGATCCGGTCCCGGCGCAGCCGCGTGAGCTCACGCTCCTTCAGACCGGTGATCTCGGTGTCGCCCAGCCACACCTGCCCTGCCGACACGGTGTCCAGCCCCGCCAGGCAGTGCATCAGTGTGGACTTGCCCGAGCCGGAGGGGCCCATCACGGCCGTGAACCGGCCGCGGGCGATGTCCACATCGACCGAGTCCAGGGCGAGCACCGTCGTCTCGCCCGTGCCGTACGCCTTGGTGAGACCGCGAGCGCGCGCGGCCGAAGGTGCTGCGGACACGGTCCGACTCCCAGTCAGGTTCGACTCAACTCCCTTACGAATGACGAGAGTAAGCCGGAATGCCCACGATCGGCCATGCCGCACGATCCGCGATCGCCTGCCTGCCGGGTGGATAGAATCGACGGCCCGAGATCACCGAGGCGGGGAGGCCGTGGGCGGGGACATGCGGGATGCGCGGGCATCCGAGCTGCGTCTGCTTCGCATCATGGACAGATGGGCACCGGCGGCACTCGTTCGTAGTCCGTGCAGATGGTGATCTGTTCGCGGGCGGCGTCGGACACCTCGATGCCGCGCGCGTCGGAGCAGGGGCACCAATAGTCCGGAGAGAGCCGGGGAACAGCCAACTGGGTGCGCTGATACGTGACTGAAGGCCGGGATGCCCTACTCCTTCAGCGCCGGGCGACGGGCTGTTCCCAGTACGCACGCGGATGTCGGGAGCGTGGGGCCGTGCTCCGGGACGCGCAGCCGCCGGTAGCCGTCGATCTCGAAGCCGGCCGCCTCGATTGCGGCGAGCGGGTCGCGGGCGGTGTGGCAGCCGCCGAACAGCAGGGGCCATACCGTCCGGTCCAGGGCCCGCTGGACCAGTGGCATTGCCCGGCCCTGCGCCAGGCCGTGCTCGAAGAACCGAAGTTCCCCGCCGGGCCTGAGCACCCGTCGGATCTCCGCGAGCGAGCGCGGCAGATCCCGCACCGTGCACAGCACGAGCGACACCACGGCCGCGTCGAATGCCTCGCTCTTCACCGGCAGAGCCTCGGCGGCTCCCGGCACCACATCGACCGGAACGTCCGCACGCAGGGCGGCCTCCTGCGCCAGCCGGCGCAGGGTGCGCTCCGGCTCGATCGCCACGACCTCGGAGACGGCCGCCGGATAGTGCGCGAAGTTCAGGCCGTTGCCCGCACCGATCTCGAGCACGCGTCCGAACAGCCCGGCGAGCAACTCCTCCCGGTGCGCGGCCACTCCGCCTCTGAGATCGGCGGTGACGCTGATACGGGCATAGAAGCGGGCGAAGAGCGGGTGATGCACGGCGTCCCGGGGGATCTTGCTGCTGCGCTGCGGCACGGGGAGAGCCTCCTCCGATGGGGGTCCCCCCTGCTCGAGCGGAGCCGAGAGCTTGGGGGAGGACGGACGGATACCGGCATTGTCCCCCGGCCACCGCCCCCGCTCACCCCTCGTCGCGTACGAACCGTTCCGCGTCCCAGCCGCCGCCGAGAGCCGGGGCCAGCCATGTCACCGCGCTTGCCCGGAAGTCCGCCGGGGCCAGTGCGCCCGCGCCCTCCGGGATCACGCCCAGCAGCGGAGCGTCCGCCGACGCAGGGAGGTCCGCCAGGTTGCACCGGGCCGCCAGGTCCGGCTCCGCGGGCCAGCTGCCCACCACGACGCCGGCGCACTCCAGTTGCCGCGCCCGCAGGGCCTCCGCGGTCAGCGCTGTCATGTTGAGCGTGCCCAGTCCCGCGGGCGCCACCACCAGCACGGGCGCGTCCAGCAGTCGTGCCGCGTCCGCGAGCGTGCCGCCCTTGTCGTCGAAGCGGACCAGGAGTCCGCCCGCGCCCTCGACCAGCACCAGGTCGTACTCGGCGGCCAGCTTGCGTGCCGCTTCGGCGACCTCCTCCGGTCCCACCGGCGTCATCCCGGCGCGGCGGGCGGAGGTCTCCGGCGCCAGGGGTTCGGGAAAGCGGGCCAGTTCGACACCGGTCACCCCGTCGCCCGCCAGCCGCGCGGCCTCCGCCGCGTCACCGGGCTCGTCCGGAGCGAGCCCGGTCTGCGCGGGCTTGAGTACGGCGACGGTACGGCCCTGGGCCGCCGCGGCGGCGGCGACGGCCGCCGTCACGATCGTCTTGCCGATCTCCGTGCCCGTTCCGCTGACCACCATCACGGTCATCGTCTTCCACTGCCCTTCCGATCCGCGCGTACCGCCACCGGCACCGCGCGGGGCCGTCCCCGGCCTGTTCCGGGGACGGCACACATGCTCCGTTCGGTCAGCCCGCGGCAGCGGCCGCGGACACCGCGCGGCAGATCCGCGCCACGTCCTCGTCAGCCGTCACATAGGGCGGCATCGTGTACACGAGGTCACGGAACGGCCGCAGCCACACGCCCTCGCGTACGGCCGCAGCGGTCGCCGCGGCCATGTCGATCTCGTGGTCCAGCTGTACGACACCGATGCCGCCCAGCACGCGCACATCGCGGACGCCGGGAAGCTCCACGGCAGCTGCGAGACCGTCCCGCAGGCCGGTCTCCAGCCGCTTGACCTCCTGCTGCCAGTCCTGGGACAG
Source organism: Streptomyces sannanensis (assembly GCF_039536205.1). GTDB lineage: Bacteria > Actinomycetota > Actinomycetes > Streptomycetales > Streptomycetaceae > Streptomyces > Streptomyces sannanensis. The sequence goes on along the minus strand of NZ_BAAAYL010000001.1, from coordinate 877,519 downwards.
CAGCAGCCCGATCGAGGCCAGGGCCACCGACGCCGCCAGCGGGTTGCCCATGAACGTCGGACCGTGCGCCAGCACCGGGACCTCGCCCTGGGAGATCCCCTCCGCCACGCGGGAGGTGCACAGCGTCGCCGCCAGGGTCATGTAACCGCCGGTCAGAGCCTTGCCGACACACATCACATCGGGCGAGACGTCCGCGTGCTCCGCCGCGAAGAGCGCCCCCGTACGGCCGAAGCCGGTGGCGATCTCGTCGAAGACGAGCAGTACGTCGTGCTCGTCGCAGGCCTCCCGCAGCACCCGCAGGTACTCGGGGGAGTGGAAGCGCATTCCGCCCGCGCCCTGCACCACCGGCTCGACGATCACTGCGGCCAGCTCGTCCGCGTGGGCCCCGATCAGCTCGCGCAGACGGCGGTCGTACTCCGGGTCGTACTCGGCCGGCGGCGCGTCGGCGAAGACCTGCCGCGGCAGCACCCCGGACCACAGCTCGTGCATGCCGCCCTCGGGGTCACAGACCGACATCGGCTGCCAGGTGTCCCCGTGGTAGCCACCACGCCAGGTCAGCAGCCGCTGCTTGGCCGGCTTCCCGACAGACCGCCAGTATTGCAGGCACATCTTGACGGCGACCTCGACCGACACCGAACCGGAGTCGGCGAGGAAGACATGGCGCAGCGGCTCGGGGGTGATCTCCACCAGCGCGGTGGCGAGCCGGACGGCGGGCTCATGGGTGAGCCCGCCGAACATCACATGGCTCATCCGGTCGAGCTGGTTGCGGGCCGCCGCGTTGAGGACCGGGTGGTTGTAGCCGTGAACGGCCGACCACCAGGAGGACATTCCGTCGATCAGTTCACGCTGCCCGTGCGCCGGTTCGGCAAGCCGCAGCCGCACCCCGGCCGCGGACTCGACGACGAGCGGCTCCTGCCGGCCGGGCATCGGGCCGTACGGATGCCAGACGTGCTCCCGGTCCAGGGCACGCAGCTCGTCCGGGGTGAGGACCGGCTCAGGCATTGGGCGGCAGGTCGGTTCCGGCGCCCCGGCGGCGCACGGCGACCAGCTCGGTGCGTGCGTCGGCGGCGCCGGCGGCAGGTTCGGCCGCCGGGGCGGACCCGCACGCGGCGGCGGCAGGTTCGGCCGCACCGTCGCCGCAGGGGGCGCAGCCACCGCCGCCGTGCGAGCCGCAGCCCGATCCGGCGGCCGCGAGCGCGTCGGCACGGTGCTCGGGCAGCGTGGTGGTGCCGGCGCCCTCCACCTCGAAACCGGCGTCGGCGATCATCTCCAGGTCGGCCTTGCCGGCCTGGCCCTCACTGGTGAGGTAGTCGCCGAGGAAGATCGAGTTGGCCAGGTGCAGCGCGAGCGGCTGCATCGAGCGCAGATGGACCTCGCGCCCGCCGGCGATCCGCACCTCGATGTCGGGGCAGACGAACCGCACCATGGCGAGGATGCGCAGGCACTTCTGCGGGGTGAGGTTCCACTCCTTGGCGAGCGGGGTGCCCTCGAACGGGATCAGGAAGTTCACCGGCACCGAGTCGGGGTCGAGGTCGCGCAGCGCGAAGACGACATCGACGAGGTCCTCGTCGCTCTCGCCCATGCCCGCGATCAGACCGGAGCAGGCGGACAGCCCGGCCGCCTGGGCCTGCTGCACGGTGTCGACGCGGTCGGCGTAGGTGTGAGTGGTCGTAATATCCCCGTACGTCCCCTCGGACGTATTGAGGTTGTGGTTGTACGCGTCGGCGCCGGCGGTCCGCAGCCGCTCGGCCTGCCCGTTGGACAGCAGTCCGAGGCAGGCGCACACCTCGACGCCCTCGTTCTGCTCCTTGATGGCCTCGATGGTCTGGGACACCCGGTCCACGTCACGGTCGGTCGGTCCACGGCCGCTGGCCACCAGGCAGACCCGCTTGGCGCCGCCCGCCACGCCCGCGGCAGCCGCCGCGGACGCCTCCTCCGGCTTGAGCCAGGTGTACTTGAGGATCTCGGCCTTGGAGCCGAGCCGCTGGGAGCAGTACGAGCAGTCCTCGGGGCAGAGTCCGGACTTCAGGTTGACGAGATAGTTGAGTTTCACCCGTCGCCCGAACCAATGCCGACGCACCTTGCCGGCCGCGGCCACCACATCGAGTACGTCGTCGTCCGGGGTCGCCAGCACGGCGAGCGCCTCTTCACGGGTCGGCAGCTCGCGCCGCAGCCCCTTGTCCACCAGCGTGTTCAGCAGGTCCATGGCGCCGATCCTTACTCACGTCACCGCCTGCGGCCAAGGAGAGATCGCACAACACACCCGCTTAGAGGTGTGTGTATCGCCACACCCTGACCTCGCGTCATCACGGCTAGGGTCTGTGCGCAGCCTACAAAAGGGACCGGACCATGCCGCGCAGTCCATTCGACTGGATCGACGAACAGGCAGTGCGGCGCGAGCGCGCCGGCCTCGTCCGCACGCTGCGCCCGCGCCCCGTGGACTCCGCGCTGCTCGATCTCGCCGGCAACGACTACCTGGGACTGACCCGGCGTCCGGAGGTCACCGAGGGGGCCGCCGGGGCAGCCCGCCGCTGGGGCGGCGGCGCCACCGGGTCCCGCCTCGTCACGGGCACCACCGAACTGCACGGGCAGCTGGAACGGGAACTGGCCGATTTCTGCGGATTCGAGGCGGCGCTGGTCTTCTCGTCCGGTTACACCGCGAACCTGGCGGCGCTCACCGCGCTCAGTGACCGCGACTCCCTGATCGTCTCCGACGCGGGCAACCACGCCTCGATCGTCGACGGATGCCGGCTGTCGCGCGCCGGAACCACGGTCGTGCCGCACGCCGAACCGGAGGCCGTCCGCAAGACCCTCGACGCGCACGACGGGCGTGCGCTCGTCGTCACCGACTCGGTCTTCTCGGTGGACGGCGACGCCGCGCCGCTGGCCGGCTTCGCCGAGGCATGCCGGGAGCACGGCGCCGCGCTGGTCGTCGACGACGCACACGGGCTCGGTGTACTCGGCGACGGCGGACGGGGCGCACTGCACGCCGCCGGGCTCGCCGGGGCGGACGGTGTGGTCGCCACCCTCACCCTCTCCAAGTCCCTGGGCAGCCAGGGCGGGGCCGTCCTGGGACCGGCGAAGGTCGTCGAGCATCTCGTCAACACGGCCCGTACCTTCATCTTCGACACCGGACTCGCCCCGGCCGCCGTCGGGGCAGCACTCGCCGGACTGCGGCTGCTGCGCCAGGAGCCGGAGCTGGCCGGGCGCGCCCGGGCCGTGGCCGCCGAGCTGCACCGGCGGTTGACCGCCGAGGGCCTGAGGGCCGTACGCCCGGATGCGGCCGTGGTGTCGGTGCAGGCCCCGTCGCCCGAGGCGGCGGTGCGCTGGGCGGCGGACTGCCGGGAGGGCGGTCTCGCGGTGGGCTGTTTCCGGCCGCCGTCGGTGCCGGACGGCGTCTCCCGGCTCCGGCTGACCGCACGCGCCGACCTGACGAGGGATCAGATCGACGCCGCGGTGGAAACGATCCTGCGGACCGCGCCCACCGGTTAGTGCCGCGACCGGCGTGATCGGCCGGACAGAACCTGGCCGGTCAGCCGTCGAGCGTCCGGCCACGTAACGCGGACAGGGAACGGCTGCCATGCCTCAGGAGGGAAGAGCAGAGTCGGCCCTTCCGGGTGTTTGAAGTCGCGGACGGCCAACAGCGCGCCGCCGAGCGGGGCCGTCTCGACGCAGTTGTTCATCCCGTTGCTGCGACTGCTGCGCCGCCATCGTGCGCCGTAAAAACAATTGCTGAAAGGTACGTGCTGTGCCGCCCACCTCGCGGCGCAGCACCGACTCGTCGAGCACCGCGCTCAGTTCCAGCGGGTTCGGCGTGCGCAGCACCTCCTGCCGGGCCAGCCGCACCTCGACGAGCGAGTCCACCTTGTCGGCCGGAAGCCCGGCGAGCACGGCCCGGGTCACCGCCCTCGCGTAGTCCGGTCTCTGGAGCGGACCGGGCACCACCGAGGTCTCCAGCGTGCGCGCTGTACTGGCCCGGGACTCCAGGCTCATGAAGTCGCGGTACTGCGGCGGCAGCAGCCCCCGGTACGCATGCCGCCAGTGCGTGCCGCTGTCTTCCGCATAGTCGGTCAAGGCTTCAAGAAGAGCGCGGAGTTGGAAATCGTGCATGCCGTACGCGTCGAGCAGCCTGGTGACATCCTCGGCTTTGACGCCGCTGCGTCCGGTCACGATGCGGCTGACCTTGGACTGGTGCCAGCCGACCCGTTGGGCCACTTCCCCGCTCGTCAGGCCGGTTCGGTCCCTCAGTCGGCGGAGTTCCTTGCCGAGTTTGCGGCGACGCACCGCGGGACCCTGCCGCATGCCGTCTCCTTCCGCCGAAACCGATGGCCGGAGCCTGCGGCCGGTGTGCATCCCAAATGCGTTCTCTCGTAGCAGAGTTCACCGCTTTGAGCGACAGATATATGCATATCTTGGTGGATCCGCGCCATGGCGGCCAGATGAGTGGCACTCTGGCGCGAAGTACAATCCGAGGCCGTCCTCGGGAAAGGGACAGCGCCGCCATGGCAGACCGCCAGGAAGCATCCGTCACTCTGCCGAGCGATCCCGCCTCGGTCTCCGCCGCCAGGAGGTACGTCAGCGATCTCCTGATCGAGTGGGGTCTGCCCACAGAGGCCGAAGCCGCCGATACGGTCCGGCTGATCGTCTCGGAGCTCGCCACCAATGCCGTCCAGCACACGTTCGGCCAGTCGCCCACCTTCACCGTGGACGTCCGGCTGGATCGCTACGAACAGCTGCGCGTCGGGGTCACCGACAGTCATCCCCGCTGGCCTCAGCGGCTTCCCGCAGCCGTCCAGCAGGACAACGGACGTGGCATGGTGATCATCCGCTGGCTCACCGCGGAAGCCGGCGGGAGACTCTCCGTCACCCCCACCGCGGACGGTGGTAAGACCGTCTGGATCGACCTGCCCTGGACTGTCCCGGTCCAGCAGTAGGGGGTGTCCGGCGGATCAGGCCGGATCAGCGAGCGCCTGCCGCGGAGCGGCTGGTGTCCACGCATGCGGTGGGGGCACACCCAGAGGTAGCTGGGGGAGCGTCGCGAGCCGGTGAACCTTTCCGATCACAGCACTAGCTCCGGCTGACGCCGCGCTTGACCAGCCGGGGGAGCAGCCACCACAGGCCGGCGCAGAGGAGGAGCACGAAGGCACCGGCGGCGATCCCCCAGGCCCTGCCGTGCACCACGTCCATGACCAGCAGCACCGAGCCGGTCAGCGCGAGCGACACCACCCCCATGCCGACCTGGGCCAGCCGTGAGGACACTGCCACGATCTGCGGCTTGAATCCCTCGTGGAACAGTCTCCTGTGCACCGCGGCGGGGGTCAGGAGCAGCGCGGTGGCCAGCACGGCGAGCATCAGGCTGGCGACATAGGCGCCACGCTGGAACGAGTCGAGCGTCGTGAAGCGCGGGGTGAAGGCCAGGGTCAGCAGGAGGGAGAACAGGATCTGCACCCCGGTCTGCGTGACCCGGAGCTCCTGCAGCAGCTCGGCGAAGTTGCGGTCGGCCCGTTCGTCCTGGGTCTCGTGCCGAGCCGGGCCGGGACGTGCGTCACTCATGAGGGATGGATAACCCGGCGGGCCCCGCTCGAACCGGCGGGGCCCGGACCGGCGTACCGCACGGGCTAACGCACCCGGCCGTACCAGACGTGCTTGGACCAGATCTTGTCCAGTTTGACCCAGGAGCCGGTCTTGGGGGAGTGCCAGATCTTCCCGCCGCCGGCGTAGATCCCGACGTGGTAGACGTACGATCCCGAGTGGAAGAAGACCAGGTCACCGCGCTGCCGTTTGGAGGCGGAGATGTGCCGGGTCTTGTTGTACTGCTGTTGCGCGGTACGCGGCAGTTTTATGCCCGCTTTTTTGAACGAGTAGAGCGTCAGCCCGGAGCAGTCGAAGCGGTTCGGACCTGTGGCGCCGTACTTGTAGGGCGCACCCTTCTTCGAAGCGGCGACCTGCAGTGCCTTGGTCGCGCGTGACGTCACGGCCTGTGCCTCGGATGCCGTGCCGGGCGCCAGTACGGTGGCGCCCACGGCGGCGAGTGTCAGAACGGAGGTGGTACCGGTCCGTGACAGCAAAGACGGGACATGTTTATGCGCAGGCATGCGCAACCCTTCGTCAAACCGCCTGTGAAAGATGACCTGTCGGGTTCGGACAGGCGAAGATGCCCGGCCGCGCAAGCGGCTTCACCCCAAGGGACGACCGATTTCCGGGCGTCCCGCCTTGCTCGGGTCCTCCACTCCTGCCGATCCAGTCATGTCGACCAGAACCCGGACGGCGGCAGGACTCGGCGTCCGCCCGGATCGCCCCGCCGCGGTGGCGGGGGCTTGTCGTCCCAGGGATCTTGACCCACCGACCGCCGCATTTCCGAGTCGAAACGACGGTTTGTGAGGCTCCTCACGACTGGTCCGTTCAGGTGGACACAGCCGATTCGGCGACCTGGGGCCGATGCGCGACCAATGCCGCACCAGCACCGGAACGATATATTCCGACGACTGTCTACACATGGTGCGCAACTCGAGTAGCCCGTGTGCGACAGGGGGGAAATCAATCGTTCAGGTGAGGGTTCCTACGCCTTTCGGGGCCGCCGGGACCGGCCTCAACTCGCCGTTGCCGGCGGAACGGTGATCCTCCCGGCCCTGCGCTCCCCGTCCAGTACCCGGAGCGCGCGTGCCAGGGTGGTCGTGTGCAGTTGCCTCTCGCCGCGCTCGTGCATCAGGGCCAGGGCATCCCGGAGTGCGGCGGACCGCCCGGCGAGCGCCTGTGCGGCCCGTAGGGCGCTGTAGGTGTCATTGCTCCGCGCGGGGTTGATCCGGCCCAGCAGGTCGATGACTTCGAGATAGCGGTCGATGAACTCGCCTTCGGCGCACGTCAGTGCGGGCAGGGGCGGAAGTTCGGGCGGCAGCATCGTCGTCTCACCGCGCTCCGGTGAATGCCCGGGGGGCCTTGCGGCTCGCCAGAATATGGTCGACCAGGCCGTAGGCCTTGGCCCCCTCGGCATCGAAGACCGTGTCCCGCTCGATGGTTTCGGTCACCCTTTCGGCGCTCTGCCCGGTGTGATGTACCAACAGTTCGGCCAGTGTGCCGCGCAGCCGCAGCATCTCCGCCGCGTGGATCTCCAGATCCGACGGCTGCCCTCGGAATGGCTCGTCGACGGCGGGCTGCCGGACGACCACCCTGGCCCCGGGCAGTGCGAGCCGCTTGCCGGGGGTGCCCGCGGCGAGCAGTGCGGCGGCCTCCCCCGCGGCCTGGCCCAGGCACACGGTCTCCACGTCGCAGGTGACGTACTGCATCGTGTCGTAGATCGCGGTCATCGCGGTGAGCGATCCGCCGGGGGAGTTGATGTAGAGCGAGATGTCCCGGTCGGGCGCGGCGTGCTCCAGATGCATGAACTGGGCCATCACATCGTTGGCCGCGGTGTCGTCGACGGCCGTGCCGAGAAAGATGATCCGCTCCGCCAACAGCTTGGAGTACGGGTCGAGCGTGCGGGTCCCGGTGCTGGTGCGTTCGGTGAACTCGGGCAGGACGTAGCGGGCGGCGGGTCGGTCCATGGCGTACCTCTCCTGGTGCACTGGGCTCTGTAAAAAATGTACAGGACGTACAGGCCGTTATGATGGGGAGCATGGCCTATGAGATTCCGGTGACGCAAGCCCGCGCAGAGCTCGCCGATCTGATCAACCGCGTGGTGTACGGCGGGGAGCGGGTGGTCGTGACGCGGCACGGGAAGCCGCTCGTCGCCTTGGTCTCCGCTGCTGACCTGGAGCGACTCGAGGAGGCGGCGGAGCCGGCCGAGGAGCAGGTGATCACTTCGGTCTCCACGGTCCGCGAGGTTCCGTCCGCTCCCGGCGAACGGCAGCGCTTCGGCATCGCGGCGGAGCATCGCGGGCACGGCGGCCGGGGCCGTTGACCGGGGGCTCTGTCCGGTCCGCAGCCGCCGGACGGGCTCACGGTGAGCCCGTCCGGCGTGAGGGGCACCACCCGAATCGCCCTCCTGTTGGTCTGAGCCCATGGCTCGCGTATCCCGGGAACATCTCCGGGCGGTGGCGCGTACACCGGGCGACGGCGTAGGGCGAAGGTCCGCTTGCGTTGCGGCGAACCCGGGCGGGCGGGTCCGCCGCCCGTGTCACCCTCGTCGGGGCCATGGGCCCATCTGCCGACCAAGGACGCCGTTCGGGCGTGGGTGCGTAAGTGGCAGCGAGCGGGCGTCTGGGAAGCGTTCCTGGAGGCCTTGGCGGAGCCTTGTACAACGCCTCCGCGGCCCTCTCTTCCGCCCCTGGAGGTCGCAGGCAAGCAGCAGGTCCCGGTCGACGTCCGCACCGGCAAGGGTCTGCCGCCGGTCCTGATCGTGCAGTCCGAGCGCGACGCGGCCACCCCGTACGAGGGTGCCGTCGAGCTTCACATGCGGCTGCAGGGCTCGCGTCTCATCACCGAGAAGGACGCCGGCTCGCACGGCGTCACCAACACGGTCACCCCTGCATCAACCAGCGGGTGGACGACTACCTGCTGTCGGGCAAGACCGACACCACCGATGTGACGTGCGCCCCGCACGCCACGCCGACGGCTTCCTGATCTGACGGCATGACGCACGCAGAGGGGGCGGCCGGGATTCCCGGCCGCCCCCTCGACCGTGTCCTACTCCTGCGCGATGGCAGCCGTACGCGGCTCGGCGATCGCCGTGTAGTCGGCGGTGCGCAGCGCCAGTGAACGGTCGAGCCGTGCCGCGTTGAAGAAGATCTCCTCATGCACCAGCAGCCCCGGGTCCACGACCGGCTCCAGCTCCGGGTCGAAGGAGAACGGAAGAATGGTGCCGCTCACGCTGCCGGCCAGCCGCTCCGCCACCTCGGGGGTCGCGAACCCGGCGTACGTACCGCCCACCAGCTCCTTGACCGCATTCAGATCCACCCGCCGGTCGCCGGGCACCACGGCCAGCACGTAACGCCGCGTCTTCTTGCCGGTCTTGACCATGAGGACGATGCATTTCGCCGCCTGTGCCAGGGTGTTGCCGCGCAGCTTGCTCACCGCCTCGGTGGCGCCCTGAGGTTCGTGCTCGATGACCCGGTACACGGCGCCCCGCTCGTCCAGCAGGCCGATCAGCTTGGCGTACACGTCGTGCTCGTTCACTGCGCTCCCATCCGTACCGCTGTCCCACGCTTGCGAGTTGAGCTTAAGCTCCGCGGTTCGCCTGCTCGGCCTTCACATCGGCCGCGTACCGGTCGACGTACTCCTGGCCCGAGAGCCCGAGGATCGCGTACATGATCTCGTCGGTGACCGCGCGCAGTACGGCCTTCTCGTTCTCCATGCCCGCGTAGCGCGAGAAGTCCAGCGGCTCACCGAAGCGGATGGTGACGCGCTTGATGCGTGGTACGACCTGACCGGGCGGCTGGACCTCGAAGGTGCCGACCATCGCGCACGGGATCACCGGCACCTGCGCCTTGATCGCCATGACCGCCACGCCGACCTTGCCCTTGTAGAGCCGGCCGTCGTGCGAGCGGGTGCCCTCCGGATAGATGCCCAGCAACTCGTTCCTGCTCAGCACCCCGAGGCCCTCCCGGATCGCGGCCTGTCCCGCCTCCTTGCCGGATCTGTCCACCGGGATCTGCCCGGCACTGCGGAAGAACGCGGCGGTCAGCCGGCCCTTGAGTCCGGGCCCGGTGAAGTACTCGGCCTTGGCGAGGAAGGTGATTCGCCGCTTGATGATCGCGGGCATGAGGAAGTGATCGGAGAACGACAGATGATTGCCCGCGACGATCGCGGCGCCCCCCGCCGGGATGTTCTCGATCCCTTCGATCCGTGGCCGGAACAGCAGCCGCAGCAGCGGCCCCAGCACGACGTACTTGAGCACGTAGTAGAACACGGGTTCGCTCCAAATCGTGAAGGATCCGCTCCGGGGTGCGTTCTGCCAGGTCAAAGGGGCTTCGAGAGTGGTCAGTGTAGGGGGAGGTGTCGTCGTGCGTAACCACTTCTGTTCGGGCTCATCGTGATCCCGCCGAGGAGCGAACACACATGGCGGATTGTCGCGAGCGCGTCACATGAGCAGCCGCAGTGCGGCCCTTTCGGCATGAGCGTGTCGCGAAGAATCACGTCACTCGCTCTGAGACGGTCAGTGAGCTGACTGAACCGAAAAGAGAAAGGAACACCCCGGAATGGGCCACGGCGGAAACGTCATCCAAGAGCTGACGACGGACCACCGCGAGGTGGACACGCTCTTCGCTGAGTTCGAGAAACTTCCCGCGGGCGATCAGCAACGCCGGGAAGTGGTGGATCGGCTGACGATCGAACTGGTCCGGCACTCGGTCGCGGAAGAGGAACACCTGTACCCGGCAGTCCGGCGTTACGTGGACGACGGGGACGACATGGCGGACAAGGAAATCGAGGAGCACGGCGAGATCGAGCGCCTGCTCAAGGAGCTCGAAGGCTGCTCGCCGGACGACAGCCGCTTCGACACACTCATGGCCCGGCTGAAGTCGTCGGTCACCGCACACATGAAGGACGAGGAGGAGCAGCTCTTTCCCCTGCTGGTCGAAGCAAGCTCCGCAGCACTCCTCGCGGAGCTGGGGGAGAACGTCCGCCGAGCCAAGGAAACCGCTCCCACCCGCCCCCACCCGTCCGTCCCGAGCACGCCGCCGGCCAACAAGCTGATCGCGCCCGGACTGGGCATGGTGGACCGGGTGCGCGACATGCTGACCGGCCGCGGCTGACCCCCACGCGTCGGATGACGATCAGCGGGCCCTTGCCCCAGGCCACGGGTGCGGACCTCCCGGGGGCCCGCTCCCGAGGAGGCGCCGTCCCCCGGCAGAAGCGGTTCGGGCCCGAGTACGCACCGGATCGCCGCCCCGCCCGCCGGTAGCGACCGCCCGCGCGGCCTCGTAGGCTGAAAGAGGCTTTCACGGCACCGCACGGGCATGCGCTGACCTCGCTCGATGCAGGGCCGAGGCGAGAGGCGGGCGGCCGGGATGCCCGACGAACGAACCGAGAACAACGACGTCCTGCAGACAACGATCGACCGGTTGCGCGCAGAGGTCGCGGGACTGCGCCGGGCCATGGCCACACGGGGCGTGATCGAGCAGGCCAAGGGGCTGCTCAGCGAGCGCCTCTCCTGCACGCCGGACGAGGCATTCGACCATCTCGTCGACCTCTCCCACAGCGCCGACCGCAAACTTGTCGATGTCGCGGCCGATCTGCTCGGGACAGTTGCCCCGCCCGAGGCGGAGCCGGCCGACGAGCAGCAAGCGACTCCCGTCGCCGAGCCGGCGTCCGCGAGTGTCGTGCCGCCTCGACCGGAGCCTTCGTACGACAGGGAGACCGCCCCACCGGCGGCGCTTCCCGAGACCTTCGCCGCCCGCTACCACCTCGCCGCGTCCGCGCTGAGCACGGTGGGCACTCCCGACGACCTGGCACGTGTCCTCTGCCAGGTGGCGCTCTCCCCGCTGGGCGTCCGGGCCGCCGTACTGGCCCTGCTGGAACCGGACGGCGCACTGCGCCTGGTCGGCAGTCACGGGGTGTCTCGGCACCAGCTCAGCCAGTGGCAGCGGATCCCCCCGTACACCTCCGTCCCGCTCACGGAGGCGGTGCAGCGCGGAACCGCGGTCTGGGTGGCCGATCCGGAGGAGTTCGCGGCCCGCTACCCGGACCTGACCGGTGATGACGTGGTGCCGGGACGAACGGTCTGCGCGTTGCCGTTGCGCACGGGGGAGCAGGTGATCGGCGCCATGAAACTCGGCTGGACGGAGGAGACCCGGCTCGATCCTGCCACCTTGCGGTACCTGTCCGTACTGTCCCGGCTGTGCGCGACACATCTGCTGCGGGTGCTGTCGTTCGACAGCGGAAGCCAGGGCTCCCCGTTGCCTTCCGGTGAACCCTGGTTCCGGGCCGTGCTCGACGCGTTGCTCGACCCGGTGCTGATCCTGACCGCGGTCCGGGAACCCGACGGCAAGGTGACGGACCTCAGGGTGGAGCACGCGAACCGTGCCACCGTCGACATGGCGGGGCGGACGGGGGAGGACATCATCGGGTGGCGGGTCACCGAGTTGTACCCGGGAATGGTCGCCGCCGGCACTTTCCAGAGCCTCCTGGACGTGGTCGCCTCCGGAGTGCCGTACGAGGGGCGGGCGGAGCAGTTCATCGAGGTCGTCGGCGGTACGGTGCACGCCTCGACGATGACCCTGCATGCCACGCCCTTCCTCGACGGGGTGCTGCTCAGCTGGCGGAGCCATGACGAGCAGGAACGCCGGGACGCCCAGCTCGCCCAGGCTCAGTACCTGGCCCGGCTCGGCACCTGGCAGTGGGATGCCTCCGACGCCGAGTCGCTGACATGCTTCGGTGAGATATTCAGCCTGCTGGGGGTCGCCGATGCCTGCCGGACCGGCACCCTGACCGTCGCGGACGCGACAGAGGTGATCGCGCCGGAAGACCTGCCGGCCGTCGAGGCGCTGGCGCGCCGGCTGCTGGCCGGGGAGCCGGCCGGCCAGGTGGAGTTCCGCGTGCTGCCGCCCGGTCAGCCCGCACGGATCGTCCAGGTGGTGGCCGAGACCGTGCCGGGAGGCAAGGGCGGCATCGTGACGGCGATTCGGGGCGTACTGCAGGACATCACGGCTTGGCGCCGCACCCAGCACGCCCTGGTACAGACACGCACACGGCTTGCCACCGAGCATCGCGCCGTCCAGGCCCTTCAGCAGGCGCTGATCGATGTGCCGCGCATCCCGCGCGGCGCGGGTCTCGAACTGGCCGTGCGTTACCTTCCCGCGGAGACCGAGGCCGACGTGGGCGGCGACTGGTACGACGCTCTCGCCCTGCCGGACGGCGATGTGCTGATCGTCGTCGGTGACGTGTCGGGTCACGGCCTGAAGGCCGCGGCGGGTATGGCACAGCTCCGCCACGCGCTGCGCGGCCTCGCGTACACGGGCGCAGGGCCCGACGAGATGCTGACCCGGCTGAACCAGCTGCTCTGCCACCAGGGGGGCTACATCGCCACAGCGGTCTGCGGCCGACTGGACCCCGTCAGCCGCAGCCTCAGCTGGTCCCGGGCCGGTCATCTGCCGCCCGTTCTACGCCGGGGCCGCAGAACGCTCCTCGTCGCGCAGCCGGAGGGCATCCTGCTGGGCGCGAGCCCTGGAGCCGCGTACGGATCGGCGGTCCTGGAGCTGGAGCCCGAGGACACCGTCGTGCTGTACACCGACGGTCTGGTGGAGCGCCGTGACGGCGACCTCGACCACGGGCTGCGGGAGTTGGTGGCGGCGGTCGACGAATACAGGGGCACCGGCATCGAGGGATGCCTGGACCATGTACTGAGCCGACTGCACGCCCCCAACCCGCTGGACGACACGTGCCTGCTCGGCATCCACCTCACCGGCAACGGCGAGGAGGAGCAGGGCCATGGACCGTGAGCAGGGGGTCTCCGACGGCGCGTTCACGGCAGCGGTGCGGGGATCAGGTCATTCCCGGCGAGATCCGCCCTCTCCAGCCACCCGTTTCCCGTCCGCGTTCCTCGATGTAGTCCTTGAAGCGGCCCAGATCGCCCTTGACCCGCCGGTCGAGCATGCCGGTCAGGTCGGCGGTCTTCTCCGCGATGCCGTGCGGCTCGACGTCCATGGCGAGTCTGACGCGCGTGTGCGTTTCGTCCAACGGCTGGAACGTCACCACGCCCTTCTGGTCGACGTCTCCGGATGTCGTGCGCCAGGCCACTCGTTCGTCCGGCAGCTGGTCGACGATCTCGGTGTCGAATTCGCGCGCCACGCCTGCCACCTTCGTCTTCCAGTGGTTGTGCCGCTCGTCGAGCTGGCGGACCTCCTTGACGCCCTCCATGAACTTCGGGAATTCCTCGAACTGGGTCCATTGGTTGTAGGCCGTGTGCAGCGGCACATCGACATCGATCGATTCCTGCACCCTGCTCATCGCCTTACCTCCTCGACAGAGTTCCGGACTCCGGGTGGGCCGGAACGGCCCGCTCCGAGCTGCGTCTGCCCCGTCCCCGGAGTTCGAATCAGCGGCGGCGATCCCGCGGAGCTCCATATGGCATGTGCCGAGGTGGGGCGGCCTACACGAAGTGGCCGCCCATCTGAGCATCGGACCGCGCCCGATCCCGGCCCCGCTGATTCCGGTCTTCGGCCGCCATGCCGCCCGGCCCAGCTCGACGGACCAGGGGCGGCCGCCGCTCTCGGTGTCCGTGTCCCGGCCGGCCACCGGGGCCGCTGATCAGTCGGTGCGCGAGACGATCATGCCCAGGGTGATCAGGCCGAGCACCACCCAGCCGAACCACAGCCAGCCGTTGCTGCCCAGGGCGACGGTGTAGCCCGTCACAAGAACGAGAGCGGCGACGGTCACCGCACCCATCGTCTTCGTCGAACCGGGCATTGCGCACCCTCCTCCACGCGGCGACCATGGAGGCCATCGTCCCCCGCGGGAGGTTCCGGCGCTACCGACCGCGCGCGGCCAGCGAGGCGAGGTAGGCGTTGTACGCCTCCAGCTCCTTGTCCCCGTCCCGGTCGGCGGCCCGGTCCTTGCGGCGCGCCTGCCGCTGCTCGGAGCCGTACCACTGGAAGACCAGGGCGATCAGCACCACCACGGAGGGGATCTCGCTGAAGGCCCAGGCGATGCCGCCCGCGGCCTGCTGGTCGGTGAGCGCATCGATGCCGAGCGAGGACGGGGGATCGATGTACGTCTGCACCATCGGCTCGCTCGCCATCATCAGCGCGATGCCGAAGAAGGCGTGGAACGGCATGCCCGCGAAGAGCTCCAGCATCCGCATCACATAGCCGGGGCGGTGCGGCCCCGGGTCCACGCCCATGATCGGCCAGAAGAAGACCAGGCCGACCGCGAGGAAGTGCACCATCATGCCGATGTGCCCGGCCTTGGACCCCATCAGGAAGTCGAAGAGAGGGGTGAAGTACAGCGCGTAGAGGCTCGCGATGAACATCGGGATGGTGAACGCCGGATGCGTGATGGTCCGCATATAGCGGCTGTGCAGCAGGGCCAGCAGCAGCTCACGCGGCCCCTTGCGGCCACGTCCCGCCACCGGCAGCGCGCGCAGCGCCAGCGTCATCGGGGCGCCGAGCAGCAACAGGATGGGGGACAGCATGCTGATCACCATGTGCTGCACCATGTGCACGCTGAACATGACCATGCCGTAGTCGTTCAGCTTGGTGCACATCACCAGCGCGATGGTCAGCACGCCGATGACGAAGCTCACGGTCCGGCCGACCGGCCAGCTGTCACCGCGCCGGCGCAGCCGCAGCACACCCCAGCCGTACAGGGCGAGCCCCAGCACGCTGCCGATCAGGAAGAAGGGGTCCGCGGAGAACTCCAGCCCACGCTCCAGCGTGAACGGCGGCAGATCCATCGTCATACCGTGCCCGCTGTGATCCATCCGCTCACTCCCGATTCGCGCTCGTTTATCCGCACCAGACTAGAACCGCCCCCGGTCGCGGATGCGACCGGGGGCGGTTCACCGCCTGCGTGGGGCGATCAGAGCACGCATTCGGCCTCGGCGTACCGCTCGGCCGGCACGGTCTTCAGCGCCGACACGGCCTCGGCCAGCGGCACCATGGCGATCTCGGTGCCGCGCAGTGCCGTCATCATCCCGAACTCGCCGCGGTGCGCGGCCTCCACCGCGTGCCAGCCGAAACGGGTGGCCAGAACGCGGTCGTACGCCGTCGGGGTGCCGCCGCGCTGGACATGGCCCAGGATCACCGCGCGGGCCTCCTTGCCGAGCCGCCGCTCCAGCTCGACGGAGAGCTGACTGGCCACGCCCGCGAACCGCTCGTGGCCGTAGATGTCGGTGCCGCCCTCGTCGAACTTCATGGAGCCCTCACGCGGCTTGGCGCCCTCCGCGACCACCACGATCGCGAACTTCTTGCCCGCCGAGAAGCGCCTGCCGACCAGCTCGGTCAGCTCGTCGATGTCGAAGGGACGCTCCGGCACGACGATCGCGTGCGCACCGGCGGCCATGCCGGAGTGCAGCGCGATCCAGCCGGTGTGACGGCCCATGACCTCGACGATCAGTACGCGCTGGTGGGACTCGGCGGTGGTCTTCAGCCGGTCCAGGGCCTCCGTGGCGACACCGACCGCAGTGTCGAAGCCGAAGGTGACATCGGTGGAGGCGATGTCGTTGTCGATGGTCTTCGGCACGCCCACGATCGGCAGGCCCGCCTCGGACAGCAGGTTCGCGGCCTTGAGCGTGCCCTCACCGCCGATGGGGATGACCGCGTCGAGGCCGAGCTCGGCGACATGACCCTTGGCCCGCTCCACACCGTCGACGAGGTGCGCGGGCTGCACCCTCGAGGAGCCGAGGATCGTGCCGCCCAGGGCGAGGATGCCGCCCACCGAGTCCAGGTCGAGCTTGCGGTAGTCGCACTCCAGGAGGCCCTTCCAGCCGTCGTGGAAGCCGATGACCTCGTCGCCGTGGTCCACCACCGCGCGATGCACGACGGAACGGATGACGGCGTTCAGGCCGGGGCAGTCGCCGCCGGAGGTGAGCACACCAATGCGCATTGCCCGAAACCCTTTGCAACGTGGGCCGACGACCGGACCCCGTCGTCCGGCTGGTTTCCCGCCACCCTACCGGCGCGGAACGGCGGGGCAGAACCAGACGGCGCAATGCGGCGCTTTCCACATATGCCCTGCTCAGACGCCCTGAAGCAGCTTCATCTGAGCGCGCTCAGACGCTGTGTCAGGGCGCCGTCCGAGTGGGGTGTCCGGTGCCGTCCGAGCAGGGTGCCCGGCGCCCCCGGCGGGGCGCCGGGCGGCACCCGCTACGCGGTCTGCGTGGCCGCCGCGATGCGCTCCGCGCGCAGCGCCTCGTACCAGCGGTCGTCCAGCGGCGGCAGCGCGTTCACATCGAGGGCCAGCTTCAGCAGCAGGTCCGCGATCTGCGGGTTACGGGCCATCACCGGGCCGTGCATGTACGTACCGAAGGCGGTGTCGTTGTACGCGCCTTCGGTGCCGTCACCGGTGCCGTTGCCGTTGCCGAAACGGACCCGCGCGAACGGTCGAGCCGTCGGGCCGAGGTGCGTGACGCCCTGGTGGTTCTCGAAACCGGTCAGCGGCGGGAGGCCGAACCGGTCGTCGATGTCCGCCAGCACATCGCCGACGCACCGCTCGCCCTCACCGCGCGTGGAGATCACATCGATCAGGCCCAGGCCCGGCTCGCGCTCGCCGAGGTCGTTGATGAACTCGTGGCCGAGGATCTGGTACCCGGCGCAGACCGAGAAGATGATCGCGCCGTTGGACGCCGCCCGGTTCAGACCGCCGTCGCGGCGCAGCCGCTCTGCGGCCAGCCGCTGCGGCCGGTCCTCGCCGCCGCCGATCAGATAGATGTCGCCGGAGGTCGGCACCGGCTGGTCGCTGCGCACGTCGATGCGCATCACGTCCAGACCGCGCTGACGGGCGCGGCGCTCCACGACCAGGGCGTTGCCCTGGTCTCCGTACGTGCTCAGCAGGTCCGGGTAGACCCACACCAGACGCAGGCTGCTCTCGCTCATGCTCAGTTGTCCTATGTCCTAGTGTCCGTACGGCCTAGTTGCCGACCACGCGGCGCAGGTCCTGGAACGCGGTGTAGTTGGCGATCGTCTCGATCCGGCCGGCCGGGGCCATCCCGACCGCCTCGTCGACGCTCTCGCACACCTGGAAGTCCACGCCCGCGACCTCCAGCCGGACCGCGAGGTCCAGCTTCCGGTCACCGAGCACGAAGATCGGATGACCGGCGAGCCGGCCGTAGTCCACGTCCCACAGCCAGGAGGTGTCCGTACCGTCCGCGCCGCGTGCGTTCACGGAGAGGATCACCGGCGCCGGCGGGGCGTCGATCAGCGAGAACGTCTCCAGCCAGCCGGCCGGGTTCTTCGCCAGCAGCAGGCGCAGCTCACGGCCCTGGTAGTTCACCACGTCGTACCGGCCGGCCACCGCCTGTACCTCGCCCATGCGCTCCAGCGCGACCTGCGGTGGCACCCCGAAGACCGCGGCGACCGCGGCGGAGGTGGCGGCGTTCGCCTTGTTGGCGCGGCCCGGCAACTGCAGATGGATCGGCCAGGCCGAACCGTGCGGGTCCAGCACATAGTCGCCGTTCAGTACCCAGCTGGGCGCGGGGCGGCGGAAGCCGCACTCACCGCAGAACCAGTCGTCGCCGGGACGCTGCAGCACACCGCCGCAGGCCGGGCACGACCAGGCGTCGTCCTTCCACTCCTGGCCCGCGGCCACCCACACCACGGTGGGGGAGGAAGAAGCCGCCCACACGATCAGCGGGTCGTCGGCGTTGGCGATGACGACCGCCTTCGTGCCGGACAGGCCCTCACGCCACTTCTCGGCCAGCATGCGTGTCTCGGCGGCCCGGTCCAGCTGGTCGCGCGAGAGGTTCAGCAGCGCGATCGCCTTCGGCGTCGTGTCGCGCGCGACCCCGGCCAGGTACTTCTCGTCGACCTCTATCACGCCGTACTTGGCGTCCGAGCCACCCGCCAGCGCCGACGTGATGCCCGCCGGCATGTTGGCGCCCAGCGCGTTCGACACCACCGGGCCGCTCGCCCGCAGCGCCTCCGCGATCAGGCGGGTCGTGGTGGTCTTGCCATTGGTCGCCGAGACCAGGACCACATCCAGATGCTGGGCGAGCTGTCCCAGCAAGTCGGGCTCGAGCTTCAGCGCCACCCGGCCGCCGATCACCGATCCGCTGCCGCGCCCAGCGGCGCGCGACACCGCCGCCGCAGCCTTGCCGGCCGTCACTGCCAGCTTCGCTCGCGGCGACAGCGGGTCCGCGTTGCCTGCCATCGTCCTTGATCCTCCTTGCCTCGGTCCGCCCAGCCTATCGAGATCACGCCGAACCCCTTACCGCGGCACCACCCGTGAACGGGTGCTCGGGACGGGGAACGTAGGCTTGCGGCCATGCGCCACCGACCGATTCCCGGCAGTTCCGGGCTCGTACGACCCATGACACTGCTCGGCGAACCGGTGCTGCACAGCCTGTGCGAACCCGTCACCGACTTCGGGCCCTCACTGGCCCGGCTCGTCGACGACATGTTCGCCACGATGTACGCGGCGAACGGTGTCGGCCTCGCGGCGAACCAGGTCGGGGTGCCACTGCGGGTCTTCGTCTACGACTGCCCCGACGACGAGGACATCCGCCACCTGGGTCACGTGGTGAACCCGCGCCTGGTCGAGGCGGACGGCGTGGTGGTGCGCGGCCCGGAGGGCTGCCTGTCCCTGCCGGGCCTCGAGGCGGGCACCGAGCGCTACGACCACGCGGTGGTCGAAGGCGTCACGGTCGACGGCGAGCCGGTCCGGGTGGCGGGCACGGGCTTCTTCGCGCGGTGCCTGCAGCATGAATGCGACCACCTCGACGGCACGGTCTACACGGACCGGCTGGCCGGCTGGCGCCGGGCCCGCGCGATGCGGGCGGCGCGGAGGGCGCCGTGGGGGTGCGCGTCTGGTTGATCGGTGTGTCTTGACCGGTGTGTCCGCCCTTGCCGGACGGGGCTGGTGGTCGGCGCGCCCGTTTGGTTGGCCGGTGTGTCCGTCCTCAAACGCCGGACGGGCTGCGTGGTCGGCGCACCCGCCGCGCCGCACCCCGGGGGCCGTGGTCAGAAGCCGGGACCGCCCACCCGGTTGCCGGCGGCAGCCAAGCGACCCCACAGCAGGTCCGCCAAGCTGCGCACCAGCACCGCACGCGAGCACGGCCGCTCGCCCAGCCACCAGTCCCCGGCCGCGTGCATCATGCCGACGATGCCGTGCCCCCACATCCGGGCCAGCGCCTCGCTGTCCGGCCCGAGGTCGACGCGCTCGGCGATCACCTGGCCCAGATCCTCGCCCATGCGGCGCAGCAGCGGCGCGGAGTGCCGGCCCACGTCGAAGTTCTGCGGGGAGTCCTCCGCCGGGTGCATGAGGAATCGATACACCTGCGGGTACGCCTCGATTGAGGCGAGATACGTGTCGAGCGTCGCCTCGACCCGTTCGCGGCGCTCCGCGGGCGCGTCGAGTGCTGCGCGCAGCGCTCCGAGCAGGGCGTTGGTGTGTCGCTCGGCGAGGGCACGGTAGAGCCCCGCCTTGTCGCCGAAGTGCCGGTAGAGGATCGGCTTTGTGATGCCCGCCTCCGCGGCGATGGCGTTCATGGAGGCCTTCGGCCCGTCGCGAAGCACCACCCGGTCCGCCGCTTCGAGGAGCTCTCGTCGCCGCCGCTCGGCGGCCGACTGCTGCTGCTCGGCCTGCTGTGTGGTGGTGTCCATGCGTTTCTCCCCGCCCGTGCGATTGCCTGACGCACGCGCAACGTAACACCCCGCCTCCTCGCGACGCTGCCCTGACCAGGGCGGTTGACACCGCTTACCAGCTGGTAACACACTGCGATTACCGCAGGTAACAGGGCAGGTGGAGGGGACATGGCCGAGTTCACGTTCGAACTCAACGACGACCAGAAGCAGATCCGGGACTGGATCCACGGCTTCGCCGCGGACGTGATCCGTCCGGCCGCCGCCGAGTGGGACGAGCGCGAGGAGACTCCCTGGCCGGTCATCAAGGAGGCCGCCAAGGTCGGCATCTACTCCGTCGACTTCTACGCCCAGCAGTTCTTCGACCCGACCGGCCTGGGCGTCCCGGTGGCGATGGAGGAGCTGTTCTGGGGAGACGCCGGCATCGGGCTCTCCATCGTCGGCACGGGCCTGGCGGCCGTCGGCGTCCTCGCCAACGGCACCGAGGAGCAGATCGGCACCTGGATCCCGCAGATGTACGGCGACGTCGACGACGTGAAGCTCGCCGCCTTCTGCTCTTCCGAGCCGGACGCCGGCTCCGACGTCTCCGCGATGCGCACGCGCGCGGTCTACGACGAGGCCAAGGACGAGTGGGTCCTCGACGGCACCAAGACCTGGGCGACCAACGGCGGTATCGCCAACGTCCATGTCGTCGTCGCGGTCGTCGACCCGGAGCTGGGCCCCAAGGGCCACGCCTCCTTCATCGTGCCGCCGAACACCCCGGGTCTGTCCCAGGGCCAGAAGTTCAAGAAGCACGGCATCCGCGCCTCGCACACGGCGGAGGTCGTCCTCGAGAACGTACGTGTACCGGGACACTGCCTGCTCGGCGGCAAGGACAAGCTGGACGAGCGCCTCGCCCGCGCCCGCGAACGGAGCGGCGACGGCGAGCGCGTGAAGAACGCGGCCATGGCCACCTTCGAGGCCTCGCGCCCGGCGGTCGGCGCGATGGCGGTGGGCACGGCCCGGGCGGCGTACGAGTACGCCCTCGAATACGCCAAGACCCGCACCCAGTTCGGCCGCCCGATCATCGACAACCAGGGCGTCGCCTTCCAACTCGCCGACATGCGCACCCAGATCGACGCGGCCCGTCTGCTGGTGTGGCGGGCGTCCTGGATGGCGACGACGGGCAAGCCGTTCACCGCGGCCGAGGGCTCGATGTCGAAACTGTTCGCCAGCGAGACCGCGCAGAAGGTCACGGCCCAGGCCGTCCAGATCCTCGGCGGCAACGGCTTCACCCGCGACTACCCGGTTGAGCGCATGCACCGGGACGCCGCCATCTACACCATCTTCGAGGGCACGAGCGAGATCCAGCGCCTGGTGATCGCCCGAACCCTGGCGGGCGTCCCGATCCGCTGAGGAATGGGTGAAACCTGATCGCTCTGTCCGCGCGATCCGCTGGGCGCCGGAGTCCTGACCGAGCCCATCCAGTGCAGGCAGCCCGATTCAGGCGGCCGACCGGGCGGTCTGGGTGTCCAGGGCGGCGCAGAGCCAGTCGTGGGCGGCGCCGGGGGTCGGCTCCGGGGGGCCGGAGGGCGGGCTGATCACTTCCGCGGCGAGCTGCCAGTAGAGGTCGATACGGGGGTCCGCGGCGAGCTCGACACCGAGCCGGCGGCGGAAGGCGGGAGTGTCGCGCGTGCCGCGTGCGTGGGCGTGGGCGGAGACGAAGCAGTCGAGAGCCTCGCCCTCGTGCGGTGGCCGCTGGGTCCGCAGATGTGCCGAGGTCAGCGCGTGTGCCTCCGCCAGACCGTCGTAGAGCACGGCCGGGCGGTAGCCCTCGTCGGGCCGGTGTGCCGCGGGCTGGCCGCTGTCGGTGCCGGGGCAGTCGCGGGAGACGAAGGCGTGCAGCCGGGCGAAGGCCAGTACCTGGGCCGGGGTCGGGTCCGCGGGGGGTTGCGGCACCGCTGCTTCGATGACCGCGGAGGCCACCCGGGCGGGGAGCCGTGGGGGCAGCCAGCGCCGCCAGAAGCGGGCCAGCGAGGCCGTGCTGGGCGGGGTGGTGATGGCGCCGATCAGGCGCAGCCGGTCGGGGCGTTCCTCGGTGGTGCAGTCCTGGAGCAGTTGGAGGGCGGCCTCCCGCCAGCGCAGGGCGGCCAGTTGCGAGCCGAGCTCCCGCAACTGCCCCGCGATGACGTCCTCCAGTGCATCCTCCCGGTCGAGGACCCGGCCGATCTCGGGGACCGGCAGGTCGAGGGTGCGCAGGGAGCGGATCATGCGGAGCCGGTCGATCGCCTCGGGGCCGTACCGGCGGTGGCCGCCGGCGCTGCGGGCGGTTTCGGGCAGCAGACCGCGATCGGAGTAGAAGCGGACGGTCTTGACGGTGACGCCCGCAAGCTCGGCGAGCTCTCCGATGCTCAACGTGCCATCACCGGACAAGGCTTGAACCTCCCTCAGAGGGGGATCTGAACATCTTCGTGCCTCCCCATTCTGACGTGGGAGAACAAGTGCCTGTCGGCTGATTTCCGTCAAGTCTTGGGAACCCTGTTGAGTACTCTGCCGGAATGAAGGTCACGGTGGGAAGTTTCTTGGCAGGGTTGGGATTTGGGGCGGCTACCTCGCTCACCAACGCGCTTTCCTCGCCGTACGGGGAGCTCGGAGCCCCCCTTACGGGCACCCTCTGGGCCAAGGTTGCCAGGGTGCTCAGCCTGCTGATGGACGCCGGCTGGTCCTGGGCCGCGCTGGCGGTGGGAATGGGCTGGCTGGCCGGGACGCGTACCCGAGGCTCGCTGGTCGGGGCCTTGGCGCTGATCGGGGCCACGGTGGCGTACTACGTGACGGACGCCTTCGTCTCGGGGGCCGGCACGGATATGGTCGAGTGGTTGGTGGTCGGTCTGCCGTTCGGGTTGGTCCTGGGTGCGGTGGGTGCAGGCATCAGGCGGCCTGGGCTGACCGGCTTGATCGCCGCATTGACGGTTCCTGTGGGAGCTGCGGTGCAGATGGTCGTGCTACCGCCCCGGTCGACCCTCACCATGCCTTCAGCAACTGTTCTCGTCGAGGTCATCGTCTGGACGGCTGCTGCTCTAGGTGCCGGCTGGGGTGTCTACCGTTTCTGGGCCGAGAAGCGTGCGGCCAGGGTCGGATAGTGACCCATAGATGAGACTTCCTGAAATCGGCTCTGGAACCGGCCGGGCTCTCGCCGAGCGGGCGGCGCCAGGGGCTGCCTGTGAGCGTCCGGGTGGATCTCGCGGACGTGGGTGTGGGCCGGGTTGTCAGGGTCGTCAACGAGCTCGTACAGGACCCCCAGGAAGGGGTCTCGCCCGATGTAGCTGTAGTTGTAGCTGCCTGCGCAGCACGGCTCTGACCTGCGGGAACTACAACTACGGAAGGGGACGGGGCGGGGTAGGGGAGGGGAGCAAAGAGGGGTCCGGGAGGTGCCTCAGCCGGACCCCGGTGGACACCCCACGGCCGGGCATCCGGACGGACCCCGACACGAGCACCCCCGCGGCCGCCAGAGCCTCCCTCACATCGGCCGCCATCCAGGTGGTTCCGGTGGCCGCCGACAGTAGGCCGGGGAGGGCCGCGACCTGACGGCTTCGCGCACGGCGTGGTGTGCGTCGATGCCCTCGCCTTCGCCGCGAACCGGGGCAACGCGGTGCGCGAGCTCGGCCGGATCATGGCGCCCGGCGCCCGGCTGGTTCTCACCCAGGCCCTGCGGCAAGGGGCCGAACCCCTGTGGGAGGAGAAGGCCCGCGCCGCCGGGCTCATCGTGGAACATGTCGACGAGCGGCCCGCCGAACCGGCGATGTGTGCACGGCTGTACCGGCTGTGGATCGACCACGCCGAGGAGCTGCGCCGCGAGCTCGGCGACGACCAGGCGGACAACATGCTGCGCGAGGCGAACAAGACGCCGCCCACGCTCCCCGGGCGCCGCGCGGTCCTGTTGACCCTACGCCGCCCTGTGGCAGAGCCTTCGGCGCGTGGCTCAGTCGATACGATGGCCGAGCCCGGCCGACGCTCCGACGACGGCCCCGCGTCCAGCGAGAGGACACCCGAGTGAGCCAGCACCCGGCCCGCGCGGCAGTGTTCTCAGCTGGCTCCTGGGGTACGGCCGCCGCCAAGATCCTTGCCGACGCCGGCACCGCCGTTGTTGCGCATGCCCGCCGCAGCGAGATCGCCGACGCGATCAACACCCGGCATCGCAACCCGGACTATTTCCCGGACGTCGAGCTGCCCTCCTCTCTGACGGCCACCACGGACCCGGCGGCCGCGCTGGACGGTGCCGACTTCCTCGTGCTGTCCATCCCGGCGCAATCGCTGAGGGCCAGCCTCGCCGCGTGGACACGGCACATCGGGCCCGACACGGTGATCGTGTCGCTCATGAAGGGCATCGAGCGGGACACGGGGAAGCGGGCGAGCGAGGTCATCGCTGAGGTGGCCGGCGCGAGCGCGGACCGGGTCGCCGTGCTCTCCGGGCCGAACCTCGCCCGCGAGATCATGGCCGGGCAGCCCGCCGCCGCCACAGTCGCCTGCCTCGACGCGGACGCCGCGCGCCGCTTCCAGGCGGCATGCCACACCGCGTACTTCCGGCCGTACACCAGCACCGACGTGATCGGCTGCGAACTGGGCGGCGCCGTGAAGAACGTCATCGCCCTCGCGACCGGTATCGCGCACGGCATGGGCATGGGCCACAACGCGGCGGCCATGCTCATCACCCGGGGCCTGGCAGAGACGACCCGGCTGGCCACAGCCCTCGGTGCCCACCCGGCGACCCTCGCTGGTCTGTCGGGCCTGGGCGACCTGGTGGCCACCTGCACCTCGCCGCTGTCGCGCAACCGCACGTTCGGCACGCACCTCGGCCAGGGCATGACCGTCGACGAGGCGACCGCCGCCACCCGGCAGACCACCGAGGGAGTCAAGTCGGCTGAGGCGATCCTCGAACTGGCCCGTGCCCACGACGTCGAGATGCCGATCACGGAAATCATCGCCGCACTGCTGCACGACAAGATCAGCATCGAACAGGCCGCTGCCGCGCTGATGCAGCGGCCCCCGAAGCCCGAGCGCTGACCCCCCGGCGCCCCGGTCGCCGGGCCGCCACCCATCACCTTCACCCTCCCCACCCCGGAGGCGCGGGGAGATTCGGGCCAACGCGCTGATTGTTTGCGCTGATCAGAGAGAAACAGGGGGTCAGAAGCGCTACTGGAATCTCCCGTAGGGGGAGTTCCTACCGTACCGGAGAGCGCGGACGGCCTGCGGGGCCGGCGGCGTGGACCGAGGTATGCGAGGAGGCAGTGATGACGGCATTCGTGCTGGTGTCGGGCACGTACACCGGCGGCTGGATATGGCGGGACGTGGCCGCCCGTCTGCGGGAGTCGGGGGCCGAGGCGTTTCCGGTGACGCTCACCGGCATGGGTAACCGCCGCCATCTGGCGGGTCCCGAAACGGATCTGGAGACCCACATCGAGGATGTGGTGCAGCTGATCGACCATGTGGACGCACCGGAGGTGGTGATCGTCGGCCACTGCTACGGCATCCACCCCGTGCTCGGCGCCGCCGAGCGGCGCCCGGACCGGATCGCCCGGATCGTCCATCTGGACGCGGGCATGCCGCAGGACGGCGACGCGGCCGTGGCACTCGTGCCCGACGAGGCGGTTCGCGAGCGGCTGCTGCGCCCGGACGGGCCGGACGAGGACGACTGGCGGATTCTCCCGCCGCCGGTGGACGAGTGGCAGCGCTGGGGCAGCACCATCGGCATCCCCGCGGACGCGCTGGCACGGCTGGACCGGCTTGCCGCGCCGCAGCCGTCGGGCACGCTCACCCAGCCGCTCCGCCTGTCCGGGGCGTTGTCCGGGCTGCCGACGAACGGCGTCTTCTGCACCGCCAACGGGATGAGCATCTCCATGCTCGAGACCCTGGTGGCCGCGGGGCCGCCGCACCTCCAGGCGCTCGCCGAGCCGCAAGTGAGCTTCTTCGAACTCGAAACCGGGCACTGGCCGATGCTCTCCACCCCCGACGAGCTGGCCGAGGTGCTGCTCCGCGCCGCCGCGGGGGAGGGGCACCGGGTGACCGCGAAGAAGAGCGAGCAGCCCGCCCGTCTTCTGCCCTTCCTCATGGACGTACCGGAGCGGCCTCGTGAGCGGGTGGGACACGTCGACCTCCACCTGCCGGATGCCGACGGCCCCCGGCCGGCGGTGGTGTTCGTACACGGCGGCCCTATTTCCCGCGATGCGCGGCCCACGCCGAGGGACTCGCCCTTCTACACCGCCTACGGCCGGTACGCGGCGAGCCTGGGAGCGGTCGGCGTGACGCTGGATCACCGGTTGTACGGTCTCGCCGACTACGGGCGTGCCGCCGAGGACCTCGTCGAGGCCGTCGGACTCGTACGGGCCGACCCGCGCGTGGACGGGGAACGCGTCGCCCTGTGGTTCTTCTCCGGCGGAGGGCTGCTGTCGGCGAACTGGCTTGCAGCGCCGCCGTCGTGGCTGCGGTGTGTGGCGGCGAACTACCCGATGCTGGCGCCGCTGCCGGGCTGGCACATGGTGGAATCCCGGTTCTGCCCCGCGGCCGCGGTGAGCAGCGCGGGCCGACTGCCGATCGTGCTGACCCGGGCGGGGCTGGAGGGCGCGGAGATCGCGGCGACGGTCGAGGAGTTCCTGACCGCGGCCGGGGACTGCAAGGCCGATGTCGAGGTGGTCGACGTACCGCACGGCCACCACGGGTTCGAGATGATCGACCACACCGAGGAGTCGCGCGGCGCCGTGGAGCGCGCGATGCGATCCGTGCTGGGGCACCTGCGGAGCTGAGGCGTCCCTCGACGCGACGATGCGACGGGTGCCGTGCCGCCGCGCTGTGCGGCGGCACGGTACTCCGTACGTCGGTCAGGTCGGGAGCTGCGCCTCGATCGCGGCGACGACTCCGGCCGCCTCGGGTTCGGTGCGTGGCCCGGAGCCGCTGTTCGCCGCCGTCGAGGAGCGGTGCCGGGTCTGGCTGCCGCTTTGCCGCGCAACCGCGGGCATCCGCCGGCCCCGGCGAGGCCCGGGAGTTCGATGTGGTGCCGCAGCGGGCCGGGCACAGCATCACGGTCCCGCCCGGCCGGACCGTACTGGAGGCGCTGGAGGACAACGCGATCGAGGCGCCGAGCTCCTGCCGGGAGGGCACCGGCGGCACGTGCGAGCCCAAGGTCGTCGAAGGAATCCCGGACCACTGTGACAGCCTCCTGTCGGAGGAGGAGCGGGCGGCGGATGACACGATGATGATCTGCGTCGGCCGGGCACGATGTGCGCGGCCGGTGCTTGATCTGTGAGGGGCGCCGAAACCATGGTGCCTCGGGAACGACTTGAGTAGTGGGAGAGGTTGTCCGCCATGGTGCAGCAGGTACGAGGTGTGGTCGCGCACGGCAAGGGCGAGCCGGTACGGATCGAGACGATCCTGGTGCCCGACCCGGGGCCGGGCGAGGCCGTGGTGAAGGTGCAGGCGTGCGGTGTGTGTCACACCGATCTGCACTACCGGGAGGGCGGCATCAACGACGAGTTCCCGTTCCTTCTGGGTCATGAGGCGGCGGGCGTCGTGGAATCCGTGGGAGAGGGTGTCACCGAGGTGGCGCCGGGAGACTTCGTGATCCTCAACTGGCGTGCGGTGTGCGGTCAGTGCCGTGCCTGTCGGCGTGGGCGCCCCTGGTACTGCTTCAACACCCACAACGCCAAGCAGAAGATGACCCTGGCGGACGGCACCGAGCTCACTCCCGCCCTGGGCATCGGCGCCTTCGCCGAGAAGACGCTGGTCGCTGCCGGTCAGTGCACCAAGATCGACCCGGCCGCCTCCCCGGCCGCCGCCGGGCTGCTGGGCTGCGGTGTGATGGCCGGCCTGGGCGCGGCCATCAACACGGGGAACGTGGGCCGCGGCGACTCGGTCGCGGTGATCGGATGCGGCGGTGTGGGCGGCGCGGCACTGATGGGTTCGCGCCTGGCGGGCGCCGGCCGGATCATCGCCGTCGACGTGGACGAACGCAAGCTGGAGACCGCGCGGAAGCTGGGTGCCACCCACACCGTCAATTCCCGGGCCACCGATGCGGTCGAAGCGATCCGGGAGCTGACCGACGGCTTCGGCGCCGATGTCGTCATCGACGCGGTGGGCCGCCCCGAGACGTACGGGCAGGCGTTCCACGCCCGTGACCTGGCGGGCACGGTGGTGCTGGTCGGCGTCCCCACCCCGGAGATGCGCCTCGAACTGCCGCTGCTGGACGTGTTCGGCCGCGGCGGTGCCCTCAAGTCGTCCTGGTACGGAGACTGTCTGCCCTCCCGCGACTTCCCCATGCTCATCGACCTCTATCTGCAGGGCCGTCTGGACCTGGACGCGTTCGTCACCGAGAAGATCGCGCTCGACGATGTCGAGGAGTCCTTCGCCCGGATGCAGACGGGCGATGTGCTGCGTTCGGTGGTGGAGTTCTGATGGCGGACACCCGTATCGAGAACCTGGTCACCTCCGGCACGTTCTCGCTGGACGGTGGTACCTGGGACGTGGACAACAACGTCTGGATCGTCGGGGACGACAACGAGGTGGTGGTGATCGACGCCGCCCACGACGCCGACGCCATCGCCCGCGCGGTCGGCGACCGCCGTCTGGTGGCCATCGTGTGCACCCATGCGCACAACGACCACATCGACGCCGCGCCCGCACTGGCCGATCTCACCGGGGCGCCGGTCCTTCTCCACCCGGAGGACCTGCCGCTGTGGCGGCAGACCCACCCCGACCGGCTGCCGGACGGGGAGCTCGCCGACGGGCAGGTTCTGACGGTGGCGGGCACCGGACTGACGGTGCTGCACACTCCCGGGCACGCCCCGGGTGCGGTCTGCGTCCATGCGCCGGACCTGGACACCGTGTTCACCGGCGACACCCTCTTCGCCGGCGGCCCCGGCGCCACCGGCCGGTCGTTCTCGCACTTCCCCACGATCATCGACTCGATCAGGAAGAAACTGCTCACTCTGCCGCCCGGGACGGTGGTCCGCACCGGCCACGGCGATGCCTCCACCATCGGAACCGAGGCGCCCCACCTTCAGGAGTGGATCGACCGGGGCCACTGAGGTTTCTCGGCAGTTACGTTCTCATGGGTGCCGTGCCGCGCTGTGCGGCGGCACGGCACTCCGTGCGCAGGTCAGGCCGGAAGCTGCGCCTCGATCGCGGCGACGACCTCGGCCGCCTCGGGCTCGGTGCGCGGGCGGAAGCGGGCGATCGGCTCGCCGTCGGCGGAGAGCAGGAACTTCTCGAAGTTCCACTGGACGTCCCCGGCCTCGCCCTCCGCGTCGGCCAGCTTCGTCAGCTCCGCGTACAGCGGGTGCCGGCCCTCGCCGTTGACGTCGGTCTTCTCCAGGAGGGGGAAGGTGACGCCGTAGGTCGTCGAGCAGAAGGTCTGGATCTCCTCGCCGGTGCCCGGCTCCTGGCCCAGGAACTGGTTGCAGGGGACGCCCAGCACGGTGAAGCCGCGCTCGCCGTACTGCTGCTGCAGCCGTTCCAGGCCGGCGTACTGCGGAGTCAGACCGCACTTCGAGGCGACGTTCACCACCAGCACCGCCTTGCCCTTGTGCTCGGCCAGCGAGGTGGGCTCGCCGGAGAGAGTGCGCAGCGGGATGTCGTACAGGCTCATGGGGGTCTCCTCCTCGTCACCGGCCGGCAGCTCGCGCGGCCACCCGCTGATCGTACGCAGCGGGCGGCCGCGACCAGTGGCGTGCTTCCCGGGACTGTCCGATGTCGTGGGGTCCCGGCGGTACGGCTTGCCGGCTGCCGTCCTGCACGGCCGCCTTTCCGATCTTCGGTCGTGACGCCTCAGACAACCAGCAGATCCACGACGTCGCGCAGATCGCCGCGTCGCCGGAACGCCGCGCGCTGCCGGTCGGCGCCGCAGCCGAGCTTCCGCTGGCGCTGCCACAGGTCCCGGACGAGCGGCAGGTCACCCGCCGCCTCCAGGCCGGGCGTCGCGCGGAGCACGAGCCGGTCGACCAGTTCGACGGCCGGCCGTGGGCGGCCGTCGACGGGGTCGATGCCCGATCCCCGCAGGCCGTCCCGGGCCGCCCTCCAGTGGGCGGCCCGCAGCACCGGGTCGAGGACGTCGGGCGCGGGCTCGCCGCGCCGGATGCCGGCGAGAAGCACGGTGGCCAGGGCGCGTGTCAGGCCGGAGAGCAGGAGCACCGTGTCCGGGTCGGCGTTGACGTCCGCGACCCGGACCTCCACGGTCGGGAAGTGTTCCGAGGGGCGGGCGTACCAGTAGACCATCCGGCGGTCCAGCATCATGCCGGAGTCGACCATCGCGTCCAGCAGCGCGTCGTACGCCGCGGCATCGGCGAGCAGGGGCGCGGGGCCGGTGCCCGGCCACTGCGCCCAGCGCATCGTCCGCCAGCTCGCATAGCCGCTGTCCCGGCCGCCGTGGAACGGCGAGTTGGCGGAGAGCGCCTGCAGTGCCGGCAGCCAGGGGCGCAGATGGTTGCAGAGCTGTACGGCTTCCGCCCGGTCGGCCACCCCGATGTGGACATGGCAGCCGCAGACGCCGGCACCTCCGTCCCCGGTGACGAGCGGCCCGTACTCGGCCGCCATCCGCAGATAGCGGGCCTTGTCGGTGATCTCCAGCGGACCGCCGGGAGGGACGACCGCCGTGCCGGCCGCCACAGCGCGGCAGCCCGCCTGGGCGGCGGCCGCCGCGAGGCCCGCGCGCAGGTTCCGCAGTTCCTGGGCCAGGCCGTCCAGGGTGGCGACGGGGCTGGTGCGCGTCTCCACGACCGACGGGAAGATCTCGGCCTCGATCCGGTCACCGAGGTGGTCCCGCGCGGCTTTGATGACGACCGGCGCGCAGGGGACCACGGCCCGCGTCCGGAGGTCGGTGAGCAGGAACTCCTCCTCGACACCGAGGGTGGGCACGCCGTCGGGGGGCAGAGCGGGCCGACCGCCCGAAGTACCGACGTGCCGTAACGTCGCACCGTCCATCGCGCCAACTCCTTGTGCAGGCAGGTGTGGTGGCGGAACGTTCCGGGGCTGTGAAGCTACCCGCCGGTGCGGTCGTGCTAATCGAACACCCGGTGCTCTGCACAGAGTTTCGGACAACTCGCTCAATGGGGGAGTGACACCGGTACGCGGCCGGGGCGCGACGGGTGCTTCACCGCCTCGTGGTGTCGAGCACGACCTGGCAGACCGTGCCGGAACGCCCGGGAACGATGAATTCGACGGCCTCCACATCCGCGTTGAGCAGGACCAGGAGGCGCTGGGACGGCGGGTCTGGTGCTCGTACGCCCAGAGCTACCGGTCCTTCGGTACAGCCGCCCAGTACACCACCGTGCCCGCGCACTGCGTCGGACCGCTCCCGGACGCGGTCGACGACCGGCAGGGCGCCCGCCTGGGCATTCCCGGAATCACCGCGTACCGTGCGGTCTTCGCCGACGGGCCGGTCGCCGGACGCACGGTCCTGGTCGCCGTGGGCCGCGGCTCCGTGGGGCGCGCGGCCGTCGCCCTGGCCCGGCGTGGCGGGGAGGGCGGCCCGGGTCGGCGTGGCGATGACCGCTGCTCGTCCTCACCGGAACCGTGTCATCACGACAGCGGTGAGCGAGCCATGACCGGAAGAGGCACGGCTCGGCACGAGCCATGCCCCTTCCGCGGGATCAATGCGCTGTGGAGGTCTGCCAGATGAGCATGCCGTTCGCGGCGTAAATCGCCACGTTGCCGTCCTCCTGGACGGACAGCCTGGAGCCAGGGTTTCCCTTGGTCCCGGATTTCCAGATCGGCTGGTTCCTGTTGTCGAAGAGGACGAGGTCGCCGTCCTCCTGGAAGGTCATCCGGTCGGCACCGGTGCCCGCGGTGCCGGACTCCCAGCGCTGCTGGTTCTTCTCGTCGAGGACGACCAGGTTTCCGTCCGCCCGCATGACCAGCTTGGCCTTGCCCGCGTCGACCGTGTTGTTGCCCCCCGACCCGGCGGCGTTGAGCGTGAAGGGGGCCTTGAGGTCACGGGTACCTCCGGGCTTCTCCTCCTCGATCAGGCTGCCGGCAGCGAGACGGTCGAGGGTGGACATGGAGGGCATGAAGGCGTAGACGGCGCCTTCTGTCCGTACGAACTGCTTGAAGTCGAGTTCGCAGCCGTTGAACCGGACGGTGGTGTCCCGGCCCACGTCGGCGTCGGCGCCGACCAGCGGGTCCTTGCCGGGGTTCTGCCGGGGCGGGAAGTCCTCCTCGTTGATCCAGTCCTTCTGGATGAACTCGAACTGTTTCACCAGGTCGGACTGGTAGCAGATGAAGAGCAGACCGCGCTGGGCGTCCGGTCCGTTGCTCTCGCCGCCGGCCGGGTCGAAGGGCTGGCCGTACGGGATTCCGCGCCGCATGATCCGGATGCCGTCGAGGACCTCTTTCTCCGGGACGAACTGCCCGCCGACGAAGAGACCGTCACGGGGGTTGGTCTTGCGGAGGTGGGACCACAGGGGCGTGATCTCGCCCTGGGGGTCGTTGCGGAAGCTGATGTCGTTGTCCTTCGACGCCTCCGCGTCGGATGGCGGGTCGAACTGGGGACACTTGTGCACCGGGGTGCCGGAGCGCCAGCGTCCCACCACGCGGGCGGCCAGCCACTCCCGCGTGGTGTCGGGGGGGACGGCCTTCTCCGCCTTCAATTCCTGCAGTCGCTCGTGGATCTGGCTCCACCACCCGGGAACGTCCTGGGCGAGGCGCCTGATCACCTGGAAGGAACCGTTCTTCGCCCAGTCGGGCAGGTCCGTGGGGTTTCCGCCGACCCGTGGCTCGCCGACGACGAACTCGCCTGCCGGAACGATACGTGTGCCGGGGTGCCCCTTGACCTGATCGGGATTGTCGGGGTTGGGCTCGTCGAAGCCCTTCACCCCGGGTTCGCTGATCCCGTCCTTGAAGCCGAAGTGCTCCTTGCCCCTGCGGCTGCCCTCCAGGGTCGCCCCGTCCTGCTCGAAGACGATCACGATCTTGTGCCTGGCGGCTTCCACCCGTTCCTGGCCCAGCGCGCTGCGCAGGTCCTTCACCTGGTCGGCGGCGACGGTGAGCACGGCGTGAACGGGCTGGTCCTTGCTGTTGCCGAAGAGCCAGCTCTCGGGCGAGTTCTCCCCCGTGTCACCGAGCATCTTGGCCCGGTCCAGGTGCGCGGGCCCCTGGGCGAACGCTTCCTGTGTGCTCCCGGGCGGGATGACGGGGAACGGGTCCTTGTTGCCGTTGAGGAGCTTCATGCCCCGGTAGGTGAAGCTCACGCTCCGCCACAGGGCGTTGAGCTCGTCCGGGTCGTCACCGCCCGAGTATCTCCGCGCCCTGCTGAACTCGGAGTTGAAGACGGCCACCTGTCTGGTCGTGGCGATCCGGGGCCGCAGCCGCTTGAGCCAGGTACGTGCCAGCATCTCGTCCTCGAACCTGAGGAAGAGCAGCTGCATATGGTCCTTCTTGAACCCGGCCAGGATGTCGCCCTGGATCTCGGTGTTCTGCCGCAGCGGCAGGCCGGTTCCGGTCTCTGTCTGTTTCTGTGTCTGCGTCTGTGAGTAGGTGTCAGGCACGATTCACCCCTTGGGTGCGAAGGAGACCCACTTCGCGATGCTCGGGATGCCCTCCTCGTCGAGGAGGAACAGCATGTAGTAGCCGGGCGGGGCCGAGGCCGCGGTCGGCGGTGCCTGGAGTTCGATGGTGTTGCCGCTGCGGCTCCTGATCCGCAGCTCCACATGGCGCTGGCTGGTGTTCACCGAGTGCGTGGCCGTGGTGGGTGCCAGCAGGACGGCGCGCTTCACCGTGTCGGGGGTCGAGGTGGTCACCTGGAACTTCGCGTCGTACCCGATCGGGTCGGCCGGGGCCGAGGTGAGCGTGGGGCGGTCGCTGTTGTACAGGTAGGCCGGCTCGTAGATCTCGATGGTGCCGTTGATGTCGTCCGTGATGTCACGGTCGTTGGCGATCTGCTGCAGCTCATCGCCGGTGATCATGATCCTGCCGTCGGGCAGGACCACCGCGTTGGAGTGATAGCCGCGCGGCAGCCGCTGCACCGGGCCGAGCTTCCAGTCGCCGTCCGCGTTGCGCAGTTCGATCTGCCGGTACTTGAGGTCGGCGTTGGGGTTCAGCACACCGTTGCCGTAGTCGCGGATGTCGAAGGCGCCGTTGACGGTGAGCAGGTTGCCGTCGGGCAGGATCAGGGTGTCGTCCTGGGTACGGCCGAAGGCCCGGGGCTGGGCGGTCTTCCACTTGCCCCCGGAGAGCTGGTAGGTGTTCGGGTCGTCGCGGTCCCCGCCGAGGACCAGGACGGAGTCCGGGCCCCGGAAGCCGCCGGGCAGTGCCACCGCGGAGCCGTAGTTGCGGTCCTTCTTGTCGATCCGGCCCGGCAGGTCCGTACGGGTCTCGGTGACGGGGTCGAACAGCCACTGCTGGTCGTAGCTGCGGCCGAGGCCGTAGATCTTGCCGTCGCGCAGCGAGAACAGATGCGGGTAGTCCCGCTTGAACGGGGCCTCCGCCTTGAGGACGTCCGCCTTCACGAATCTGGGGATGTCGCCCTTGCTCAGCGGGACCGGGCGGGCCTTCTCCGGGAAGCGTTCAATGATGGGTGTGGGAGTGCCCCAGCCCAGCTCGGACTGCCCGGACATGATGATCTGCCGGCCGTCGGCGCCGGTGACCACGCTCGGGTACCAGCGGCCGACCACCAGGTCCTCGTTCATCGCCCAGGTCTCGGTCCACGGGTCGAAGACGAGTGACAGCTTCGCACCGGTCCCCCCATTGCCGCCGAGGTTGCCGCCGAACACCCCGAGCATGCCGTTGGGCAGGAACGAGTGGCCGGAGCAGAAGAACGGCGCGGGCCGGGACACGTTCAGGCCGTCCGGCATGTTGACCGAGGGCGGTGTGACCTTCTTGAACGCGGACGGGCCGGTTCCCTTGGCCGGGTCCCACAGATAGGCGCGCCCGGCGTTCTCCTTGCCGATGACCTGGGTGGGCGCGGGCTCCTTCGTGGGGTTGGTCTCGATCCGTTCGAAGGAGAACAGCAGCACCTTGCCCGTGGGCAGCAGCGCGATGTGGTCGCCGAAGTCGGGCGAGTCGAAGTACTCCTTGAACGCGCCGTACTCCGTCTTGTCGAAGCTCGCGTTGGTCTTGGCCTGGGACTCGGTCAGTGCCTTGAGACGTGCCGTGCGGGTGGTCTGCGGATAGTCGTCGACAAGGGACTGAGCGGCCTTGCGGAGCATGGCGTGGGCGTCGGCGTGCTCCTGCCCGAGGATCTCGGCCTCACCGGGCAGGACGTTTGCCTTTGCCTCCTGGTGGGAGTGGGAGCCGGAGCCGTCGGGCACCTCATGCGCGACCGAAGGAGCGGCGGAGAACAGGGCTGCGGTGGTGGCGGCGACGGCGACGGCACAGGCGGTGGACACCAGGGGCGGTCGCCCGGTGTGGCTTCTGCGGAAGGTGGAGGACATGGGGGCTCCTCGCCGGGGGGACAGGGGAACTCGAGAAAGCAGTGACGGAGGCATATTTATGTCACTGACCGTGACATGTAATCACACTGTGCAACCGCATGAGGAGGTGTGAGCCTCTCATGACCCCCTTCGGCGCAACCGTTCCCTGCGCGACGCTGCACCGAACTGGTGGTGACCCCCGAGCGTCGCCGCGCTCGGCGTCGGCCTGAGCCGGGACCCGGGTGCGCACCGCATCGGACTCCTGTGTTCCGGGCAGCCGAAGATCCAGCAGTACGAGCTCCGGGGCGAGTTCCGCGATGTCGCGGGCGGCCGCCTCGACGGCGCAGGCGTGCCCGCACACGCACAGGCCCCTGTCGGTGCCTTGTCAGCATGCGGGCCGAGGCCGTAACCGGGCGTGTCACCGCCGCTGCACCTCGCCGATCGGATAGTGCTAGAAAAGGGATATGGTCGGAGATTCTGACCGATCCCCGAGTCCACTCACCGGTCGTCGGCTGCGGTCTCTGTTCAGTGTGCGTACCGTCGCCGGTCAGGTGCTCATTCTGCAGATGGCCCTTGCCGTACTGCTGATCTTCGCCACCCTGGTGGGGCTGGTGCTGCAGGCCCGGCACGAGATTGTTCGGGACGCGCGCAACCAGACGCTTGCCGTCGCCACGGCGTTCGCGAGCGCACCGGGGACCGCAGCGGCGATGACCAGCGCCCATCCGACCGCCGTGCTCGAGCCGCGGGTCTTGGCGGCGCAGAAGGCGTCCGGCGTCGATGCCGTCGTTGCCTTTTCCCCGTCCGGGATCCGCTACGCCCACCCCGACCCGAGGCTGATAGGGAAACACCTCGTCGGCGCCGTGCCGAAGCTCGACAAGCCCATTACGGAGACCACCAACACATCCGTGGGGCCCTCTGTGATCACGGTGGCCCCCGTCACCACGGCCGACGGCAAGGTCGTCGGCGGGGTGGGGGCCGGGATCAAGGTCGGGAACGTCAACGACGTGCTGTACCAACGGCTGCCGGTCCTCCTGATCGCGTCCGGCGTCGCGGTCGTCCTGGCCACGAGCAGCGCCGCTCTGGTGAGCCGGCGGCTGCGGCGCCAGACCCACGGCCTGGGCCCCGCAGCGGTGACCCGCATGTACGAGCACCACGACGCGGTCCTGCACTCCGTCCGGGAAGGCGTCCTCATCGTCGGAGGAGACGGTCGGCTGCTGCTGGCCAACGACGAGGCGCGCCGACTGGTGGAGCTGCCGCCGGACGCGGAGCAGCGCCACGTCACCGAGCTGGGCCTGGACACGGGGCTGGCCGAGCTTCTGACGTCGGGCCGGGCGGCCACCGACGAGGTCTGTCCGGCCGGGGATCGTCTGCTGGGGGTCAACGTACGGCCCACGGAGGGTGAGGGAGGACCTCTGGGCTGTGTGGCGACGCTGCGGGACGCCACCGAACTGCGCGCCCTGTCGGACAGGGCCGAGACGGCGCGGACCCGTCTGCAGCTGCTGTACGACGCCGGGGTGCGGATCGGCACCACCCTGAATGTCGTACGCACCGCGGAGGAGCTGGCGCAGGTCGTGGTGGGACGGTTCGCCGACTTCGTCAGCGTCGAGCTGCTGGACCCCGTGCTGCACGGTGGGGAACCGTCGGGTACGGCGGGCATGCACCGCACCGCTCTCCGCGGGGTCGGCCCGGACCCGCCCCTCTACCCGGTGGGCACGCCACTCACCTGGCTGCCGAGCACGCCGATGGCCGCAGGTCTGGCCGCCGGCCACGCGGTGCTCGAACCCGACCTGGCCGGTGCACCGGGCTGGCGGGCCCAGGACCCCGCACTGACCGCGAAGATCCTGGAATACGGGTTCCACTCGCTGATCACCGCACCGCTGCAGGCGCGGGGCGTGACCCTGGGGATGGTCAACTACTGGCGTGCGCAGACCCCCGAGCCGTTCGGGGAGGAGGACGTCTCCTTCGCCGAGGAGCTGGCCGGACGTGCCGCGGTCAGCATCGACAACGCCCGCCGCTACACCCGCGAACACACCATGGCCGTCACCCTCCAGCGCAGCCTCCTGCCCCGCGGCCTGCCCGAGCAGAGCGCCCTGGACGTCGCCTACCGCTACCTGCCGGCACAGGCCGGCGTGGGCGGCGACTGGTTCGACGTGATCCCCCTCCCCGGGGCCCGGGTCGCCCTCGTCGTCGGCGATGTGGTCGGCCAGGGCCTGCATGCCGCCGCCACCATGGGCCGCCTGCGCACCGCCGTCCACAACTTCTCCGGCCTCGACCTGCCCCCGGACGAACTCCTCGCGCACCTCGACGAACTGGTCACCGGCATCGATCAGGAAGAAGCAGGCGGCGACAACGGCAGCAGCGTCACCGGGGCCACCTGTCTGTACGCCATCTACGACTCCGTGGCCGGCCTCTGCACCGTGGCGCGGGCCGGTCACCCGGG
Source organism: Streptomyces sannanensis (assembly GCF_039536205.1). Classification (GTDB taxonomy): domain Bacteria; phylum Actinomycetota; class Actinomycetes; order Streptomycetales; family Streptomycetaceae; genus Streptomyces; species Streptomyces sannanensis. Next base: position 839,543 of record NZ_BAAAYL010000001.1, on the reverse strand, counting down.
ACCCGCGCTCATCCGTCCCGACGGCAGCGTGGACTTCCCCGAGGTCCCCGCCTCGCCGCCCCTGGGCCTGGGAGGGGGGCCCTTCGAGACCGCCGAGCTGCGCCTGCCCGAAGGCAGCGGCCTGGTCCTGTTCACCGACGGCCTCGTACGGGACCGGGGCCGCGACATCGACACCGGACTCGACCTCCTGCGCGCAGCGCTGGCCGGGCGCGCAGACGGCACCCCGGAGGAGCTGTGCCAGGCCGTCGTCGACACCGTGCTACCCGCCCGCCCCAGCGACGACATCGCCCTGCTGGTCGCCCGCACCCGCCTGCTCGACCCCGCCCAGGTCGTCGGCTGGGACGTGCCCTCCGACCCGGCCGCGGTCGCCCCGGTGCGCGCCGCATGCGGCCGGCAGCTGGAGGTGTGGGGGCTGGACGAGATCGGCTTCGCCACCGAACTGATCCTCAGTGAGCTGATCACCAACGCGATCCGCTACGGCACCGAGCCGATCCGCGTACGGATGATGCACGACCGCACCCTGATCTGCGAGGTGTCCGACAGCAGCAGCACCTCACCCCACATGCGCCGGGCGGCCACCACGGACGAGGGCGGACGCGGACTGTTTCTGGTCGCCCGCTTCGCCTCGCGCTGGGGCACCCGCTACACCTCCGGCGGCAAGGTCATCTGGACCGAACAGGCCCTCCATAACGGCGCGGGAGAACCCGGCGCGGACCTGGGCGACATCCTCCTCGGCGAATGGGACGACGTGGCGCTGTGACGCGGGCGCGTGTGCTGCGCCCTTTGCCAGGTCCACGCCGCCTGAACAAGGCTCACGCCTGAAGCTCGGCCGGCCCACGGCCGCTCTCTCGACGGAATCACCTCAGTCGCGATGTCGCTATGTGCGCCTTCATGGCGCATGCGATGGTGCCGTCCGACCGCGCTTCCGTTCGAGCCTCGGCGGCGAACCTCGCACGCAACGTTCCGATGGTTCGTGCGTCGAGCGGCCCGAGGTCGTACAGACCCGACACGGTCTCCCACACCTGCTCGATCGAGCCGCTGAGATCGATCCGGACGGTGTCCCACCCGACCGGCATGAATCCGGCCGGCCCGAGGACCGCGTCGAGCCCGTCGCGGTCCCGCGTGCGCCTGTCGCCCAGCGTGGGTATCCGCTGCCCGGGAGGAACCGCTTCGACAACGGGCCTGAGCAGCCGGAGGAACAGCTCGTACGCCTCGCCTCCGACGGCCCCGCCCCCCAGTGCGACGGCCAGCACACCACCGGGTCTCAGTACCCGGGCCACCTCCGCAGCGACCTGCTCGACGTCGCTCATCAGCATCAACGCCATGTGGGAGACGCACGCGTCGAAACTTCCGTCGGTGAACGGAAGGTCCTGCGCCCTTGCCTCCAGCAACGCCGCATCGGCCAACAAAGGCCGCCGACGGGCCAGTTCCAGCTCGGCGGGCGACAGATCCACTCCGGCTACCTCGCGCTCGTCGGACTCGGACCCGGCCAGGAGTTCCAGCAACAGGCCATCGCCACAGCCGAGATCCAGAACACGACGGCGTCCATGGACCCGGTCCCGCAGGATCTCGTAGCTGGAGCGGCCGTCGGCGGCCCGGCCGCGTGCCATGAAACGCGATGTCACCGCCGGGTGTTGGGCATGAAAGCCACGCAGGAAGGCCTCTTGGGCTGTCGCCGTCATGGGAAGCGACTCTACGGCGGGCCGGCCCGCCTGGTAGACACATCAGGTGCAGCTATTCGAATCCGAGGAAGAGCCATCCCCGCCTGCGGGCCGCCGCCCGGTCTGGTGTCGCCTCTGCGGCCGCCCGCTCACCGGCGCCGCCTCCCGCCGTACCGGCCTCGGCCCGGGGTGCGACGCCAAGCTGCACCCGGCCCCGCAGCCGGACATCAGGACCCGCCGTCACGAGGTCGAACAGGACCCTCTTCCCGGAACGTGACCGCCGGCCCTGATCCGATGTGCGCAGCGCCAGAGAAAAAGTCAGCCAATCAGGTTTATTGGTCAATCGGGTTTAGGTGAGAAGGCTTACGGATTCCCGTCCCCTGTCACCTCCGGCTCGTTATGTTGCTCCGGGTTTGCGGGGGAGATCGTGACCGTCATGCCCGAGCACGGCCCGGTCCCGGTGCGGGACCGGGATTCCGGATCGCCGCATGTGCGGCGGGGAGGAGCTGGAATGCAGATGACCAAGAGGCCGGCGAGCCGTCGCCTTCTTTCCGCGGTGGGCACGCTTGCCGTGTCCGCTGCGACCATGCTGGCCGGCGGAGGCGCGGCCAGTGCGGCCCCGGCTTCCGCGAGTGCGACGGTGGGGATTCAGGATGCGACGCTGGGCCGGACCTGCGTCGGACCGGCCCTCAACCGAAAGCTCGCCTTCACCATCACCTCGACGACCGGTGTACCGGCCGGCAGCACCTGGAAGTTCACCGTCAGCATCACCAGTTGGATGGGCCTCCAGGTCAGCTCGGACTCGAGCTACGTCCCGAGCGCGTCGGGCACCACGCAGCAGGTCGACCTGTCCGCTCCGAGCGGCATACCGGCCGGAGTCACGGTCACCCTGACGCCGACCAACTACCTTGTGCCCGTCTCCGGCTCGAACACCCTGACGCTGTCCGGCTACGGCGGCTCGACCAGCGTGTCGCTCAACAACAGCAACCGTCCCTGCTGACGGAGCTGATGCCGGCACCGAATCCGGGAGCCACGGCGCGTCGCATGCCGTGGCCCCCACGGTCACGCTTAGCTACCCGCGCGATGAGAGCTTCGCCAAGTGGCTCGTCGACACCGACAAGGTGGTCCTCTCCTCCATCCTCGGCGAGGCGCTGTGGGAGCGGACCACGATCGTCGACAAGCCGACCGCCGAGGTGGTCGTCGACCTCAAGGCGACCGAAGGCGGTGACATTCTCGTGCTCTCCAGCGTGAGCATCATCAAGGCGCTGCTGGCGGCCGACAAGGTCGACCGGCTGGCGCTCACGACCTTTCCGGTCTTTCTCGGTGGTGGGCCGCGGCTTTTCGACGACGACCTGCCCACGGGGCAGTGGACGCTCGTCAGCCAGGCCGTAGGCGAACACGGCGCGCTGGCTCTCGTCTACGACCGAGCCCGCTGAGCCGGCCGGTCAGCACACTCAGCCGGCGAGGTGGCCGACCCCGACAGGTTGAGAGACGGGCCAGCGAATCGGCCGGCTCAGGGAGCCGCCGAGGGACGGCCGGCCGGGAGGTACAGGCGGAGTCCGGGGCCAATTCGCTTGCACCGGCACCGTCCATCTGCGAAGGTCCCGCGCTGTGAACAGTGACGAGCTCGTCCTCCGACGTGCGGTCGACTCCGACGCAGCCGATGTCGCCGACGTATGGCTGCGTTCCTTCGCCGCCGCCCTGCCGACCGTGCGCCGCGCGCACACCGACCAGGAGGTGCGGGACTGGTTCTCGTACGTGGTCGTGCCGAAGTACGAGACCTGGGTGGCGACCGCGGAGGACCGCGTGGTCGGACTCCTGGTGCTCGACGGCGAAGAGCTGGAACAGCTCTACCTCGATCCGTCGTGGCGCGGCCGGGGGCTGGGCGACCGTTTCGTGGCCCTGGCCAAGCAACAGCGGCCGGGAGGCCTGAAGTTGTGGACGTTCCAGGTCAACGAACCGGCACAACGGTTCTACGAGCGGCATGGGTTCACCGAGGCTGAGCGCACGGACGGCCGGAACAACGAGGAACGCGAGCCGGACGTCCGTTACGTCTGGCAGCCACAGGCGTAGGTCCGTCGTTGCGGCGTGCGGTGACGCTCAGAGCTCGAGGAGCGCGCCCAGGTCGAGTGCGCGCCCGCATGGTCCGGCATCCGCAGGGGGCCACTGACCGCTCGCGACAGGCGAGGCCGAGGGCGCGGCCGGCGCACGGCCGCCGCGCCCCCGTACCTCACACTTTGCGCCTCAAGGGCCCTTGCAGGCTAGGCGAGTTGGATGCCCGGCTTCCCGGCCTCGATGTGGAAGTGCTGTGCGTCCCAGATCGGGGCGTTGGGCCGCGTGATGTACTGGACGTCACGCTGGGTGCTGGACACGCCCTGTGGTGTGATCACGGAGCGGATGTATCCACGGTAGCCATCGACATACTTCACCCAGGGATTCTTCAGCCATCCGTCCTTCGTGGACTGACTTCCAGGTCCGTCACCCGTCGACGTTATGGACGTCACGATGAACTCGGAGCCCACAATCGGGCTGTCGGCGCGCGGAATCTCGAGCAGCGAATCCTGGGCGATGGTCCAGTGCATGTCGCCGGACAGAATGATCGGGCTGACGTTCTGGTCGTAGTACGCCTTGTAGATGCGGTTTCGCGTAGGGCTGTTCGTCGTCACGCCACCCAACTGCTGGCCTTGGGCAAGGAAATTCCACGTCGTGTCGTACGCCTTGATACCGTCGAGCAGCCACTTCTCCTGGACGTCCCCGATCCTCGACACCACGGGGTCGTTGTCAGCGATTCTGTACTGACGGCTGTCGAGCATGTCGAACTGGACCAGATCACCGACCGCGAAGCGGCGGTAGATGCGCATCTCAGGGCCGACGGGCGCGGGAAGCCGTGTGGGGATGTTCTCCCACCACGCTTTGTACCCGGCTGCCCTGCGCTCCAACTGGCTCGGCCACTGATTGGCACCACCGGCGTAGTCGTTGCTGACCTCGTGGTCGTCGCAGACGATGGCCCATGGATACGCGGCGTGCGCGGCCTGCAGGCCCTTGTCCGTCTTGTAGAGGGAGTAGCGCAGCCGGTACTGGTCGAGGGTCTTGCACTGGGCGCGGATCTCGTCCGTGATGGGAGCGCCGTTGCGCGGCGCGGCAGCCGTGATCGCGCCTTCGTAGATGTAGTCGCCCAGGTGAAATGCCAGATCCAGGTCGTCCTCGGCCATGTACTCCAGCGGCGTGAAATAGCCGGTTGCCCAGTTCTGGCAGGAGGCATGGCTGATCGTGAATTTCTCGACATGCGCGCCGGGCGCGGGCAGCGTGCGCGTACGGCCGACCGGGCTCAGCTCGGAGCCGCAGCGGAAGCGGTAGTAGTACCAACGGTCAGGGGCGAGTCCCTGGACGTCGACGTGCACGGAGTGGTTGTGCTCGGGCAGCGCGAACGTCTGACCCTCGCGGACGATCCGACTGAACTTCTCGTCGTCCGCCACCTGCCAGTGAACAGGGAACTTTTTCTGCGGCATACCGGATCCGATCGCCAACGGCTCCGGGGCAAGGCGTGTCCACAGGATCACCGAGTCGGCCAACGGATCACCTGAAGCGACGCCGAGTGCGAACGGATACGAACTGAACCTGCCGATCGTCTCGGTCGCGGCAGCGGCGGGAACGGCTCCCCCGACAACGGAGGCGACCGCGGCGGCACCCGACAGCATCAAAAAGTTACGGCGGTTGGCCTTGGTGGGAGTTGAGTGCGCCGAGCTTTGATCTGGCATGGTCAGAGTTCTCTTTCTTCTGAGCGAGGCGTGGGGGTGGGGTGGGGCCCGGGTGGCTCCAGGCAGTGTGAGGCTACTGATCTCGACCACCGTCCCCATGACCATGAGAGTCGAGGAAGTTAAGCTGAAATGAACGTCAAACAGCGGCTATCAGAGCCCGATGTCCTCATGGCTGCCACCGCGATACGTCGGCAAGGACTCCATCCGAACGTGACGTCGGCTCTGTCACGGGTGACGTGTCGACGAAGGCATCGACGCCCGGCTTGAACAAACGCGCAGAGCACTCCGCTCGTAGGGCCGGGGTGTTGAGGGCTGAGACCGCGTCAATTGTCGGTGCAACCGGCCACCAGCCGGTGTCATTCATGTGCTGGTCTTCTCGACACTGACGGAACGGGCACGGACCACGAACGGCCGGGAGCCGACCGTGATGGCGATGGAGACTGCGGCCAGGGCGGTGACCGCGGCGCCGGGGGTGAGGTGCTGGGCGACCCCGCCGGCGATCGCGGCCCCGATGCCCTGCCACGTCATCCGGCCGGCGGACTCGACGCCCTGGACCTGGCCGCGGACGGGATCGGGGGTCAGCGCGAGAAGCTGCTCCTGGAGAGGCAGGGTGGCGGCAAAACCGGCACTGGCAATGAACACCGCGGCCGTCACCACCAGCATGGGCGGGTGGACTGCGAACAGCAGGTAAGGGACAGCGAGCAGCAGCCGCAGAGCGAACGCGTAACGGCGTCGCTGGTCAGCGGTGAGCAGTCGCCCGACAGTCAGGTCCCCGAGCAGTATGCCCGCCGATCCGGCGGCCAGGAGGGCGCCGGCGTGATCCGGAGCGTAGGAGATGAACAGAGCCTCGCAGCCGACGATCAGGCCGTTGGGGACCCACAGGTTCAACAGCAGCGCCCGTTGGCCGGAGTGGGAGAAGAGTGCGACGTTCGTCGTCCAGGTCTGACGCAGTCCGGGGCGACGGGTCAGACGGATCGAGTGTTCCCGGATGGTCGTCGCCACCACGACCAACCCGAGTCCGGTCAGGGCCGCGGCGATGATGAAGACTTCTTGCGGGTTCACGTACCGCAGCAGCATGGCGCCGATGGCGTAGCCGAGGATCGCCATGCCACCCGAGGTGATGTTCATCAGCGAACGGGCCAGCGCATACGCGGAGGTCGGAACGACTTCGGCGAGCAGCCCCATCCGCGTGCCGGTCCCCAGGGACTGGAAGAACCCCAGCACCAGCAGCAGACCGAACCGGGCAGCCAGGGGCAACCCTGGGATCGCCTGCGCAGCGACACCCACCAGCGACACGCACTGGAGCGCGACGAGCGTCCGTCGGGGACGGCTCCCGTCCGCGACCGACATCAGCGTCAACGCGCCGAGCACCGTCGCGAACGTGGCGCCGTACATACTCACGGCGGTCAGAAACGGGGACCCGGTCTGGTGGTTGACCAGCGTGCCGAGCGCGAAGCCCGACAAGGTGCTCGCGGCGACCGTCAGTGTGAAGCTCGCGTACAAGCCCGCGAACTCACGGTTGCGGAGCAGGGCACGGTAGCTGGTGGTGGGGTGTGTGGTAGGTGAGGATGTGTCAGAAGGCATGAAAAAAGCCTCCGGACGCTCGCACTGGGGGCGCCGAAGGCAACGCGATGATTATAGCAGCCGTTCAGGACCCCCGCCGCTCGTCCGCATCCCATCGGCCGCGCCGGCAGCGGCATTACGGATCATCTGGGTGCGCCAGGACCGGCCGGGCCGGGTCCGGCCGCGAGGGCCGGCAGACTCCCGCAGGCGAGTTCCTCGGTCACTTCGAACGCCGCCGGGTCGCCCTGGGCGACTGCGGCCGAGCCTACGGGACCGGTTGCGTCCATGAGCACGGTTGCCTCAGATGCAGTCTCCTGCGGCCTGACCCGGCTCAGCGCGACCGGATCGTGCAGATCCGCGACAACCTGCTCGACCGAATCGCGGAAGCCGAACGCGAGGGCTGGCGCGGCGAGGTCGAGGGTCTCAAGGTCAGCCTCGCCGGAGCGGAGCAAAAGCTCGCCCAGGTCGACGAGCGGTCCACTGTCGATCTCGGCCTGCCGACCTTCCACGAAGTCGCCGGCCGCACGGTCGCCGCCGGCGAGCGGTCAAGGGCCTGAACCGGGGCATAGTGAAGATCAGAGAAGTGCCCGGCCATTACCCAGTACGTCGCTCATAGCGCGAACGTGCGAGGTGATAGGCATTGCGGAGCAGGTCGCAGGTTGCCGTATCGGTCCGCTGGCCCGGATTCACCACCGCGAGCCAGCCCACGGAGCCGTAGACGGGGTGTGCCATCACGGCATCGGTGACGCTGGGGTCGTCGTCGATGGCCGGTTCGCGCGGCGCGTGGCCGGTCCGGTCGACGAAGGCTTCCTTCCCAGCGGCGATATTGACGCGGAACGTGTCCGGGCGGTCCAGGCGCGATCTCTCGTCGCCTGGGTAGTTCTTCGTCACGATCGTCGCGAACGGTTGAGTCGTTTTCGGCGCGACACCGTCAGGAGAGTAGTAGAAGAACGTATCCCCCCAACTGATCTCTGGTGAGCCGTCGTCGGGTCCCGGCCTGACGGCCAGGACTCCATCGAGGTCCTGCATGAAGTCGATGATCTCGTCGATGGTCATGTTCTCAAGCGTTTCATTAAGGTGCTTGTGGAGACTTTGAGCCGAAAAGCAACGGGGGAGCGGATGCCAACTCTCAAGTCGTCGGCCATGCGCACAGTCGATGTCGCGCGACGTGCCGGATACTCAGTTCAGCAGGTGCGTAATCTCGAGCGCGACGGTGTGCTGCCGCCGGCGACGCGCACAGCTGCGGGCTACCGGATCTACGGAGAGGGTCACCTGCATTCCGCGCTGTCCTACCGAGCTCTCGCAGTCGGCACGGGTCCGGTTGAGGCCAAACGGATCGTTCGTGCTGCACATCAGTGCCCGGCCTCGGAGGTACTTGCACTTCTCGACGCGGCACACGCCCGACTCGACCGGGAGCGCACGGACCTCAAGCTTGCCAAGGAGGCGGCAGAGGCGATCTCTGCCGAGCCCATCGAAGACGTACGCCCATCGGACTCGATGAGCGTCTCCGAACTCGCCTCCGCGCTCGGAGTGCGCCCATCGACATTGCGGCACTGGGACGCCGAGGGGCTCGTTGTTCCCGACCGGGTCCCCCCACGAGGAACGCGACGATACTCACCGGCCCAAGCTCGGGATGCCCGGATCGTCCACCAGCTACGCAGCGCCGGGTACCGCATTGACCCACTCCGGGCCCTGATGCCGGACCTGCGGCACGGGAACGGATCGGACGACGTCCGAGCCGCGCTGGCGGCCCGAGACGCGAGCATCGAGGTCCGCTCCCGTGCCCTCCTCGACGCTACCGCCGCGCTCACTGCCGTCCTCGCTGCCGCAACTCGGACGTGAGGTCCCGTCAACAACGCCCATCCGGCAACAGCCAGTTCAGAGAATACGGGTGCCGAGCGAACGTCTCTTCCTGCCCAGTCTGGCAGCCCAAGCAGGGAGCGACGGTGAGCGGCACCGCCGTCCAGAGCCGCCGGGCGTCAACACCATCCGAAAGACCACTCGTTGGTGTTGGTGGTGCGAGCGCTCCCGCAGAGACCGAGGCCCGTGGGACGAGCTGGTGCCACGAACAGCTACTGAGGTGGCGGACCGGCCAGAAGGGCTGAGTCCTGGGTGCGGCCACCGCACGATCTCCAGCCTGTCCTTGCGAGGGCCCCGGGCGTTCACGCCCGGGAGGAATCGCATCCTGAGCCGGGCGGCGCGGAGCGCCGCCGTGTCGCTTCGGAATGCTGCCCCGCTCAGGCGGGGCGCTTCTGGTTCTCGATGTACTCCTTGGCGCGCCTGTGTGGCTATGGTAATCGCTGGCATCCAAGGGGAGACGGGGAGCACATGACCGGGGAGTACACCACGTCGACGGGTCCGCCGGATGGGTCGCACCAGCAGCCGCGCTGGGCCTGGTGGGTCGTGGGGATCGTGATTCCGCTCGTGGGGATCCTCGTGACGGTGCTGGTGAGCCGGTCCGGTTCCTCCGGCGACACCAATGACAAGAGCGTGGAGCCGGCGCCCACACGGTCCACCGCCGCGACGGGGTCCGATGCTCCCGAGCAGCCTACCGAGACCGCCGGTACCGTGCGCGCGGTGTTCGGGCCGAAGGCCGTGGCGGCCGACACGACCAACCGCGGGTCCTCCGTCGACCTGGACACCACGGAACCGACCGTCACGGGCTCGGACATCGCCGGCGCAGACGTCACCTTCGGGGCGCCGACCGGGTCCGTGGAGCTGTCCGTGCCGGGATATGCCGAGAACCTGGCCCCGCTGCCGGCCTCGGGTGCCGCGCCGACGGCCACGCAGTGCGCCGAGAGTGTCCGGACCAACGGCACCTACACCACGGAGGTCAAGCCTGGCGACCGGTTCTGCCTGCTGACCGGCGAGGGCCGTACAGCCTACCTTCGCGTCCTCACCGCGCCGGTCCAGGGCACGGGACGTCTGGAGATCACCGTCTGGGACACGCCTGCCGCCTGACCCCGGGGGTACTGCGGCAGCATGGACACCATGCCGAACCGACTGGTCCAATCTCCTCGTCGACGCTGAGGCGGGGCAGGCCGCGGTCGGCCAGGGCCTGGGCAAGGCTCGTCTTCCTGGAGCCGGTGATCCCGATGAGGAGGATGGCGGTCGGCTCGCTCACCAGGCCGCCAAGGGCCGGGTCGGACTCGACCACTACCAGGTCAGGCACTGGACCTCCTGGCACCGGCACATCACGCCGGCCATGCTCGCCCTGGCCTTCCTGAGCGCCCTTGCCTTCGACGTGGCCACAGAACAGCCCGCCGATGCAGCCCGGCCATGACCTTCGGCCTGGTCGGGCGTGAGGTGGAACTCCGACGGGCGACACCGCCCGTCGGGGACCAACAGAACCCATTTCCTGTGGTGGAACGCGCTAGGAACGGGAGCAGCGGCCGGTCGGCCGGCCGACCGGGGGGTGGCACTGGAGGGAGTGGTCGGCCGAACTCGTGCTCAGGTAGCGGCCGATGCACGAGTTGTCCGTGGTTCTGCCGCGCTCCGCGCAGAAGGACAGTGCGGAGCGGCCGTCGGTGAACGGGCCCGGGGCGTAGATCACCCAGTAACCCGGGTTCAGCGACGCATAGTCGTCGCTGCGGAGAACCTGCGCTTCGGGCACCGACTGCCGAACCTTGGCGAGCCGTTGATCACGCGCGGCGAGGCCCGAGCTGACGGGCTCGGAATAGAGCTGGGCGATCCAGTGGCCGCCTGACTGGGGAGGCTGTTTGACCGGGGCGGCCGATTGCGTCGCCTCAGCCGTCGGGTCGGCTGTCGGGTCCGCCGTCGCATCTGCCGTCGGTTCCGGCGTTGCGTCCGCCGTTGGGTCTTCCGTTGCGGTGGGAGTCTGCGCGGGCGCGGAGCTCGGGGCGGTGGTCGCGGGTTGCGAGGACGTCGTGCTCGGCGAAGAGCCCACCTTCCCGCTCGCCTCGTCGTTTCCTTGATCGCGCAGCGTGAGCACCAGCGCGGTCGTCGCCGTGGCCGCCAACGCCGCGGCGGTCACGGCAGCGACGACGACTATTCGGTTTCGCGGCCGGTCCGGCGCGGGGGCGGGCCTCGGGGTGTCCAGCTGGGTGGGTGGGTGCCCGAGAGGAAGGGACGGCGGTACCGAAGCGGTGACCGTCGGCTGCGCCCAGTCCGGCGTCTGGGCGGATTCCACCTGCGCCAGCATTGCGTCCAGCTGCTCCGCGTTCGGGCGGGCCGCCGGGTCGCGTACCAGTAGCGCCTGGAGTACGGGTGCGAGCGGGCCGGAGCGCACCGGCGACGGCACCGGTTCGTCGAACACTGCGGCGAGGGTGGCGAACGTCGTCGCCCGCCGCAGCGGGCTGACGCCCTCCACGCATACGTACAGCACCAGGCCGAGCGACCACAGGTCGGACGCGGGGTGGTCGTCGTGGCCGCGAATGCGCTCGGGCGCGATGTACTCGGGTGAGCCGACGAGTTCATGGGTGGCCGTCAGCGAGGTGGAGCCCCGCAGCCCTGCGATCCCGAAGTCGGTGAGCACGGCCGTTCCGTCGGCGCGCATGAGTACGTTGGCGGGTTTGACGTCCCGGTGGTGGATGCCGGCTGCATGGGCGGCCCTCAACGCGGCCAGCACCTGGCGGCCTGTGCGGGCCGCCTCCACGGGCGTCATCGGGCCGGCCGCGAGCCGCTCCTGGAGGGAGGGTCCGGACACCAGCTCCATCACGAGCCACGGGTGGGGATCCGCGTCGACGATGTGATGGATGGTCACGACGTTGGGGTGGTTGAGCCGGGCGAGTGCCCGTGCCTCGCGCAGTACGCGCTCGCGCGAGACGTCCGACGCCTCCGCGTCCGACCGCACGGCCTTGAGCGCGACTTCCCGGTGCAGCACGGTGTCGGTCGCCCGCCAGACCGTGCCCATTCCCCCGCTTCCGAGCTGTTCGATCAGCTGGAATCTTCCGTCGATCACGTGTCCCCCTGTGCCCATGCGCAACAGGTTAGGGATGCGTCAAATCTTGATCAAGTTCGGGGAAAGCTGTTGGGGTGGGTTGCGAGGAGCTGACGGACCAACAGTAAGGGCAAATGCAACGGTTGTTGCCGGACGCCCGTCCATGCTGCCCGGCCTCGGGTGGAGCCCGACGCGGAGCATCGTGATCACTGGCGGGTGCTGTGCATGGCCCGGAGCCTACGACGCCTTGATCCGCCGGACGCAGAACCTACGGCCGGAGGCAAGGTTCAGGCAGGGCCGAGGTCAGCGTCCTTGACGGCGGCCACGAAGGACGTCCAGGCCGGTGAGGTGAACACCACGGCCGGACCATGGGGGTTCTTGCTGTCGCGGACCGGGACGCAGGCGGGGCAGGTGTCGTTGACCTCCAGGCAGTCGCCGCTGTCGCCCCCGCTGTATGTGGACTTGCGCCAGGCCGCGATATACGCATCGCTGACCTCCAGGCAGTCGCCGCTGCTGCCGCCGCTATATGTGGACTTGCGCCACATCGGCAGGGCCGAGGCGTCGGGGATGCTGACGTGTTCACTACTGCTGCGCATGCTCGTAATCCTCCGCAATCGATCTGATCAGCGCCAGGGACTTGCGGTGCGACAGTGCGTCGCCCATGGCGTGATCGTAGGCCACCTGACACGCGCGCACCACGGATGGAACCTCCAGGACCCGGCCCGTCTTCAGGCCTTCCACGTACGCGACGGGTGGCAGGTCCTCGAACCACATCAGCGAGACGAAGCCCTCCAGCAGTGCGTGATAGCCCACCGAGAAGGGGAGCACATGGACGCGGATGCGGCGGCGCTCGCCCAGCTCGACGATGTGACGGAGCTGGTCGCACATGACCGCTGGGCCACCGACCGGGCGCCGTAGTACCGCCTCGTCGAACAGTGTCCAGACGACAGGGGACCTGAAGTCGACGAGGATGCGGGCGCGTTCGAGGCGTGCGACGAGCAACTTGTCACGTTCCTCATCGGTCTTGGGAGGGAAACCCGAGCCGAGCACTTCCCGTGCGTACGTCTCCGTCTGGAGGATGCCGGGCACCAGCTTGGGGGCGTACACCCTGATCGCCGTCGCCTGCTGCTCCAACTCCCTTGCCTCGGCGAAGTGTTCGGCGACCCTTCCCTCCCTGAGGGCGGGCAGGAAGCGCTCGAAGACCCCGCCTGTCTGAAGCACCTGGTCGAGTCGTCGCGCGTCGTCCGCTGATGGTCTGCGTCGGCCCGCCTCGATGTGGGCGATGTGCGTGCGTGACATGATCGCGCGCTGGCTCAGTTCCTCCTGGGTGAGCCCGGCGGCCTCGCGCCTGAGTCGCAGCTCCTCGCCGTACTTCGTGCGGGATTCGGGGTTGTCTTCGATTGCCATACGCAACTCCGGTGTGTGCCAATCCCCTTGTCAAGCTCGGCCCTCTGGCGAGCGTACCTGCGATGACCTCACTCTGTGACTGGTTCGGCACAACAAGTGAGGGGCGATGCGATGGCAACGCTGCATGGGCAGGGCGCGTACGTCGCGCATACGGGCACGGATGTTTACGGCCCCGGCAAGGTGATCGGTGTCGAAGGTGAACTGCGGCGCGTCAGATTCGTGTACTTCGTGGCCACCGTGAGCGCGTACGACCTGCGCGCGGCCTCACTGGAAGAGGCGGAGCGCGTGAAGGAATGGCTGCGGCAGAAGGCGAAGAGGTACGGGGGACGGTGGTGACGGGCATCGGCGCGTACATCACTGTGCGCGTCTCGCGCGACGGCGGGCGGACCTGGGGGGAGAGGCGGACGTACCGGCCCGAGCGCGGTGCACCACCGATCGAGACGGCTGGACGCTATCCGCTCTGCCGGTGCCCCAAGTGTGGTCGTATTGACGGAAAGTGATCCTGTGTGCGCGTCCCGTGATGTACGGTGAGCGCGACCACTGCTCCGCTTCCGTACGCGGATATGGAGCGGCCCCCGTCGTCGGCGGCAACCGGCGGCGAGGGCCTACACCACCGAGTGCTGAAGAAGGAGCACTGGGATGCTTCGGCATGCTACCGCGCCTGCGCGTTTCTTCTCGCAGGTACCGAACGAGATCATCCGCCATCCGCGTCTGTCCTCCGATGCCGTACGGCTGCTGGCCTGGCAACTGTCGCTGCCCGACGGCGCGGACGAGCCGCTGTCGCGTACCGCCGAACGCGCCGGGATCAAGAAGGGCGCTTTCCTGCGGGCCAAGCGGGAGTTGAAGACCGAGGGATACCTGCACGAGTGGCGACGGCAGGGCGCGCGTGGGCTGTGGGCGACGGTTCAGCTCGTGTCCAATGTGCCGTTGACGGCCGAAGAGGCAGTATGGGTGCGGGACGGGGCACCGGCGGACGATCCTCCGGCCGCCGGTCAGCCGACTGGCCGGGCCGCCGGACGTCATCCAGAAAACACCCTTGTGGAGAACACCTCCCACCATCCCGCGCCGGTGGTATCGCCTTCAGCAGAGGCGCGGCGTGTCGTCGAGGGTCTGGACGCCCTCGACCCGCGGCTGCGCGTACCGCGCGGCATGCTGCCGCAGTTGGCGGCGCTGGCCGCGGAGTGGCTGGCGTGCGGCCACACGGTCGGCAGCGTCCGGGACGCGATCCGGCGAGGGCTGCCGGGGCAGGGGCGGGCCATTCACCGGCCGGGTGGGCTGGTGCGCCATGTGCTGCGGGACGTGGCCCCGGCGCCGGCCGATCCGCCGCGCCCCCGGGTCGCGGAGATGCGGGAGTGCGCGGGTGCGCATGTCCAGCCCCGGCTGTTCCGGCCAGTGGCCGATGAGAAGCTGTGCGGCGAGTGCCGCCAGGACCGGGCGGAGGCCGACGGCACCCTGGTGACGGCGCGAGGGGCGGCCGCCGCCCGGGCGGCGTTGCTGGGTTCGTACGAGGCCCGTGTCGCGTAAGCGGCCCGGGCGCGTCCGCTCAGCGCTCAGGCTGCAGGCAGCGACTGGGCCTGGACGGGTGTGCGATTCACCGGGCCGGATCCGCAAGGACCTCGGTGATGGCGCGTCGTCCCAGCTCGGCCATGGCGGGGTTGGTGTGGCGGTAGTAGGTGATCCCGCCGACGAATGTCAGTGCCCAGCCCTGCCCGCGGGCCCAGGTCGCGTCGTCGAACCCGGCTGCTTCCCGGAAGGTCTGCCGTGTCTCTGCGGTGAGCAGTGTCCACGCCGCGATCGCGTCGCAGGCCGGGTCACCCGCGCCCGCCGCACCGAAGTCGATCACTGCGCGGAGTCCGCCGCCGTCGACCAGGACATTGCCCGGGATGAGATCGCCGTGCGTCCACACCGGCGGTCCGTCCCACTCCGGCTGGTCGAGGGCATGTTCCCAGGCGGTGAGGACAGCGCGGGCGTCGATGACATCGGCCGCCTTGGCGGTCCACTCCCGTACGTAGGCATCGCGGGTGCGAAGAGACCCGCTCCGGTAGCCCTGCCGCGCCCCGGCGGCATCGGCCGTGCGTATCGCTGCGACGAACTCGCCGAGGTCCTTGGCGAACCGGTGCCCATCGCGCCCTGCATCCGCCGGGTGCACGCCGTCGATCCAGCGGCTGACCGCCCAGGAGAAGGGATACCCCTCTCCTGGCCGTCCCAGGGCGATCGGTTCGGGCACGGCGGCGGGCAGGAGAGGAGCCAGCCGTGGCAGCCAGCGTTGCTCGAACTCCACCTGCTCGACGGCATCCTCGATACGGGGAAGGCGGACCGCCATGTCGTCCCCGAGCCGATAGATCGCGTTGTTGGTGCCCGCCGAGTGCACCGCCCTGAGGGGCAAGTCCGCCCACCGCGGAAACTGCAGCGTCAACAGCCGCCGCACCAAAGCGACGTCGGTCTGGACCTCGTTCTCATGCATCATCAGCCCGGGATCCTAGCCCCACGGCTGAGAGGGCAGCACCGGATTTCCTCCGCTCCCGGCACAGGTCGTCCGGAACGAGATCAGCACGCACCCGCACAGCGTGCTGACCAAGATTGCCAAGCGCAGTATCGCGGGCTCGGTTCATTCTGAACGGTCAGTAAGCACCCCCTGGTTCAGGTCCGGGGCGTGGGCTTCGAGGAAGGGCAGGAGGAGCGCCATGGTTTGTTGTGGGTCCTCGAGCATGGGTGAGTGGCCGAGGCCGGGCAGCGTCTCGACCCTTGCACCCGGAACGGCGGTGTAGTCGGTGGCAGAGGACGGTCGCCACCTGCGGTCCTCCTCGCCGAAGATGACCAGTAGTGGCTTCCCGAGGGCAGTCAGTCTCGCCGGGACCGGGCGCTGTTTCATGTAGGCGTCGGCGCCCTGCGACGTCGCGACGGATCCGTGGAGTGTCATGGCCCGCACGTCGTCCACGATCTGCTGCGGGACCTCATAGCCGGGGCGGCTGAAGGCGGTGCTCAGCGCCTTGCGGATCAGGCCGTCGGTCCGGATCCGCCACAGTAGAGGCCCGATGTCCGGTGCCAGCACGAGCCTCCCGGCGAACCCGTTCGAGATGAATCCACACTCGCTGACTGGTTGCCGGGCCCGACGTCACCCGGTTTCTGCCGCTGCTGGACGCCGTCCCACGGATCCGGGGCCTACGGGACGCCCGCGTAGCAAGCCCCGGCGCCTGTACGCCGACCGGGGTTACGACTTTGGGACCGGCCGAGAGCATCGTGGGGTGCCCCGACCGCGACGCGGCCACTCGTCAGGCGCGGTGGCTTGCCAGGATCCGGTCGATTGCGGGGCTGAGAAAGGCAAGCGTCAGCTCGGCTCTGCGCGCGAGCCACTGTGCTGACGCGGGGGCGGGGTCGCCGTAACGGCGTTGCCTGATGTCGTCCACGACCTCTGCCGGGGCGCCCAGTTCGATGAGTACGTCGAGAGCCTCGGCCTTGGTGATCAGTTTGCCGGTCCGCAGTGTGACCCCGGCCCGGGCGAGGGTCAGCAGGCCGAGGTCGACCCAGACATCGCGCAGCCACAGCTCCGGGTGATCCGGGGCAGACCGCCAGAAACTCTTCAGGTCCTCGGTGATGAAGTCGGCGAGTTCTCGATCGGTCACCGGCGGCAGGAGGGCCGCCGGCGGCCGGCCGTGCAGGACGATCCCGAACTCATGAAGCTCACGGCGGGTCACCGGGGTGACGGGTCGGAGCATCAACTCCTCGTGGGCCCAGGTGAGATGCGGATGGGCGGGATCATCCAGCTCGGAGACCACGAGGTAGCTGCAGTGCAGCTTCGATGCCAGGGGGACAGCTTTCGCCAGGCGCTCATGCACTTCGCCGAGCCACTCTTCCTCCTCGGACGAGCAGGGGCGTTCAAGAACGGCGATCAAGTCGAGGTCACTACGGCCCGGTTGATAGTCACCTCCGGCCAGCGACCCGTGCGCCCACACCGAGATCAGCGATCCCATGGGCCGGACAGCATCCAGGAAGCGGTCCAGCAGCTGAACGGTCGGCTCGTCTGTCATACGGACAGTCTGTGTTGCCTGTCGGGAGCCGAAACTCAGGACTGAGCCGACGCGGTGTGCTCAGGTCGGCCTCGCAGCTGTGACTGCCGGGAAAACTCGGAGGCGTTGGAGGTGCCTTCCGCAGTACGGTCCGGCCGTGGACGACGAGGACGGTTACTTCGGAGAGAGCGTTGCGGCGACGTACGACGAGTCGTCGGCGGAGATGTTCGAGTCGAGCGTCGTGGACCCGGCGGTCGACGTTCTGGCGGGGCTCGCCGACGGTGGTCGGGCCCTTGAACTGGGCATCGGGACGGGGCGTATCGCGTTGCCGCTGGCACGCAGGGGAGTTCCGGTCCATGGCATCGATGTGTCGCGGGCGATGGTTGCCCGGCTGCGTGCCAAGCCGGACGGTGATGCGATCGGTGTGACGATCGGAGACTTCGCGACGACCAAGGTGAGCGGGACCTTCTCGGTCGCCTATCTGGTCTTCAACACGATCATGAATCTGACGACGCAGGCGGAGCAGGTGGCCTGCTTCCGTAACGTCGCGGCCCACCTTGACCCCGGTGGCTGTTTCGTCATCGAGGTCATGACCCCTGATCTGCGAAAGCTCCCGGCGGGGCAGAACGTCGTGCCGTTCCACGTCAGCCCGACGCGATGGGCGTTCGATATCTATGACGTCGCCACCCAGGCGATGAGTTCGAACTATGTCAAGGTCGTCGACGGGCGTGGTGAGTACAGATCGATCCCTTTCCGGTACGTCTGGCCGGCAGAACTCGACCTGATGGCTCAGCTCGCCGGACTGCGGTTGCGTGAGCGGTGGGACGGATGGACGGGGGAGCCCTTCACCAGCGAGAGCAGTCGGCATGTATCGATCTGGGAGAAACCCGCTGAATGACCCCAGGGCCCTGACCTGAGGTCCGTCTCCCCGTTCGCGCGGCGGCGCAGGGGGTTGTTTCTGACAGTGACCAGGTGTCAGGTCGTGGCCGACGCTCGCGAGGGAAAGCACTGATCGACTTCCGGCTCTCTGTCCGAACCGGCGGTCTCGACAATCGGTTGGGTCCCCATCTCGACGGCTGACATGATGAGCGGATGGACGCTCCTACCCCGATCGACCTTGACACGTGGCCGCGCCGACAGCACTTCGAGCACTATCGCCGGCTCGTTCCGTGCACGTACTCGATGACGGTGGAGTTGGACGTAACCGCGTTCACTGCGGCACTGCGTCGATCGCAGCGCAAGTCCTACATTGCGCAGGTCTGGGCACTCTCCACGGTCGTCAACCGTCACGATGAGTTCAAGATGTGTCTCACCGCGTCGGGTGAGCCGGCCGTCTGGCCTGTCGTGCACCCTGCTTTCACGGTATTCAACCCGGAACGCGAGACGTTCGCGTGCGTGTGGGCCGCCTATGATTCCGACTTCGGCGCGTTCCACGACGTAGCCGCCCCTCTGCTCGCGGAGCACAGTCGCGCCACCGACTTCTTCCCACAGGGGGAGCTGCCGGCCAACGCGTTCGACGTGTCGAGCCTCCCATGGGCGTCCTTCACTGGGTTCAACCTCAACATCGGCAACGGGTGGGACCACCTCGCGCCGATCTTCACGCTGGGCCGCTACACCGAGCGAGACGGCAGGGTCCTGCTCCCCCTGGCAGTACAGGTGCACCACGCCGCCGCAGACGGGTTTCACTCGACACGGCTCGTCAACGAGTTGCAGGCTCTCGTTGCAGATCCGACCTGGCTGGAGGAGAGCCCGAAGGCCTGAGGAGAAGGCCTCGCCAGTCCTCCGCGCCGTCCTCGTCGTCGAGCCCGGTCGCGATCGGGTCGCGCAGTGGGCGCAGGCCGCCGTCGTCGGGGACCGAGGGCGGATGCTGTAGCGGCCCAGCACGTTGAGGTTGGCGTGCTTCAGCGGGGAGAGCCGGGCGACGTCTTCGTCCAGGCCGCCTGCAAGGCTGTTGGCCTGGTCCGCCCCGGCGGCCGCGGCGGCACCGGCCGGGGCACCGTCTCGGCCCACCGGTTCCGCCGCACCGTCGGCACCCAGCTCGCCGAACGCGGCGCGAAGCTCCACACCATCATGAAGGTCCTCGGACACACCTCCGTGAACATGGCGCTCGTCTACGCGCAGATCAGTGACCAGGAGGTCCTGCGCGACTACCAGGCCGTGCTCGGCCCCGGCGCCACCATCGCCGGCCCGGCCGCCGACGAACTGCGCAGCGGCACACTGCCGGACACGTCGATCGACTGGCTCAAGACCAACTTCTTCAAGACCGGACTCGAACTCGGCCGCTGTCTCCGGCTACCCGCCGAAGGCCCCTGCGAGTGCGACCTCTACCTGACCTGCGCAAAGTTCGTCACCACACCCGAATACGCACCACGACTGCGGGCTCGACGCGAGGTCGAACTCACTCTCGCCCGCGACGCGGCCGAACGCGGCTGGGACCGCGAGGTCGAACGCCACCGCTGCACCAGCGAACGCATCGACAGACTCCTGGCCGACCTCGGCCAACCCGCCCACGCCGAAGCGGAGGCCGACGAGTCCAGTGCTTGATCACGCCGCAATGGTGGTGCTATCTGACCGGCCCTCGCTCGTCGATGAAAGCAGTGGGCGTCGACAAGAACACGTCTTCACTCACTGGCCCATAGGCGATGTTGAAAGTGTCCAGCCAGTACGTCCAGTCTCGGATCCCCAGTGCGCTGCTGAAGCGGTAGTTGAGCTGCCATCGGACCCATTGACCGGGGGCAAGGCGGACGGCCGGAGGCCGTCGCGGCCGAGGGGGTATGGCGAACAGGGGTTGCACTCGGGGAAGGACTCGCAACCGGCCGTCGGCTTCACGGAGCTGGACGTCGACCTTGCGCAGGTCTTCCTGGCTGTCATAGGGGGCGAATCCATTACAACGACAAGGCCTGAGCTTGGCGTTTAACCTCGCTGGGCTTGGTGTTCCTTGATCGATTCGGCGCGTTTGACGGTCTTGCCGACGCCGTGGCGCCTGGCCCGTTGCTTGTTCTTCGAGCCCGGAGGCCGTCCAGGGCCTGGTCGGGACGGTTTTGGCGCGCTTGCCGGGCGGGCTGCTGTCGCGCGGACGTTGCGAAACCCCCGGCGGACCCGGGCGGGCGTGAGGCGACGGGGTTCCGCGGGCCGTTCCCAGGGCCGGCGGAGGTCCTCGGCGAGGGGCCGGGCGAGGCGGAGTTGGGTGTGGGCGGCGATGATCAGCCAGGTCCACAGGTCGGCCGTGTCGGGATTCCTGACCTTCGGGGCGGTCCAGCCCAGGGTCTGTTTCATCAGCCGGAAGGTGTGCTCCAGGTCGAAGCGGCGGAGGAACGACTGCCACCAGCGGTCCACATCCGCTGGTGCGGCGGCGGTGGCCGAGCACCACAGCCAGACCGGTTTCGGGTCGCGGTCACCGGGTAGGTGCTCGACCTTCAGGCGGATCAGCGTGCCATGCAGGACGGGGAGTTCTTCCTTGGCGTGGTTCAGCCAGGGTCCGCGGTGGGTGAGCCGGGGGTGCATCCGGTCCCAGGCCGTCGCGGTGGCCGTGCCGTAGCGGGTGGTGTCCGTGGCGGTCGTGACGTCGGGCTCGTGCCAGCTGTCGGGCTTCTTGAACGTGAGGACGCCGCCATGCCGGCGGGGACGCCCGCCCCGGGGACCCGACCGGGCGGGGCCGGGGTCGCGGAGCATGACGCGGTCCGAGCGCAGGCGCCCGACCAGCACGACGGGCAGGTCGGCGAGAGCGTGGGTCAGGTAGGCGACGTCGTAGCCGGAGTCCATCACGATCAGGATGTCCGGATCGCCCGGTCTCCAGTGGCCTGCGCTCTTCAACCGCTCGACGACATCGCGGAGTTGGGCGGAAGTGACAGTGGTCGCGTCGTCGGCCGGGCCCAGGCGGACCGCGTCCAGGAGAGCGACCCAGGAGGTGCGGCCGGACTCCAGGGCCGCGACGAAGGAGTAGGGCCAGCCGGGCACCAGCTGGTCCGAGCTGCGGTCGCCGCGTCCGTAGACATGGCAGAACAGCCGCTCGCCGCTGGTGGGAGCGTCGGGCCGCAGCCAGTGCGACACGTCCACCGCGAGCACGATCCGTCCGTCGGCTGCTTTTGGCAGCGGCAGGCCCGCCAGCGCGCGGCGCAACCGTGTCGACTCCAGCCAGCCACGGTCCAGGGCGGCGTACAGCGCGCCATGTCCCCGCCGGTGCTCGGCCGCCAAGGAGAGCTCGACCAGGGTTTTCACCGGCCCGTCCGCGCACAGCACCGCGTCGGTGAGCTCGAAGAGCGCATCCGCGCGGCTGTACAGGCACTCGTAGAACTCGACCCGAAAGCGGGACAACAGGCCCAACGCCTCGCATGTGGACGGATCGACGGGCAGACTCATGGGCAGCGGCCGTTCTCTCGCACTTCGTTACTCGACATCTCGAAGCGTGGCGAACGGCCGCCCTGCACATGCCCGGATCTCGCTGATCTCAGCAGGTCGAGTGACCAGCGACGTTAAACTTCAAGCTGAGACCGGCCCGAGGGTGGCTCACCGGGCGGGCCGTCGGCCCGCCCGGACGGCGGCGGCAGTCAGTACCGGCGGTCGCGGCGGCCCGGCGGCTTCGAGTCGGCCGTCGTGATCCGACACCGCCGCCCGGCGGGTCAGCGGCGGATAAACGGGTGGAGGCCCGACGGGCGTGATGGCAGGGTCGACGGCATGTCGTCGCACCATGCCGAACAGATACTCAGGGAGTTGCACGCCTCTCTCGGGCTCCGTAAGCGCCCTGAGGACGTGGCCCAGCTGATTCAGGACCTGTTCAACGCCCAGCGGACCGAAATCGATCCCACCGCCGCCGCGGCCCTCGACAAGGCCGCCGAGCACTCGCTGCGCAGTCTGTGGCACGGCTATACGTCCATGCTCGAGGACTTCGCCCGCCCCGTCGGCGCGCAGCGCCAACTCGCCCGCGTGGCGTCCCTCTTCGAGAGCGTTCCGGAGCTTCCGTCGGACGCCGGGGACGATCCCGCCCGGATCGAGGCGGCGATCCGCCGCGCCGGCGAGGAGATCCGCCGGGAGTACGGGGAGAACGACTTCGGCATGGACCGGCTCAACCGGGCCGAGCGTGCGGAAGCCGGCGTCGGTGAGATGTCCAAGCGCCAGTACAACAAGCGCTTCAGGCTGCTGCGCCGCATGGAGGCAAAGCTGGCCCGGGTCGTGCACGAGCAGCGCCGCCGCGAGGTCACCGTGACCGGCAAGGGGGCCCTCGCGCACACCCTCCCGTACGAGCTGTTCGCCGCCGATCCGGGCACCGCGGCCTTCATCGCGTATCTCACCGCCCGCGCCAACATGCGCAGCGTCTTCACCAATGGCAGGCAGCGGCGGCCGTACGACGAGGTCGCCGACGCCCTGTTCCAACGGCTGCGTGCGGAGCCCGAGCGGACCGACTGGTACGCGATTGCGCATGTCCACCCCACCGCCGAAGTGCTCGGGCATGTGCCGGACGACGATCTCATCCGGTTGCTGGTGCGCTGGAACCACTTCCTGCGGGAGGTCGCCGAGCTGCTGGAGGACGCCTGGAACCGGTGCCGTCTCGAGCGCACCACCATGATCGTGCGTCCCGGCAACGACTCGTCGACCTGGAACCAGGCCGCACAGGCCTGGAGCACAGCCCGGGCGCATTGGTTCGCCCTGCTCACAGAACTGGGCGAGGAAGAGATCCTGGACCGTGTCTGTCCTGGCAAGGTACCCCGGCTCATGGCTGCCGATGTGGCCTATTGGCACCGCATGAGCGGCGGCGGGCTGCACCCCGACACATATGTGTGGGCGGACCTGCCGCTGCCCTGGGAGGTGCTGCGGGGTGAGGCCGATTGTCCTCGTTCGCTGGTCGAGGCGGTCTGCCGGCGGCATGGGGTCGATCCGGTGGCCGGCGGCTGGACCGGGCCCCGGCCGGCCGCGGAGGCCGTCCGGTTCCGCCGTACGCCGGAGCTGGTGCACGGCGTCGCTGTTGCCGATCCGCTGATGGCGAGCGCCCTGCGGTCCGCGGGGGTGTTCTCGGGCCAGGGCAAACGCGCCGCCGCGCAGGAGTGGCTGTGACGTGCAAGTCCTGCCCCGCGAAAAAGGGTTGACCTGCGCGGCCGCGGCCGACGAGGATCTGGGCGGCGGCGAGGAAGCTCTGCGGAGGAGCGCCCGGCTCGATCTCCGGGTGGACGTAGGTTCGAATCCTGCCCTTGCCGCCGCCCTACGTCTCGGACGTGTCGCCTCGGCCCTGATGCGAGAGCCGCGCTTTCGCGAGTGTGGGTGTCCGAGGCTTGATCAAATAAGCGAGGAGTGCCGCTGACCTGGGACGATGGGACTTGTCTAGGGTCCTGTTCGTCGCAGAGAAAGCTGCACTCCTCAGGTGAAGAAGCGTATCGGGTCGTATCCGCGTGTGCATGTCGAGGGCGGTGGCCGTGGCGTGGTGGGGCAGGCCGGATCTGTGCTGCTGGTGGAGACAGCTCGCAAGACAGGCCTGGACGCGGCGATATCGGCGGCGCTGGCACCGTGGCGCAAGCCGCGTGCAGTACACGATCCGGGCAAGATCCTTCTGGATGTTGCCCTGGCGGTCGCACTCGGCGGGGACTGCCTGGCCGATGTCGCCATGCTGCGGGCCGAACCCGCTCTCTTCGGGCCGGTGGCCTCCGACCCGACCGTCTCCCGTCTCATCGGCACCCTCGCCGCAGGCGGCAAGCGCGCCCTGACCGCGATCCGCACCGCCCGCGCCGAAGTACGCGAGCATGTGTGGAAGTTGGCCGGTCTTTCGGCGCCGGACGCCGACGGGCAGGTGACCGTGGACCTCGACGGGGTGCTCGTCATCGCACACTCCGACAAGCAGGACGCCGCCGCGACCTGGAAGAAGACCTACGGCCATCACCCACTGATGGGCTTCGTCGACCACGGCCGCGGCGGATCCGGCGAGCCGGTGGTGGGCGTGCTGCGGCCGGGGAACGCGGGCTCCAACACCGCCGCCGACCACATCACTGCCGCCCGCCTCGCCCTGGCCCAGCTGCCGAAGACCTACCGGCGTGGTCGGCAGACACTCATCCGTACCGATTCCGGCGGCGGCACCCACGAGTTCGTGGCCTGGCTCGCCCAGCGCGGACGGTGGCTGTCGTACTCGGTCGGCATGACCATCACCGACGCCATCCATGCCGCCGTCCTGAACATCGCGGCCGGCGCGTGGACGCCGGCGGTCGAACCGGACGGCGAGATCCG
The DNA here is from genome assembly GCF_039536205.1 of Streptomyces sannanensis. Classification (GTDB taxonomy): domain Bacteria; phylum Actinomycetota; class Actinomycetes; order Streptomycetales; family Streptomycetaceae; genus Streptomyces; species Streptomyces sannanensis. The sequence continues at coordinate 815,041 of NZ_BAAAYL010000001.1, read as the reverse complement.
CGACGGCGCCTGGGTCGCCGAACTTACCGGCGACTGTCTCAAGGGCTGGCCCAGGGGCATGCGGCTGATCGTCCGCAAGGAACGCCCGCACCCTGGCGCCCAGCTGCGGTTCACCGACGCCGACGGCATGCGCCTGACCTGCTTTGCCACCAACACCAACAACGTTGCGATCGCGGCTCTGGAGCTGCGGCACCGCCGGCGGGCCAGAGCCGAGGACCGCATACGCGCCGCACGAGCCACCGGCCTGCGCAACTTTCCCCTGCACGACGCCGCGCAGAACCAGCTCTGGCTGGAGATCGTCCAGATTGCTCTGGACCTGCTGGCCTGGATGCCGATGCTTGCCCTCACCGGCACCGCCCGCCGGTGGGAGCCCCGCCGACTGCGCCTGCGGCTGTTCTCCGCCGCCGCTCAGCTCGTCACCACCGGCCGCCGCCGCATCCTCCGCCTGGCACAGCACTGGCCCTGGACCGACGTGATCACCAGCGCCCTCGCCCGGCTCGATGCCCTCCCAAGCCCTGGCTGACCCGCAGCGTCCCACCCCTACGAGCAGCATCACCTCGGAGCCGTGGAACCCGACGCCCACCCGACGCGACAGCCGGGCCATCAACCTGCCCACAAGCAGAAAGTTCCACTCTGAACAAGCAGAGAGGGTCCGTCACCAAGCTGACGGACCCTCATGCAAGATCGAGGCTAACAAAGCCCTACTACCCCACTGCCCCGAAACCGAGAGATCGCATACGGGAAAGATCGTTCCCCACCGCTGCGCAGCCTGCACGGCAGGGTGTCGCAGGGGACTTGAGTCCCCTGCGACACCTTCAGTCCTGGTACGGACTATTTTGCGTCCCTATGAATTGATTTCGCGCCACTCTTCGGCATATCGCTCGACCAGGCTCCAGAGCTCTCGGGTCGTCGGACTTTCATCCTTGTTGCGCGCCAGGTATGAGCGAAGATCGAGTCGCTCCTGACGCGCCTTGATGACGTACTCGAGGACGACTTGCCCTTCCTCGACCCACATCGCATATTCAGGCCAGAGGAGGCCGAGGTAGTCATGGTATTCCTTCACCACGCTGGAATCCCAGGCTTCCCCGTACTCTTCCAGATCGTCAATTACTGCGCGACCCTGCAGTACGTCATCCACGAAAGTCATAGCCGAATTTTCCTTCCGTTAACGCGAGGCTTGTATATCTTCCCACCCATGGGGTCCGCACTCCCGAGGTGGTTGCCCTTACTGTCATAGACCTCTACGTCGCCGTGCGTGTAATCCCACTCGTAGTACCGCTTGTTCTTCCCGGTCTTGCCGTTGGTCTTCGTCTTCCCCTTGTGGCTCTTGAGGCCCTTCCAGAACGGTGTCCGGTGCTGCCTTCGCCGGAGCGCTGGCCACGTTCGCGCTGGTATGGGCGGTGGCCCGGCGTGGCGGGGGATTCGCGCCGTTGCGGCTGGTCCTGGCCGGCGTGGCAATAGGCCAGTTCCTGTCCGGCTTCACGAGCTATCTGGTGTTGCAGGCCGGGGACGAGCAGCAGACGCACAGCGTGCTGTTCTGGCTCATGGGCAGCCTCAGCGGTGCGAACTGGGAGCTGCTCGCGGTGCCCGCGACGGCGGTTCCGCTCGCCGGGCTGTGGCTTCAGGCGCGCGGCCGCGGTCTGAACGCCCTGCTGATGGGCGACGAGACGGCGGCCGGCGTCGGGATCGACGTGACACGGCTGCGACGCGAGCTGTTCACGGTGACCAGTGTCCTGACCGGTGTGCTGGTCGCGGTCTCCGGCGCGATCGCCTTCGTCGCGCTGATGGTGCCGCACACCTGCCGCCTCCTCGTCGGCGGCGACCACCGACGACTGCTGCCGGTCTCCGCACTGTTCGGCGCCCTGCTGCTGGTCGTGGTCGACATCGTCTGCCGTACGGCGATGGACACGCAGGAACTGCCGGTCGGCGTGGTCACCTCGCTCATCGGGGCCCCGGCCCTGCTGTATCTGCTGGACCGGCGTCTGGGGAGCGGCAGTTGAGAGTCGACATCGAGGACCTGCACGTCGCCTACGCGGGCCGTACGGTCGTGGCGGGTGCCCACCTGATGGCGGCAGAGGGCGAGATCACCGGCCTGGTGGGGCCCAACGGCAGCGGCAAGTCCACCCTGCTGCGCACTGTCTACCGGCATCTGAAGCCGGCGGCCGGGCGGGTGCTGCTGGCCGGTGCCGACATCCGGGAGATGACCCCCGTACAGTCGGCTCGGCATGTTGCGGCCCTGCCGCAGGAGCGGGGCAGCGATTTCGAGCTGACCGTGCGCGAGGTCGTCGTCATGGGGCGTACGCCCTACAAGCGGGCCTTCGCCGGGGAGAACGCGGCCGATCGGGACGTCGTCGCCCGCGCTCTGGCGGACGTCGGCATGGACGGCCACGCCGGACGCCGCTTCACGGACCTGTCCGGCGGCGAACGCCAACGTGTGCTGCTCGCACGGGCGTTCGCGCAGGACCCGGATGTCCTCGTCCTGGACGAACCGACCAACCACCTTGACGTCCGCCACCAGGTCGAGCTCCTCGCCCTGCTGCGGACCCAGCGCCGTACGACGCTCGTGTCGCTGCACGACCTCAACGCGGCCGCCTCGGTGTGCGACCGGCTGCACGTGCTGCACGCCGGAGCCGTGGTCGCCTCGGGGCGGCCGCGCGACGTCCTTACACCTGAGCTGATGGCCGAGGTGTTCGGTGTAAGGGCGGCGGTGGTCGACCACCCGCTCACCGGGGACCCGCTGATCGCCTTCGACCACCGCGCCCCAGCCGACGCCGAGGGTTCAGTGACGGTGGAGACGCACGCCGGCAGATGACGAGGTCCGTGCCGTGCACGATGACGGGGCTTGGCCGTAACGTCTTCCGGCCCCGCTCACCTCGGAGACTTCTTCCCTGATGCCAGGCGCGGGAGGGCAGTCGAATGGGCGACCCAACGACACTCTGGCCGGGTGGGCCCTGGGATCCCCGGCGCAGGCAGGGCCGGCGCTTCCCTGTGTGCCGGTGGTGGAAGCCGCTGTATCCGGCACTCCGTCCCGTCGCCGGTGCGGGTAATCCCCTCTACCGCCACGTTTTCGGACAGACGCGGGAACTCACCGCCGGTTCGCTCCGACTTGTGGGACGAGGCTGCTGTCCGGCAGCCTCGTCGCGACGTTGAGGGGCGGATGGGTGACGCACCACGATTCCGGCTCGGAACAGCCCGGTCACATACCCGTCGGTGATAATCGCTGGCTGTTGGTGGCCGTGGCGGGCGTGCTGGCGTTCGTGGCGATGCTCGACATGAACATCGTCAACGTGGCCCTGGCGGACATTGCCGATGGACTGCACGTGTCGGCCGCGACCGCCCAGTGGGCGGTGCTGGCTTACCAACTGCCGGTTGTTGCCCTGATGTTGCCCGTCGGGCGGTGGCTGGACGGCGCCGGGACGCGTTCCGCCGTGCTGGTCTCGACTGCCGGCTTCGGCCTGTGCAGCGCCCTCGCCGCCGCCGCGCCCTGGGCGGCCTGGCTGATCGCCGCCCGGCTCGCGCAGGGCGCGTTCGGGGCAGCCCTGTTCGTGCTGATGCCCGTGCTCGCCATGCGATCGGTACGGCCGGAACTGCGGGGGCGGGCGATGAGCGTGCCCGCGACCCTGGGCCCGCTGGGCGCGGTGACCGGGCCGGCTGTGGGCGGCCTGCTGGTGGACCACTTCGGCTGGCACTCCGTCTTCCTGGTCAAGATCCCCTTCTGCCTGGTCGGCCTGGGCGTGGCCTGGAAGGCGATGCCGCGGGACGGTCGTCTGCGACGGCCGGACCGCCGCTCGCTGGTGGATGCCCTGCTGGTGGCCACCGGTGTGGCGGTGCTGCTGCTGACGCTGACGCTCGCTTCGGACGACCCGGCCTGGCTGGGGCTCGCGCTCGTCGCCGTTCCACCGCTGTGGTGGTGGTTGCGCGGCCCGGGCGGTCGTCCGGTGACCGGAGTGCTGCGCATCTCGGGGCTGTTCCGGGCGCATGGGGCGGTGCTGGCGCTGGCGGCGGGTTTCGCCGCCATGCACTACGTCGTCGCCCTGCACCTCCAGCGCGACGGCGGCGTCAGCGCCACGACGACCGGCCTGACCGTCCTCGCTTTCCCGCTCGGCATGGGCCTGGCCGGACCGCTCGGCGGACGTCTGGCCGACAGGTACGGCGCCCGCCCGGTGGCCGTCACCGGCGCCGCCCTCACCGCGGCCGGCCTGCTCCTGCTCATCCCGCTGGGAGACGGCTGGTCGTCGTGGGAGGTGGCCTGGCGCCTGGCGTTGGCCGGCGTCGGCATGGGACTGAACGGTGGCCCCACCCAGGCCCTGGTCATGAGCACCGCTCCGCCGGACCGCATCGCCACCGTCGGCTCCACGGTGCAGCTCGCCCGCAGCCTCGGCTTCACCCTCGGCCCTGCCCTGGCCACCACCGTCTGGGGCCTCACCGGTCCCGGCAACGGCGTGCACGCGGGGCTCGCCCTGGCCGCCACCGCCGCCTGCCTCGCCGTACCCCTTATGGCACGGTCCGGCCGGCCACCGGCCCCCGCGCCCGAGCAGACCACCGACGCCGCCCACACCTGACCCAGGAGACATCCCCATGTGCGGAATCACCGGCTGGGCGTCCTTCCACCACGACGCCCGCACCCAGGCCCCGGTCATCGAGGCCATGACCGCCACCCTGACCCCACGCGGCCCGGATGCGGGTGGCGTATGGCTGGGCGAGCGCGCCGCGATCGGTCACCGTCGCCTCGCCGTCATCGACCTGGCCGGCGGCGTGCAGCCGATGACCGACCGGCCCGACGCCCCGACCGCCGTCCTCAGCTACAGCGGCGAGATCTACAACCACCACGAACTCCGCTCCGAACTCCGAAGCCGTGGACACCACTTCCGCACCCGCAGCGACACCGAGGTCGTGCTGTGCGCGTACGCCGAGTGGGGCGAGAACGTCGCCGAGCACCTGGAGGGCATGTTCGCCTTCGCCGTCTGGGACGAGACGGCACAGCGCCTGCTGCTGGTCCGCGACCGCCTCGGCGTCAAACCTCTCTTCTGGGCCTCCGTCGACGGCGGCCTGGCCTTCGCCTCCGAACCCAAAGCGTTGTTCGCCCACCCGGAGGTCCGGCCCCGCGTGGACGCGGACGGCCTGCGGGAGGCGTACAGCCTGCTGTTCAACACCGGGCCGACGGTGTGGTCCGGGGTGCGCGAGGTCGAGCCCGGCGGGCTGCTCGTCCTGGACCGGGACGGCATCCGCGAGCGTCGCTACTGGCAGCTGGAGGCCGGCGCCCACGAGGACGACCGGGAAACGACGGTGGAGCGGATCCGCGAGCTGGTCGGTGCGGCCGCCCGCGGCCAACTGGAGGCCGACGTCCCGCTGTGCAGCCTCCTCTCCGGTGGCCTCGACTCCACCGTCCTGACCGCCCTGCTCGCCGACGAACTCCGGTTGCGGGAGGGGCCGGAGGCGCGGATCCGTTCGTACGCCGTCGACTACAGCGACCAGGCGTCCCGGTTCAAGGGGGATGTATTGCGTACGGGGCACGACACCCCGTACGCCACCGAAGCGGGCGCCTTCATCGGCACCGAGCACAGCACGGTCGTCCTCGACCCGCGCTCCCTCCTCGACCCCGAGCACCGCAAGGCGGTCGTCGTCGCGAGGGACTCGCCGATCGGCGTGGGCGACATGGACACCTCCCTCTACCTGCTGTTCGGGGAGATACGGCGGCACTCCACCGTCGCCCTGTCCGGCGAAGCGGCCGACGAGGTCTTCGGCGGCTACCCCTGGTTCCACAACCCCAAGGCCCTCGCAGCGGACACCTTCCCCTGGCTGCTGGTCACCGGCGACGAGGCCGCCATGCCCTTGAACCCGGAACTCGACCTGCACATCGGGAAGTTCCGCGACGACACCTACCGCAGCGCTCTGGCCGCCGTCCCGCACCTGGACGGCGAGACGCCCGCCGAGCACCGGCAGCGCGAGATGCAGCACATGTCGCTGACCCGCTGGCTTCGCCAACTCCTTCACCGTAAGGACAGGTTGAGCATGGCCCAGGGCCTGGAGGTCCGCGTCCCGTACTGCGACCACCGCCTCGTCGAGTACGCCTTCACCACCCCCTGGGCCCTGAAGAGCTTCGACGGCCGTGAGAAGAGCCTGCTGCGTGCGGCGGGCACCGGCCTCGCCCCCGATTCGGTGCTGTACCGGCCCAAGAACCACTACCCGGCCACCCACCACCCCGACTACAACCGCGGCCTGCAGGACATGGCCCGCGATGCCCTCGCCATCGACCAGGTCCGCGCCCTGGCCGACGAGACCCTCATCAAGCCCTGCCTCGGCACCCCGCCCGAGCATCTGGAGTGGGGTCACCGCCTGCGCCTCGAACGCGTCGTCGACCTTGCTCTGTGGCTGGACCACTACCGGCCCGAACTCGCCCTCTGAGGAGCCTCCACATGACCATCCAGGAACCCTTGCCGGCCGTGGATCCGGAGACGCTCCCCGCCCCGGTCCCGCTGACGGGCTGCCCCTACAAGGCCGACCCCTACCCCCTGTACGAGCGGATGCGCGAGACCGGCCCGGTCCACCGCGTGCTCTTCCCCAGCGGCGTCCAGGCATGGCTCGTCACCGGCTACGACGCCGCCCATACCGCCCTCAACGACGAACGCCTCGGCAAGAACCACGACCGGGGCAACGACCGCTGGCGCGCCCGTGCCTCGATCATGCCCGAGCCCCAGCACTCCCAACTCCAGGTCCACCTCCTCCACCAGGACCCGCCGAAGCACACCCGCATGCGGCGCTTCGTCACAGACGCGTTCACTCCACGCCGTATCGAGCAGCTCCGTCCTCGCTTCCAGGAACTGGCCGACGCGCTCGTCGACGCCCTGCCCGAGAGCGGCCCCGCGGACCTCGTCACCGGCTTTGCCGCCCACTTCCCCTTCCAGGTCCTCGCCGAGGTCATAGGTCTCCCGCCCGAGACGGCGGCCCGCTTCGACCGCGACTGGGGCAAGGTCGTCCAGCCGGTCGGCCCCACCGACCCCGGCCGCCCGCTCTACGAAGCCCGCCTCCACGGCCTGCAGAGCTACATCGCCGAGGTCGTCACCCACAAGCGCGAACACCAGGAAGACGATCTCCTCAGCCGCCTTGTCGCGGCCCGCGACCGCCACGAACTGTCCCAGGAAGAGCTGGATTCGATGATCTTCCAGCTCCTCGTGGCAGGCCAGGAACCGGTCACCAACCAGATCACCACCGCCCTGATCGCCCTCTTCCGCAACCCCGACCAGCTCGCCCGCCTGCGCGACAACCCGGAGCTGCTGCCCCGCGCGGTCGAGGAACTCCTCCGCTACGACAGTGCCTTCGAGCTGACGACCTGGCGCTTCTTCGACCAGGACAGCGACCTGCACGGCACGGAGGTCCCGGCCGGCGACTCGGTGATCGTCTCCCTGTGCGCCGCCAACCGCGATCCGCGCCGCTTCCCCGAACCCGACACCCTCGACTTCGACCGCAGCCCCAACTCCCATCTCGCCTTCGGCCACGGCATCCACTTCTGCCCGGGCGCCGCCCTCGCCCGCGCCGAACTCCAGATTGCCCTCGGTACTCTCCTCGCCCGGCTGCCCGGCCTCCAACTGGCCGTCAGGGAGGCGGACATCGAGTGGATCCCGGCCGTCCTGGGCCGCGGCACCAACCACCTGCCCGTCGGCTACGACCGACGCCGCTGACAACGGCCCACGGCTGACCGGGTCCGGGCTCACACCGGACCTGGTCCCGGCCGGCCAACCCCACCCGCCCGACGGCGCCTGGCCACCACCTGCCAAGGCGCCATGCCGTCATGCCCTCTGGAGGAACGACATGCCGCTGACGACCACGCCGGAAACCCTCCCCACGAGTATCAGCACCGCCGTCCTGCACCTGCTCCTGCCGTACCACCGCACGACCGACCGCGCTGCCGCCGTCCCCGTGGAGGCGTTCCCTCATCAGTTGCGCCGAATCGCCGACTTCGTGCGCGACGGCGCCCCCATTCTGTTCACCCTGCCAGGCTTCCCCTGCAAGTCCCCCAACCCCGCCAAGGTCCTCGGCCACCTCCCCGACCAGGGCGAACGCCTCTCCCTCACGTTCCTCGACAGCCTGTGCGCGGAGATCGAGCGGATCTACCCGCCCGGCGCCCAGGTGATCATCTGCTCCGACGGCCATGTCTTCGGCGACCTCATCCGTGTCCCCGACGAGCACATCGACGCCTACGCCGACGAACTCCGCTCCCTCATAACCCGATCGGGCCTGACCAGACTTTCCGTCTTCGACCTGCGCGACGTCCTCGGCGACCTCGACCACGACACGAAACGCGCCCACGTCCACGACCGCTACGCCCCCGCCCTGGATGCCCTGCGCGCCGAGATCCGCACCGATGACCACGCCCTCGCCCTGTACTGCGGCATCACCCGCTTCCTCGTCGAGGACACCGCCGACTGGACCGGCACACGCTCCGCCCTCCAACGCGCATGCCGGCAGCGTGCGTACGGAGTCATCCAGCGCAGCCGAGCCTGGGGCGACCTGATCGCCGAACACCACCCCCACGCCATACGGCTGTCCATCCACCCCCAACCCATCGGCGCCCCCAAGTTCGGCATCCGTCTCCTCGACATCCCCGACGCCTGGACCACTCCCTGGCATTCCGTTGCCGTGCACCGCACCGACGGCACCTGGACCCTCATGCCCCGAGCGCGGGCCGCCCGACTGGGCCGCCTGATCCACTGTGACGACAGGCCCAGCCACTTCGAGCAGATCTGATCGGACCGCTTCCGCGGGCACGCGGCAATCCGCCCCGGCGCGGGCCCGCCGGCGGTGCCGCAGTTCCAGCCGGCCCGCCCTGGAGCCGGACGCGGCGAGGGTGACAAACCGATCGCTGGTCCGGAGCACTTCCCGTGATCAAGCCTCGGACGGTCAGCCTCGTGAAAGCACGAGGCTAATGCCGCACGTCGAGGCGACGGAACAGGCCCTCCTGGACCACGGACACCAGGAGGCGGCCCTCCCGGTCGTAGATACGGCCGCGGGCCAGGCCCCGGCCGCCCGTGGCGATCGGGGACTCCTGGTCGTACAGGAACCACTCGTCCGCCCGGAACGGGCGGTGGAACCACATCGCGTGGTCCAGCGACGCCATGTCGAAGCCCCGCCGGCCCCAAAGAGGTTCAACTGGGATGCGTACCGCGTCCAGCAAGGTCATGTCGCTCGCGTACGTCAGCGCGCACGTGTGCACCAGCGGGTCGTCGCCCAGCGGGCCCACCGCGCGCATCCACACCGCGCTGCGCGGGTCCGCTTCCTTGACCTCCTCCGGGGTCCAGCGCAGCCGGTCGGCATAGCGGATGTCGAAGGGCATGCGTCGGGCCATCCGCTCCAGGGGCTCGGGCAGGGCACCCAGATGCTCACGGATCTCGTCGGCGACCGTCGGCAGTGTCTCAGGGGCGGGGAAGTCCAGGCGCGGCGGCAACTGGTGCTCGAAGCCGGCCTCCTCCGGCCGGTGGAAGGAGGCGGTGAGGTTGAAGATCGTACGGCCCTGCTGTACGGCGGTGACCCGGCGCGTGGTGAAGGAACGGCCGTCCCGGACCCGTTCGACCTGGTAGACGATCGGCACACCGGGGCGGCCCGGCCGCAGGAAGTACGCGTGCAGCGAATGGACCGGGCGCTCGCCGTCCGTGGTGCGCCCGGCCGCCACCAGCGCCTGGCCGGCCACCTGACCGCCGAAGACCCGCTGGAGGGACTCCTGCGGGCTCCGGCCGCGAAAGATGTCGACCTCGATCTGCTCCAGGTCGAGCAGATCGATCAGGAGCTCGGCGGGGCTGGTCATGCGTTTCCTCTCAGAAGATCTGTCAGAGCTGGCCGACGTCCGTCACACGGACGACCGCGCGGCCCTCCTCGTCGGATGCCGCGAGGTCGACCTCCGCGCTGATGCCCCAGTCGTGGTCGCCGTTCGGGTCGGCGAAGGTCTGGCGGACGCGCCACAGGCCGTGGGCCGGGTCCTCCTCGATCGACAGGAGCTTCGGGCCGCGCGCGTCGGGGCCGGTGCCCAGGTCGTCGTACTCGTCCCAGTACGCGTCCATCGCCTGGCCCCAGGCGTCCGCGTCCCAGCCGGAGTCGGCGTCCATCCCGCCGAGCTCGTCGACGTGGTCGAGCGCGGCCAGCTCCACCCGGCGGAACATCGCGTTGCGCACCAGCACCCGGAAGGCTCGGGCGTTCGCGGTGACCGGCTTGACCTGGTCGGCCTTGTCCTGGGCCTCCTCGGCGGTCTCCAGCTCCGGGTTGGCCAGCTGCTCCCACTCGTCGAGGAGGCTGGAGTCGACCTGGCGGACCATCTCGCCGAGCCAGGCGATCAGATCCTCCAGGTCCTCGGACTTGAGGTCGTCGGGGATGGTGTGGTCCAGGGCCTTGTAGGCGTTCGCGAGGTAGCGCAGCACGATGCCCTCGGTGCGGGCCAGCTCGTAGTGGGACGTGAACTCGGTGAAGGACAGCGCCCGTTCGTACATGTCACGGATGACGGACTTGGGCGAGACCGGGTGGTCGCCGACCCACGGGTGGCTCTTGCGGTACGTGTTGTACGCGTGTACGAGCAGCTCTTCCAGCGGCTTCGGGTACGAGACGTCCTGGAGCCGCTCCATCCGCTCCTCGTACTCGATGCCGTCCGCCTTCATCGCGCCGACCGCCTCGGCGCGCGCCTTGTTCTGCTGGGCGGCCAGGATCTGGCGCGGGTCGTCCAGCGTGGACTCCACGACCGAGACCATGTCCAGGGCGTAGGAGGGCGACTCCGGGTCCAGCAGGTCGAAGGCGGCCAGGGCGAAGGTGGACAGCGGCTGGTTGAGCGCGAAGTCCTGCTGGAAGTCGACGGTGAGGCGGACGATCCGGCCCTCGGTGTCGGGCTTGTCCAGGCGTTCGACGATGCCGCCGTCGAGCAGCGAACGGTAGATCGCGATGGCGCGGCGGATGTGGCGCAGTTGCTGCTTGCGCGGCTCGTGGTTGTCCTCCAGCAGTTTGCGCATCGCGTCGAAGGCGTTGCCCGGGCGGGCGATCACCGACAGCAGCATGGCGTGGCTGACCTTGAAGCGGGAGGTCAGCGGCTCGGGCTCGGAGGCGATCAGCTTCTCGAAGGAGTTCTGGGTCCAGCCGACGAAGCCCTCGGGGGCCTTCTTGCGGACCACCTTGCGGCGCTTCTTCGGGTCGTCGCCGGCCTTGGCGAGGGCCTTCTCGTTCTCGATGACATGCTCGGGCGCCTGGGCGACGACGAAGCCGGCCGTGTCGAAGCCGGCCCGCCCGGCGCGGCCGGCGATCTGGTGGAACTCCCGGGCACGGAGCGTACGGACGCGGCTGCCGTCGTACTTGGTGAGGGCGGTGAACAGTACCGTGCGGATGGGGACGTTGACGCCGACGCCGAGCGTGTCCGTACCGCAGATGACCTTCAACAGGCCCGCCTGGGCGAGCTTCTCGACGAGGCGGCGGTACTTGGGCAGCATGCCCGCGTGGTGCACGCCGATGCCGTGCCGGACGTAACGCGAGAGGTTGCGGCCGAACTTGGTGGTGAACCGGAAGTTGCCGATCAGCTCGGCGATCCGGTCCTTCTCCTCGCGCGAGCACATGTTGATGCTCATCAGCGACTGTGCCCGCTCGACCGCCTGGGCCTGCGTGAAGTGGACGATGTAGACGGGAGCCTGCTTGGTCTCCAGCAGTTCGGTCAGCGTCTCGGTGATCGGCGTCGTGACGTACTCGTACGACAGCGGTACGGGCCGGGTCGCCGAGCGGACCACTGCGGTGTCGCGGTCGGTGCGGCGGGTCAGGTCCTTCTCGAACATCGAGACGTCACCGAGCGTCGCCGACATGAGCACGAACTGTGCCTGCGGGAGCTCCAGCAGCGGGATCTGCCAGGCCCAGCCGCGGTCCGGCTCCGCGTAGAAGTGGAACTCGTCCATCACGACCTGGCCGATGTCCGCGTCCTTGCCGTCACGCAGCGCGATGGAGGCGAGTACCTCGGCCGTACAGCAGATCACGGGGGCGTCGGCGTTGACCGAGGCGTCGCCGGTCAGCATGCCGACGTTCTCGGTGCCGAAGAGCTTGCACAGGTCGAAGAACTTCTCCGAGACCAGCGCCTTGATCGGCGCCGTGTAGAAGGTGACCTCGTCCCGCGCCAGTGCGGCGAAGTGCGCCCCCGCCGCGACGAGGCTCTTGCCCGAGCCGGTCGGTGTCGAAAGGATCACGTTCGCACCGGAAACGACCTCGATCAGTGCCTCCTCCTGGGCCGGGTAGAGGCTGATGCCCCGCTCTTCGGTCCATGAGGAGAAGGCCTCGAAGAGGGCGTCGGGGTCGGCACTCGGCGGAAGCTGATCGATGAGGGTCACGCCCCCCATCTTGCCTGGCTTTCCGCCCGATGCGGGAACCGGGGACCGATACGAAGATCATGAGCGATACCCTGTGCGCTCAACTGGGCTCCACCACAAGGCAACGGGGCGGAACGGGGCGGGAACGACCATGATGGGACCGGCGCACTCACTTTCCGGGGCGGCAGCCTGGCTGGGGGTGGGCGCGGCGACCGCCGCCGCCGGGCACCCCATGCCCTGGCCCGTCCTTCTCGCCGGAACACTGATCTGCGCGGGCGCGGCGCTCGCGCCCGACCTCGACCACAAGTCGGCGACGATCTCGCGCGCCTTCGGACCGGTGTCCCGTGCGCTGTGCGAGATCATCGACAAGCTGTCGTACGCCGTCTACAAGGCGACGAGGTCGACCGCCGACCCGCGCCGTTCCGGCGGCCACCGGACACTGACCCACACCTGGGTGTGGGCCGTGCTGATCGGCGCCGGCGCCTCGGCGGTCGCCGTCACCGGGGGCCGCTGGGGGGTCCTGGCCATCCTCTTCGTGCACCTGGTCCTGGCGGTGGAGGGCCTGCTGTGGCGGGCCGCGCGCGGGTCGAGCAGCGATGTGCTGGTCTGGCTGCTCGCCGCGACGAGCGCATGGATCCTCGCAGACGTCCTGGACAAGCCGGGCAACGGCTCCGACTGGCTCTTCACCGGTGAAGGCCAGGACTACCTGTGGCTGGGCCTGCCGATCGTGCTGGGTTCGCTGGTGCACTGCATCGGCGACGCGCTGACCGTCTCGGGCTGCCCGATCCTGTGGCCGATCCCGATAGCCCGGAAGCGCTGGTATCCGCTCGGCCCGCCGAAGGGGTTGCGCTTCAGGGCCGGCAGCTGGGTGGAGCTGAAGGTCCTGATGCCGGCGTTCATGCTGCTCGGGGGAGTGGGCGGGGCGGCCGCCCTGAACTTCATCTGAGCGCCACACCGGCCTCCTCTTCGCGGCTACCCGTGCCAGGAGCGCCACAGTGCCGCGTACGGGCCGTCCGCCGCGACCAACGCGTCGTGGCTGCCCAGTTCCGTGATGCGGCCGCCCTCGACCACCGCGATGAGGTCCGCGTCGTGCGCGGTGTGTGCAGGCGGTGGGCAATGGCCACGACCGTACGGCCGTCCAGCACCCGGGCCAGGGAGTGCTCCAGGTGGCGGGCCGCTCGGGGGTCGAGGAGGGAGGTGGCCTCGTCGAGGACCAGGGTGTGCGGGTCGGCCAGGACCAGGCGGGCCAGGGCGATCTGCTGGGCCTGGGCCGGGGTGAGGGTGAGGCCGCCGGAGCCGGTCTCGGTGTCGAGGCCGTCCGGCAGGGCGCGGGCCCAGTCGTCGGCGTCGACCGCGGCCAGGGCTGACCACAGCTCGGCGTCGGTGGCGCTCGTACGGGCGAGGAGCAGGTTGTCGCGCAGGGAGCCGACGAAGACGTGGTGTTCCTGGTTGACCAGGGCCACGTGTTCGCGGACGCGTTCGGCCGGCATGAGGGCGAGCTCGGCGCCGCCGAGCGTGATCTAGCCGACCCTCGGCGCGTAGATGCCGGCGAGCAGCCGTCCGAGCGTGGACTTGCCGGCGCCGGACGGGCCCACCAGGGCCAGCCGGGTGCCGGGGCGGACGGACAGGGAGACCTGGTGGAGGACGTCGACGCCCTCGCGGTAGCCGAAGTGGACGTCGTCGGCCAGGACGTCTCGGCCGTCCGGTACGACCGCGTCGTCACCGGCGTCCGGCTCGATGTCCCGTACGCCGACGAGCCGGGCCAGTGACACCTGGGCCACCTGCGGCTCGTCGTACCAGCGCAGGATGATGCCGACCGGGTCGACGAGCATCTGCGCGAGCAGCGCGCCGGTCGTCAGCTGGCCGACATCGAGCCGGCCCCTGAGAACGAAGAAACCGCCGATGATCAGGACCGAGCCGAGGATCGTGACATGGGTGATGTTGATGGCAGGGAAGAACACGGACCGCAGCCACAAGGTGTACCGCTCCAGGTGGGTTGCGCACTTGTACACCCTGTGTGCAACGTGGGACCCTCCGTCAATGGAGCAGCATGGGGAGGATCCGTCGTCACTCATTGACATCTTCTGCCGGAAGAGCAAGGGGCGGGCGAGTAAGGGCAAGCGAGAGATCAGCATCAGCGCCCAAGAGAGCAGGGGGAGGCTCATCGCGGATCGGTTAGGGCTGACAGTCCGGCACGTGTGGCGGGAAGTCGGCAGCGCGAGCCGCTTCAGTACCCGTAAGTTGAGGAACGAGCAGGATGCCGCACTGGCGGCGCTGGAACGGCGCGAGACAGGCGCGCTGTGGGTCTTCCGGCTCGACCGCTGGGACCGTCGCGGGGCCGGCGCCATCCTGCGCATCATCGAGCCGGAAGACGGCAAGCCTCGCCGTCTCCTCTTCGACAACGGAGACCCAGACAACCCGGGAATTGGGTTGGACAGTTCAAATCCCCATGACCGAAAAGAGTTGATCAGGCGCGCCGAAGATGCTCGCGAAGAGACTGAGATCCTGAGTGAGCGCGTTCGCAATACGAAGACGCACCAACGAGCCAATGGCGAATGGGTCAACCATTCCGCGCCCTATGGGCTGAAGGTCGTCCTCGTCGAAAAGGAGGACGAGGACGGAGACACCATCGTCGAGCGGAAATTGGCACTCGACGAAACTCCCGCCGACGACTCGACAAGCCCGAAGCGGACAAAGGCGGAAGTCGCCTTCGATATCACATACGCGCTTCCCGTCAACAAGGGATTTTCAGACCGCGCAACGGCGGAACATCTGAACGACAGGGAAATCCCGTCGCCGTCTGGCGGAACGTGGGCGCACGCCACCGTACGGGATATGATCCGCAACCCCGCGTATGCCGGATGGCAGACCACCGGCCGACAGGACGGGAAGAGTCGCCGCATCCTCTACCGCGACGCCGCCGGAAACAGAGTCAGCGTGATGCACGGACCCGCGCTTCTGACGGACGACCAGCAGCAGGAAGCGCAGGCCGCACGACAAGGTGAGGCAGGAATCGGGGTTCCGAAGGACGGTCGAACCCACACCACGCGGGCGAGCCACCTCCTTACTGGCATCCTCAAGTGCGCGGGGTGCGGAGGCTCGATGTCGTTCAGCGGGAACTCATACATGTGCTGGAAGCCGAAGGCTGGTAAGCCATGCCCGGCACCCGCCGTCGCAGCCACAAAGAGCCTGGAAGAGTTCGTTCACTGGCGCTGGTGGGTTCGGCTGACGAACGCTGAACCTGACGATGATCTCGTCGTAGCCGTCGCCGACCGTTGGGCGGAGCGAGTGCAGCCGCAGGCGACCGAAGACAGCCGGGCCGCCATGGAGGCCCTGAATATTGCGGAGAAGCGTCTAGCGCGCGTATGGGCGGACCGTAAGGCCGGCCACTACGACGGGCCGTCAGAGCAGTACTTCCGCGCAGATCTGAAGGAGGTCACCGACACTGTCAACGAGGCGAAGCAGGCTCTT
Source organism: Streptomyces sannanensis (assembly GCF_039536205.1). GTDB lineage: Bacteria > Actinomycetota > Actinomycetes > Streptomycetales > Streptomycetaceae > Streptomyces > Streptomyces sannanensis. The sequence continues at coordinate 799,256 of NZ_BAAAYL010000001.1, read as the reverse complement.
GAGTCGAGCACTGCGCGTCGTGGAGTCGACATCGGGTTCCTCATGGACCCGGAGTCGTGCGAAGGGGCGTGGGAGGCTGCGGACAAGCCTCTTCGCCGCGCCTTGCTGCATCTCGCCATCGACTCTGTGACGGTGACGAAGGCTCCGTACCGAGGAGCGCCGTTCAAGGGCCTGGAGCGTACCCGGTTCAAGTGGGCCGACGGCGCGGAAGACTGAGCCCGGATCCACCGGGCAATAGCCTGTCCAGCGCTTGGAAATGAAAACGGAGATGCCCTCTGACCTGGGAAGATGTGACTTTTCTAGGGTTACTTCCAGGCCAACAACGCGTGGCTGACCCTGTGGGCGATCGCGTCCAACCTGCTGCGGGCCGCAGACTGCCTCACCGGCTCCTTCCACGCCAAGGCAACCACCGCCACCCTGCGGGCCCACCTGGTCAACTTCCCGTCCCGCACCGCCCGTTCGGCCCGCAGGCTGACGCTCCACCTGCCCGACCGCTGGCCCTGGCGGCGCGCGTTCACCAACCTGTTCGACGCCGCCCACCCGCCACCAGCCTGATCACTAACCCAACCACCCCGCCCACGAGGGCCCGACCGGAGCAAACGTGGAAGAGCTGGGCAGACCAGCGGACACCGCATGCCCTCTGGCCGGAAGCGGGGGCCTGACCGTACGTCGGGATCACCGGGATCGGAAAACGGAAGATCGCGAATCTGCATGACGTCCCATGGATCGCTGAGGGGGTGGCGAGTGGTGCAAACCGTGCAAGGTTCGCGTTTCGCCGGCAGTCGCTGGAATTGATTTTTCCGCATGAGGGTACAGAACGCGCCAAGGTCGAATATTCGCCACTGGCGCACTTGTTCGTATCGCGCTTCACTCCTGACCCATGAAGAGTAAGATCACGTCCATGCTCGCCGGACTGGCGCTGGCCGCCGGTTCGGCGCTCGGCGCGAGCCCGGCGGCCGCGGCCGAGCCGGTCCCCGCAGAGTTCGGCACCGACTGGCACGACCCGCTGACGGCGGCGCCGCCCATCGCGAAGCCCCCGACCCGCTCCTGCGAAGTCACCGTCGCCGAGGCGCAGTTCCGCGACTTCACGCCGTACACGGGCAGTTACACCCCGCCCAAGGAGTGCGGCGACCGCTGGAGCAAGGTGGTGCTGCGCCTCGACGGAAAGGTCAAGGGGCGCCAGTACGACCGGCTCGGCTACCTCCGCGTCGGCGGCGTTGAGATGTTCCGTACGTCCACGCCCGAGCCCTCGGTCGACGGCATCAACTGGTCGGTGGAGAAGGACGTCACTCACTACAGCGACACGCTGCGCCGCGCGCAGGATGTCGAAATGCTGATCGGCAATGTCGTCAACGAGACGTACACCGGCGTCATCGACGTCAAGGTCACGCTGACCTTCTACGCCGCCGAGGGGCGTACGAAGCCGGCTGCCACGCCCGACAAGGTGATCCCGCTGGACGGCGCCCGGCTCACCACGCCGCGCAACTCGGAACGCATCGTCGCCGAGGTGTACGCCACCGGATCGGGCGGCGGCTGCGAGGAGTTCTGGTACCTCACCGTGCCGGACTCCGCTCCGTACTCCTGCAAGGCGGACAACGGCCCGTACCGTGAGGTGCAGGTCAAGGTCGATGGCCAACTGGCTGGAATAGCCGCGCCGTTCCCGAACGTATGGACCGGAGGCTGGTCCAACCCCTTCCTCTGGTACGTCGTTCCGGCGCCGCGCGCCTTCGACGTGAAGCCGATCGAGTACGACCTGACGCCGTTCGCGGGCATCCTCAACGACGGGCGTGAGCACCGCGTCGAGGTGTCCGTCGCCGGACTGCCCGCCGGGCAGAGCGGCTGGAACACGCCCGCCAATGTGCTGGTCTGGCAGGACGAGGGCAGCGAGCACGTCACCGGGGCGCTCACGAAGCACGACCAGAGCGACCTGGCCGACTCGACCACGATCACGCCCGGTTCACTGAACCGGCTCGACACCGAGGGCGGCCACCGGCTGACCGTCGCCGGCTATGTCGACACCTCGCACGGGCGCGTCGAGACCACCGTCTCGCGGACCCTCGCCAACACCTCCGTCCACCGCTGGACGGAGGACGAGAACACCGACGGGCTCACGGCCCGCTGGGACGACGACGAGACGGTGACCGTGGACGGCCGGGGCCCGGCGCGCGTCGCGCACACCCACCGCGTCTACACCATGGACGGCGAGATCACGATCGGCACGGACAACCGTCTGCGCACCGTCCTCACGCTCGGGGACCGCGCCGACACCTCGGTCGTCCGCGCCGGCAAGCGCATCTCCTGGTCGCGGCTCGACGACACCTACACCGGCGACGCCGCCTGGACGCTGGGCGTCCCGCGTGACCAGCGCCATGCCGTCGGCACGTCCAGCGAGCACTACCGGCTGGACGGGTCGGAAGGCTGCTACGACCGCACTCTGCGGACCGAGCAGGGCACCCTGACGGAGGACCGTACGGGCTGCTGAACGTGACGCGGGGCCCTGCGCGCGCAGGGCCCCGCGTGCCTCGCCGGAACTATGCCGGCACACGGTCGTCCCGCCACAGCGCACTGCGTACGGTCAGACCGTACTCGGTGCGCAGGCGCCGCAGTTCCCACAGCGAGAGAAGCGTGACGGACAGCGGCGGCCCGACCAGGAACAGCCCGCGCACCCAGACCGGGGCGGCCACGGGCGCGCTGTCGAAGAGTTGGAAGACGAACATCGCCCACACCAGGACGGGCGAGATCAGCGGCGGCAGTACCTCGTGCACATCGGCGGTACGGAAGACGTGGTGCACACACAGCACCGCGGCTGTGAGCACGAACGGCAGCCCGAAGAGTATCGACGCCAGCACGGCCGGAATCAGCACGATCTGGAAGAGGCCCGTCTGCGGCAGCATCATCATCGCTTCGGTCATCAGGAGCCACAGAACGAGGAGGGAGCCGAACAGTATTCCCATGGCCGTCAGCGGGCTGCTCAGGCGCCCCCGGTATACGGCTCGCACCGGCGGACGTGCGGCCAGCACGAACACGGTGAGTGCGATCGGCCCGACCACCAGCAACACACCGACGCTGCTGAGGACTTCCGTGAACTTGTCCTCCGCGATGTCCCCCGCCGACTGCCGCAGCGGATAGCTGAAGATCAGCCAGAGCGTCGCAACGAGTCCGATGACCGTGCGCGCCGTGTGCGCCGCCTCGATACGAGGGTCGACGACCCGGTCGGAGCGGGTCGGCCGAAACACCCGGAACGCTAAAAGGAAGGGCAGCACCACAAAGCCGAGGCATCCCACTTCTCAGTCAACTCCGTTCTGAGGACCGGGATTCGTCGGCCCGCCCCCATGCCCGTTGATCTTGATCGACGGGCAGAATACACAGAGGTGCCGGCGGAGGATCGTGCGCCTGAGTGATCTGTCAGCAGTGAGGCCCCGGCCCGTCGACGAGTGTGGCCAGCAGGCCGCCGAGCACCTCGCGCTGCTCCGGCGTCAGGGGCGCGAGGACGTCCTCCACCGCCGCCCGGCGCGCGCTGCGCAGCGCCCTGAGAGCGGTACGACCCTTGTCCGTCAGCTCGATCCTGGTGACCCGTCGGTTCGTCGGATCGGGGACGCGGCGCACCCGGCCGCTCGACTCCAGGCCGTCGACCAGTGTGGTCACGGCGCGCGGCACCACCTCCAGACGCTCGGCCAGATCGGCCATGCGCGGCGGTCGGTCGCAGTGCGCCACGATGCGCAGCAGCCTGGACTGCGCGGGGGTGATGCCGATCGGCTCCAGCTGCCGCCTCTGGATGCGGTGGAGCCTGCGGGTCAGCCGCAGCAGCTGCTCGGCCAGCAGGCCGTCGGCGTCGGGGGTGCTCATGGCGTCCACAGTATCAGGATCATGCTCATTGTGAGTATGGGTAACAATGAGCTATGCTCCTGAAGTCTGTGATGTCCCCTGTGGAAGGAGCCCACGGAGCCCATGCATCCCGCCGAGCACCACGGGGGACCGACCTGGACGCCCCCGCCTCGCGATCCGGAGCAGCCCCAGCCGCCCGCCGAGCTGCGGCGCATCCTCCGGCTGTTCCGCCCGTACCGCGGCCGTCTCGCGCTGGTCGGACTGCTGGTCTGCGCCTCGTCGCTCGTGTCGGTCGCCTCACCGTTCCTGCTGCGCGAGATCCTCGACACCGCGATCCCGCAGGGCCGCACCGGGCTGCTCAGCCTGCTCGCCCTCGGCATGATCCTCACCGCGGTGGTCACCGGCGTCTTCGGCGTGCTGCAGACGCTGATCTCGACGACCGTCGGCCAGCGGGTCATGCACGACCTGCGGACCGCCGTCTACGCCCAGTTGCAGCGGATGCCGCTCGCCTTCTTCACCCGGACCCGCACCGGCGAGGTGCAGTCGCGTATCGCCAACGACATCGGCGGCATGCAGGCGACCGTCACCTCCACCGCGACCTCCCTGGTCTCCAATCTCACCGCGGTCGTCGCCACCGTCGTGGCGATGGTCGCCCTGGACTGGCGGCTGACCCTGGTCTCGATGCTGCTGCTGCCGCTGTTCGTATGGATCAGCCGCAGGGTCGGCCGCGAGCGCAAGAAGATCACCACTCAGCGTCAGAAGCAGATGGCGGCCATGGCCGCCACGGTCACCGAGTCGCTCTCGGTCAGCGGCATCCTGCTGGGCCGCACGATGGGCCGCGCCGACTCGCTCACCAAGTCCTTCGCCGACGAGTCCGAGAGGCTCGTCGACCTCGAGGTCCGCTCCAACATGGCGGGCCGGTGGCGCATGTCGACCATAGGCATCGTGATGGCCGCGATGCCCGCGATCATCTACTGGGCCGCCGGCCTCGCGCTCCAGGCGGGCGGACCGTCCGTCTCCATCGGCACGCTCGTCGCCTTCGTCTCCCTCCAGCAGGGCCTGTTCAGGCCGGCCGTCAGCCTGCTGTCCACGGGTGTGCAGATGCAGACCTCGCTCGCGCTCTTCCAGCGGATCTTCGAGTACCTGGACCTGCCGGTGGACATCACCGAGCCGGAGCAGCCTGTGAAACTGGAGAAGATCCGCGGCGAAGTGCGATTCGAGGATGTCGACTTCGCCTACGACGAGAAGCACGGCACCACACTCGACGGGATCGATGTCTCCGTGCCGGCGGGTGGCAGCCTGGCGGTCGTCGGGCCCACCGGCTCCGGCAAGTCCACGCTGAGCTATCTGGTGCCCCGGCTGTACGACGTGACCGGCGGACGCGTCATGCTCGACGGCGTCGACGTGCGCGACCTGGACTTCGACACCCTGGCGCGAGCCGTGGGCGTCGTCTCGCAGGAGACGTGTCTCTTCCATGCCTCCGTCGCGGACAATCTGCGCTTCGCCAAGCCGGACGCGACCGACGAGGAACTGGAGGAGGCCGCGAAGGCGGCGCAGATCCACGACCACATCGCCGGCCTGCCCGACGGGTACGACACGCTGGTGGGGGAGCGCGGCTACCGTTTCTCGGGAGGCGAGAAGCAGCGCCTGGCCATCGCCCGTACGATCCTGCGCGACCCGCCCGTCCTCATCCTCGACGAGGCGACCAGCGCGCTCGACACCCGCACCGAACACGCCGTGCAGCGCGCCATCGACGCTCTCTCCGCAGGCCGGACCACCATCACCATCGCCCACCGGCTGTCCACCGTGCGGGACGCCGACCAGATCGTCGTCCTGGACGGCGGCCGCATCGCCGAGCGCGGCACGCACGAGGAACTCCTCGGCCGGGACGGCCGCTACGCCGCACTGGTCCGCCGCGATGCGCGGCTTGTGACGGCGGCGCAGTGAGTGGTGCCGCCACGACCTTCTCTGCGCCAAGCCGCGTAGAATCCCGGGACGCCGAGCCCGCAGATGCGCCGGCCGCATGCGCGCGTTGAACGCCTACGCACGATCGCGGTCCGCCAGTTCCGGCTGGTGGGCCGCGCCGCGTCGAGTCAGTCCTTGTCGGGCCAGTCACCACAGGGCGACCCGAAAGCGCAGTCAGTGAAGTCTGCGGGGCGCCGCCGTCAGGCGAGCGACACCTGCCGCTCCAGCAGGCGGGTGATCTCCCGTACCGCCGCCCGGCCCGCGCGGTTCGCGCCGATCGTGCTGGCCGAGGGGCCGTAGCCGACCAGATGGATCCGCTCGTCGCGGACCGCGCGTGTGCCGTCGACCTGTATACCGCCGCCCGGCTCGCGAAGCTTCAGCGGCGCGAGGTGGTCGATGGCGGCGCGGAAGCCCGTCGCCCAGAGGATGACGTCGGCCTCGACCGTGCGGCCGTCGTCCCAGGCCACGCCCTCCGGGGTGATCCGGTCGAACATCGGGAGCCGGCCCAGGACGCCGTTCTCGCGTGCCTGCCGTACTGCTTCGGTGACCGGCAGACCGGTCACCGACACCACGCTCTGCGGCGGCAGCCCTCGTCGCACCCGCTTGTCGACGAGTGCCACCGCCGCACGCCCCTGGTCCTCGCCGAACGGGCCCTCGCGGAACACGGGCGGGCGGCGGGTCACCCAGGTGGTCTCCGCCGCGACCTCGGCGATCTCCATCAGGTGCTGTACTGCGGAGGTGCCGCCGCCGACCACGATCACGCGCTGCCCGGCGAATGCCTGCGGACCGGGGTAGTCCGAAGTGTGCAGTTGCCACCCGCGGAACGTCCCCTGCCCGGCGTAGCGGGGCCAGAAGGGGCGGTCCCAGGTGCCGGTGGCGTTGATCAGGGCCCTCGTGGCGTAGGTGCCCTCCGAGGTCTCGACGAGCAGCCGTCCGTCCTCGCTCCCGCGCACCGCGGTGACATCGACGGGCCGGTGCACCCGCAGATCGAAGGCCCGCTCGTACGCGGCGAAGTAGGCGCCGATGACCTCGGAGGAGGGGCGGTCGTCGTCCGCTCCGGTCAACTCCATCCCAGGGAGCGAGTGCATTCCGTGCACCTTGCCGTACGTCAGCGAGGGCCAGCGGAACTGCCAGGCGCCGCCGGGCTGCGGGGAGTGGTCGAGCACCACGAAGTCGCGGTCGGGTACGAGCCCCACGCGCCGCAGATGATGGGCGCCGGACAGTCCTGCCTGTCCGGCGCCGATGACGACCACATCGATGTCTCGCACCCCGAAGTTGTTCACATTTCTACAAACAGCTCCCGGCTCCGGGATCTTCCCACCGGGTGCGGGCGCGTGCCTCATGGTCTCCTTCCCTCATGGGCGGGCCGTCCCCGAAGGACTGTGTGAGTATCTGAGGGTGAGTTTCACGACCCGGATCCTTCATGTAGCCACCGGATCGGCCGAGACGGTGACCGATCTGACCCGTGACTGCGAGCTCTTCCTCCAGGAGGCCGCCGTGGACAGGGACGGTCTGCTCAGTGTCTTCGTCCCGCACGCCACCGCCGGGATCGCGGTCATCGAAACCGGTGCGGGAAGCGACGACGACCTGTTGGCCACGCTGCACCACCTGCTGCCCGCGGACGACCGCTGGCAGCACCGGCACGGCAGCCCCGGACACGGCAGAGACCATGTGCTGCCGGCGTTCGTGCCGCCGCACGCCACACTGCCGGTGATCGGCGGGCGGCTGGAGCTGGGCACCTGGCAGTCCATCTGCCTGGTGGACACCAATAAAGACAAAGACAACCGTCAAGTGCGGTTGAGCTTCCTGGGCTGATCGAGCCGATCAAGATCGTCCTGGGTGTGGCCGCCAATTCTCCTTACGCTCCGGCGAAACGGGAGAAAGATGCGCGGTACCACCATGGACGAGATCGAACGGCCGTACGACGGCTGCGGAAAGTGCCTGCTCGGAGTACGCCGGCTGTCGCGGGTCAAGGCCGCCACGACCTCGCCGGAGCGGCAGCGGGAGGACGTGCTGACGGCTGCCGCCACCGTCGGCGGGCACATCATCGACTGGGCGGACGACTGGGAGGTGTCCGGTGCCACCGACCCGATAACCCGTCCGAGGCTCGGGCCGTGGCTCCGCGACGAGCGCGGCAAGTACGACGGGCTGGTTGCTGCGGCCGTCGACCGGCTCGGCCGTAACGTGGTCGACTGCCTGAACACCGGCTACAAGATGCGCGACGAGGGCAAGTTCCTCGTCTCCTACGGGCACGAAGGTGTCTGGAACCTCGACGACCCCAATGACGAGAACCGCTTCACGATGGAGGCCTGGGGCGCGCAGATGGAGCTGCGCGCCATCCAGCGGCGCAACCGCGACGCCACCAAGAAGATACGCGCCGCCGGCCGCCCGAAGGGCAAACCGTCGTATGGCTTCCAGTACGTCCGCACCGTGCCGAACGGCCGGGTCGACCGCGTCGAGCTGCACCCCCACGCGGCTGAAGTCCTCCGCACGGTCGCCCAACGCATCCTCGCCGACCCCGCCAACGTGTCAGTGAGCAGCGAGGCCGCTCGCCTGAACCGACTCGGCGAGCTGTCGCCGACCGACCACCTTGCCGTCATGTACGGCAAGCCGGCCGGTGGGCGCCCCTGGTACCCCACGAGCCTGCGCAACATGCTGCTGTCCGAGGCGGCCATGGGCTACCTAGTCCACCAGGGCAAGCCCGTCACCGATCGGACGGGAAACCCGGTGCGCCTGTGCGAGGGGTTGTGGAACCGCACCACGCACAACGCCTTGAAGGATGTGCTCCATGCCAGCGACACCCCATATCGGGGCCGCAAGACCAACCGGTCGTACCTCCTGACGGAAGTGGCCCTGTGCGGCCAGTGCCACAACCGGCTCTTCACCCAGACGTCCGCCGACGCCCCACCTCGCTACGCGTGCACAGTCCGGAACAAGGGCTGGAAGAATGCGCAGCATTGCCGCCCGGCTCCCAACATGCGCGTCGCCAATCTGGACGCCCTGGTCGAGGGCTGGTTCCTGGAGAAGTTCGGGCACGGTGCGATCGTCGAGACGGTGTACGACTCCGGAAACGGCGTCGCCGACCGCATCGCCGAGATCAAGGCCAGCCAGCAGCGCTTGCGCGCCGACCGCGAGGCTGGCCTCTACGACCAGCCTGACGACGCCGAGTGGTATCGCGAGCGCTACATCGAGCTTTCCCGCGAGCTGAAGGAGCTGGAGAGCGAGCCCCAGCGACCGCCCGGCATGGTGCAGCGCCCCACTGGCGAAACGGTGGAGGACCGATGGATGAAGGCCCCGGACGTCCAAGCCCGCAAGGAGATTCTGCTGGACTTCGGGGTCAGGGTGACGGTGTTCCCGGCGTCGGCCCCGGTGCGGTGGGTACCGGGAGTCCTGCACGGTCCGGAGCAGGACCCCCTGAGCCTGAGCGGATCATTCCGGACCGCAGGTCCCTGAGGACTCAGAGGGATCCTGCGGCACTGTCAAGTCCGGGTATCGGGCGCATCCTGGCGTTCCTCAGCCGAGCGAACGCCAGGAGCCTCAGATGCTGAACCCGGAAACCGAACCGATCGCGGGCGAGCTGCACATCGCCTACCAACACGGCTGGTCGACCGACGAACCCACATGGGCGGTCCTGACCCACGGCGAGAAGGTGGCGGACCTGGCCGCCCGTCTCGGAGGAGGGGTGAGGGAAGCGCAGGGGCGGGCCGGGGCCACCGAGGTGCTTCTGGGCCGGAGCGCGGTCGAAGCGACACTCGCTGGTCCGACCCCACTTGTTTACAACTCGGTCCGACGGCAGGGTCCCACTACCGTGCGAATGGACCAGGCGGTCTCCGCGGCTTCGACTCGGGCGGAGGCTGGCAAGGCCGACGGGCGCATAAGGACCTGCGACCAGATGGTCGAGGCTCGTGCAGGCACCGGCCCGCGTCCTGAGGTCTCGCTGCTGCTCCGCATTGCAGGAGCGGAAGAGCTTGGTGCATTCCGGCTTACCTCAGAATCCTGGGACTTTTCCGAGTCAGTGCGGGCGCTGTCGGCTGAGGCTTTTCCTGCCGCTGATCGGGTGCGCGTCATGGTGCGAATCCATACGAGTCGCATGACGACGCGGTCCGGAGTGGCGGTGGTGTTCGTCCAGCCTCAACTCGTCGTTCTCGATTCATTTTCGGAGGACGTTCACTGGTCTCTGGCGGCGTGACGCGGTTCGGGCCTGCTCCTCTGGGGACGGTGCCCCGCGGTCTCTCGAGCCGGAGGCGTTGCCGGAACAATCGATGGCGGTCTACGCCTGTGGCACGACCCCGCCTACAGTCCAGCCAATGCGATCACGGATTGCTTCAGTGGGAACGAACGAGAGTGCCACCGCGAGCGAATCGAGTACGGAGGCGAACTGGCCCTCCTGCTGGCGCAGATGGGCGTCAAGGAAGGAGACCTCGGCACCCGTGGCGCTGCGGCGGGCCTGCCGCGCGTACAGCGCGGTGAGGGAGAAGGCCCAGCACGCGTGCAGGAAGCCGTATACGGGGCGAGGAGTTCGCCGCCAGGGAGAGAAGAAGGTGACGTCGGCGGGGAGGCTTACGTCGTGCGCGGCCAAGGCGTCGTTGAGCCAGTTGTGGGCGGCCTCGTGGATCAGGTCGCGGGCCAGGACCTCGGGGTGGGCGGTGTAGTCGGTGAAGACGGTGCCGGGGAGGCGGGTGAGGGCCCAGCTGTGGAGGGTCTCGTCGAGCACGCGGCGGTTGAGCAGGCAGATGACGGGGGCGTGCTGGGTGAGCAGGGTGCCGAAGCCGTGCTCGGTCGTGGAGGCGAGGGCGGCACGAACGAGGCCATGAGCCTCGGGCGGGGCAGGGCTGGTGTCGGGGCCGACGAGGTAGTACGCGGTTTCGGAGATCTCCGAGCGAAGCAGGTCCGAGGGTCGCGGGCTGAGCACGATGTGCGGGCCGGCCGACAGGTGGGTCAGGTCTCGCACCGTGGCGCTGCGGTACCAGGCGAGGCGGTCCGTGTCCCGGGCGCGCGCGGCGTGTTCGGCGCCTTCGAGCAGGTGGTGGGCGACGGCGTAGTCGAGGGCGGACGAGCCGAGGCGGTTGCCGAGTACGAAGGCGATACGGCTGGTCCGTTGGCGCTGGTGGTCGGCGATACCGCTGAGGGCGACCAGGGCTTCCGGGGAGAGGGCGCTCATCTGGGGCTCCGGGGGTGGAACGGGGCCGGACCGGGTCGGGCCCGGCCCCGTGTCGGGTCAGGACTCGGCGGTGGGCTCAGCGGCGTCGTGCTGCACCGTGGTAGCCAGCCAGGTCTCGGTGGCCGCGTTGGAGGTGTGCGCGGTGGTGCGCACGGGGTCGCTGTCACGCAGGGACGCGACCGCCTCCAGGAACTCGTCGAACGTCTTGTCGTCTGCCACTGCTCGCTCTCTCCTCAGGTCGGGGCGGTGGGTCGGGGCGAAGGGCTGGTGCGGGCGGGCCGCGGGGGCCGGTCATGGCGGCGAAGCTTCCTACTCGGAGACGAAGAGCGTGAGGAACTTGCGAACGCGGCCGGCGCGGACCGGTTCGGTGCCGTGGGCGAGCTGGCTGCCGAAGACCATGAGAGTGCCGGGAGCGGGTGCGACGCTCCATCGCGTGCGCGGCATGCTGCGAAACCAGGGAGAGGACATGTCCGTCCCGTCGTGTGCGAAGCGCATCCCCGGGGCGTAACCCGACCCGGTCGGCGCCTCGTCGGCGGTCCAGGCGGCGTCGCTGCCCGTGGTCTCCACGTAGAACGCGCCGCCCGTGTCGTGGATGTCCGTGAGCGTGACCGTCGCGGCGGCGATCTGCCGAGGACGGGTAAGGGGATCAGGGGCGATGCCGTCCGCATGCGGGGTGATGTACTGGCCGGCGCCGCACTCGAGGTAGATCCACGGGTCGAGCAGCGTGAACGGCAGGGGGCCGCCAGCTGCAGGGTCGTCCTGGTAGCGGGGGACGACGTGCGTGTGGGCATGCGGGATGGCGTCGCCGAGCAGTTGATAGTTCATCTTCAGGGGCCGATAGTGCTGCTCGATTGCCCGCCCGAGTGCGAGGGTGTGGAGCCAGAAGGCAGTCGCCTCGGCTTCGGTGAGCTCGGTGGGTTCGGCGACGTGACGGCCGGTGTAGATGACGACGCAATAGCCGCGGGCTTGGCCGGAGCGCCATAGGTAGGCGTTGCTGACCTCGCCGCGGCTCAGAAGGATGCCCCAGCCGATGTCGTCGGCGGAGTAGTCGTTGCCGCACATGGGGCAGTCGATACCTACCCGGTGGTCGGCGAATCGTGCTGGCCAGGCGGCAGGCACGTGGCCGTCGTGTGTGGGGTCTGGTGTGCTCAACTCGGATCTTTCGTACGGTTTTTGCTGGTACTGGCCGGGGGAAGGCACCAGCTCAGCTCGGCTTGGCCGGAACCTGCGCTGACCCATTGCTCGCCGCCGGGTTCGAGGCGGAGCTGGTAGGTGTCTGGCTCTCCGGCGGCCCGCCAGCGGGCGGCGGTGTCCTGGATCTCGTCCCAGATGTCCCGCGGTCCGTAGGCTGCGAGGGTCCAGTCGCCGACTGGGTCGGGGCGTGCGGTGAGCCAGGAGCCGCACGCGGGCGCGCCGAGCGTCAGGTGGTCGGCGGCCCAGTTCCGCACCAGACCGGGGTGGAGGTGATCGAGGGCCAGCCACATGCCCCGCGCGTCATCCGGCGGAGGTGCGTGCCGACTGCGGAAAGTGCGGCCCTCCTCTCCGGCTGCGATCCGGTCGCGGAAGCGCGCGGAGATGAAGTTCCGCTCGAAGCCGTGGGCGGGGCGGTGGCCGTACTCCACCGCCCGTAGCTCCCCCTCGATCCACCCGCCGGGCGTCCTCGTGACGACGGCCAGGCCGGGCCAGGACGGGGAGCGCGTGGAGACGTTGACCAGCGCCCGCCCGCCGGGGGCGAGCTGTGCCAGCCAGGCTTCCGGCAGGCGGGGGACGGTGTAGGAGACGAAGATCCGGTCGTACGGGGCAAGGTCCGCCCAGCCGGCCTCGCCGTCGCCGCTTACTGTGCTCGGCCTGAAGCCTAGGCCGGCCAGGCGCTCACGGGCGGCGGCGGTGACGTGCCGGTCGCGGTCGAGGGTGACCACCCCTGCATCACCGCAGATCCAGCAGGCGATGGCCGTGGTCACCCCGGCGCCGGTGCCAATGTCGAGGACGCGTCGGCCCGGCCGCAGGTCGAGCTCCTGCAAGAGGCCGGCGGTCATGCCGATGGTGCTGGACATCGACGTGATCGAACCCCCGGACCGCGGCCCCGGCACGCGGCCCAGGATCGGCTCGCCGTCGTGCTGGATCAGCACGCTCTCCCCGCCGTACAGCACATCGAGCAGCTCGTCCTGGTCCGCGGTGACCGCCCAGTTGAGCAGGTCCCAGCGCGGAGGGGTCTCCTCCGGCTGGCTGCGCCGCACGTACGCCTGGGGCATGAGCCGCTCTCGGGGCAGAGCCAGCAGGGCATCCCGTACCAGGCCGGGCCGCAGGTCGCCCTCAGCCTCCAGACGAGTAACCATCCGCGTGCGGGCCTCGGCGGCCTGCCCCGTGCGGGTGCGGGGAGGTGCATGCTCAGGCACGAGGTGTACTCCTTCAACAGATGAGGGTCGGAACCGGACTTGGGCCGGCGGATATCCGACGGCGGTGCGCCGTGAGGGTCCGCGGACCGGCAGGCTTCTCGGGTCACGTCCAGCCCAGCTCGGTGTAGAGGCGGCCGGCCTGGATGCCGTGGATCGCGGCGCGGGTGTAGGGCACGATCGGTTCCGGCAGCTGCTGCGGGTGCCACCAGTCCCAGCTGATGCACTTGTCCGGCTCACGCAACTGCGGCTCTCCCTGCCAGCGGTGGGCGCGGAAGACCATTTGCATGCGCGGCTGGGTTCCTGGTGCGTCGAGGACGTGGACGGCGTGCACGAACTCGACGTCGGCCGGGGCGATGACCAGGCCGGCTTCTTCCTCCGCTTCCCGGATCAGGCAGGCGACTGCGCTCTCCTGCTCGCAGTGCCCGGCGAGGAAGTGGTGCGTGGCCCCGGCGAACGCGGCGTCGGGGTGCCGAAGACCCAGCAGCACTTTGCCCTGGTGCTCGAGGTAGAGGTGGACGCCGATGACGTTGAGGCGGGTCCGACCAACTCCGCGCAGCGGTGATGATGCCAACGGGCGGGGACTGGGGACCTTGGCCTGGTGCAGGTCGATGACCTGCTGGGTCCACGGGCACATCGTCAGGTACGGGACGGTGGCGGCGTCGAACCAGCAGAACATGATGCCCTCGCTGACGGGCAGGGCGTCGGCGTCACCGTTCCAGCTGCCGACGTAGACCTGGATCCGGCCCTTGGTGGTGCCGTCGGGGCTGTGGCAGTCGACGACGGTGAACGGCTTCAGGTCGGGGATGGTCAGTCCGGTCTCTTCCAGCAGTTCGCGCTCGATGGTCTCGAAGGAGGTCTCGTTTCCTTCGGGGCCGCCGCCGGGGATGGACCATGTGCCGGGGTCGCAGATGCCAGGGATGTTGTCGCGAAGGTGGAGCAGGTACGCGCCGCGATCGTTGATCAGCAGCGCGGCCGTGCCCATCGGCTCGGTCTGGTGCATGAGGTCACCGCCTTGATCGGAGGAGTGGGGTGTGGTGCCGGGCATGCGCTGCAGGGCCCGGACGGGGGAGCGGTACAGCACGACGAAGGGGACGATCAGCGCGGCGGCGCCGATCGTGAGGGTGGGGCGTACCCCGAGCCACGTACCGAGTCCGCCCGCGATGAGTGCGGCGAGGGGGCGGCAGCCCGCGGTCAGCCAGGTGCTGACCGCCTGCATCCGGGCTTGCATTCCTGCCTCCGTCACACACTGACGGATGGACCGCTGGGTGGTGCCCGCCGTCCCCGCACAGCACATCTGGAGGGCCAGCCCGGCCGCGATGGCGACCTGCCAGCGCAGGCCCGGGGCCGCGAGGAGGAGCGGGACCTGGGCGAGCGGGGTCAGCGCCAGGGCGGCGAGCATCATGGGTCCGGGCCCGAACCGGGCGGACCACCTTGGAGCGAGGAGTGCGCCGACGGCGGCGCCGGCCGCCCCAGTGCCCATCACCACGCCGAACGAAGTCGACCCCATGCCCAGGGTCCGCAGGAGGAACAGGGCCCACAGCGTGTTCATCAGGGCCAGTGCGAACGACGTGGTCGCGTTGACAAGCGTCAGGGTGCGCAAGGTGACGTCGGCGAAGACGTACCGCATCCCCTCGCGGATCTCAGCGAACAGCAGCCCACCACACCGAGGTTCCGTGAGGTGCGCTGAGTCCGTGGCGGTGATGCGGGCCGTGCAGCACGCGCTGACCACGTGCGAGAGTGCGTCCGCGACGAGCGCCCTGGCCGCCCCGAGCACACCGGTCAGCGCTGCCCCGAGGTGGCTGCCGCAGGTCGCCGCGACGGAGAACAGCGCACCGATGCGACTGTTGCTCCTCTGGATCAGTGAGCGGTCCACAAGCGAGGGCAGCAAGCTGATCGCGGCGGCGTCCTGCACTACACCGGCAGTTACCTGCACGGCGGCGACGGCCATGAGCTGCCCCAGCGTCAGCGACCCGAGAGCAGCGGCGAGTAGCAGTGAAGCCAGCGCGGCGGCGCTCACCAGGTTCCCCGTGATCATCACCCGTCGTTTCGGCAGCCGCTCGGCGAGGGCGCCTGCGTGCAGCGCGACAAGCAGGGGCGGGAGCTGGCCGACGAAGGCGAGCAACGCCACCTGGCCCGTGGTGGCGTCGAGTTCGACCACGGCCAGGAGCGGCAAGGCCACCTGGCTCACGGAGGTGCCGGCCACGGAGGCAGTTTGCCCCGTGAGGTAGAGGCGGAAGTTTCGGTGCCGCCACAGCGTCGCGCGGCCCGCGCCGCGTCTGGCCGCTCGTACGGAAGATCGGGTGGCGACGGTGCCTGCCGCCTTCGCACCGCGAAGGGGCCGTGCCGGTACATGGTCGGCGTTCATGCCACCTCCTTGCCGGCGTCGGCCTGGTAACCCGCCGCCTGGAGGGTGAACATCTCCGCGTATGCGCCGTTCAGTTCCATGAGTTCGTGGTGGGATCCGGACTCGATGATGCGGCCGTTGTCGAAGACGTAGATGCGATCGCACTCGACGACGCTGGCGAGCCGGTGTGAGATGAGCACGGTGATCTGGTCGGGGCGTCGCTTGGTGTGCAGGACCGCCTGGTAGACGGCGTGCTCGGCCTTGGGGTCCATGCTGGCGGTCGGTTCGTCGAGGAGGAGCACGGGCGCGTTCTTGTACAGGCCGCGGGCGACGGCGATCTTCGCCCACTGGCCGGCGGACAGTTCCTGTCCGCCCTGGAAGCGCTTGGACAGCAGGGCGTGCCAGGTGCCGGGCAGGCCGGCGATGACCCGGTCGGCGCCGGATGCGGTCGCCGCGTCGAGGGCCTGTCGTGGATCCGCTTCGGTGAGGGTGCCGCGGGAGATGGTGATGTTCGCCAGCGCGCTGAACGGGAAGTGCAGTGGGTCCTGCAGGACCATGGAGACCTGGGCCTGTACGGACTCCGTGTCCATCTCCGTCACGTCCACGCCGTCCCAGCGCACCGACCCTTCGCTTGGGGCGTACAGGCCGGCAAGCAGCCGTGAACAGGTGCTTTTCCCCGACCCGTTGACGCCGACGAACGCCACTGTCTCCCCGGCGCGCAGCGTCATGGACACCCGGTCCAGGGCGGGTGTGTCTTTGCCCGGGTAGGTGTACGTGACGTCCTGGAGGCTGATGGTCTCCACGGTCGCGGGTGCGGTCAGTTCCCGGCGCCTGGGCTGGAGGCGCCGACAGCGGTCCTGGAAGGCGAGAAGGTCGTCGACCCACATCGCGTGCTCGTACACCAGGTGCGCCACGTCCATGAACCGGGTCAGAGACCCCTGGGCTGTCTGGATCGCCAGGACCGCGCCCGCGCCGGCGGCCAGCGGCATCCACCCGGCGACCAGCATCAGCCCCAGCGCGGTGTATGTGATCCCGGTGCCGACGCCACCGAGACCACGGCCGGCCAGGGACAGCAGGGCGGAGTTCACGCCGAGCCGAGTGTCCTCCTGCGCGATACGTTCGGTCAGCCGGTGGTGCTCGTCCAGCAGGGCACGCTGTGCGGTGTCCGAGCGCAGCTCGGCGGCCGAATCCCGGTCCAGCAGCAGCCAGGAGAACACCCGCACCCGCCGCTGAAGGGCGTTCCACCGCCGGAACGAGTGGAAGCGCGCCCGCGCCGAGCGGACCGCCGCCGCCCCCACGGGAAGCACCGACAACGGCAACAGCAGGATCAGCAGCGGGTGCAGGAGCGCCAGCACACCCGCGGTCCCCACGATCCCGAGCAGGGCCGAGGCCAGGGAGACGACCTGGCCGACGATCTGACGTGCATAGAACAGGCCGCGGTCGTTGGCCCGGTAGGCGTCGTCGTGCCAGTCGGCGTCGTCCACGACCTCCAGCCGGACGTGCGCGGTCAGGTGAAGGAAGTCACGCTCCAGTGCGGTACGGATCTTCGGCGTCACCCGAGCCTGCGCGACCGCGACCCCCGCCTCCAGCAGCGCTCGCGCCGACATGAACGCCACCACCAGCAGGATCTGCGGCACCGCGGCACGCACCTTGTCGGGTGTGGGGCCGTCGCCGAACAGCTGATGGAGGACGGCGACGGAGGCCATGAGGCCGAAGGCCGACATGGCCGCGGAGACCAGCTGCAGGGCGACGAGGGCGACGGTCGCCCGGCGGTCAGCCCGCCAGGCCAGATGGCCGATCCGCCGCACGATGCGCGGCAGCCGTACGAGGATCTGCCTGACCGTCGCCTTCGCTGCAGCGCCGTCGTAGACGGACCAGTACGCCTCTTTGAGATCGTCGGTGATGTCACCGTCCGTCGGCCCCGCCGGGAGGCACGCGGGCGGGAGGCCGAGCGTTGCCGAACGTGGTGCGGGCACCGCTGCGGCGCCTTGGGGCACGGCGCGTGCGTCGTCCGGCGTGGTCATGCGTCCCACCTCGTATCCGGTCGTGATGCTCGGCGGTCGTGTGCGGCGGGCAGGTCAACAACGCGCCGCAGTACCGTCAAAGACCGGGCCTCGGGCTGCTGGTGTTCGAACGTGGTAGGGCTGCTTCCAGGGGCGGGCACGGGATTCACGGCGTCCTCCGAATGGGTCGATCAGGGGTACTGGTGACCTAAGAACGGCCCGGAATCGGGCTCGTCACGGCCGATTACGGGGCAGCTTCTGAACAAATGTTCTAGACGGGGTGGTTGGGTGGGCGCGCCTTGGCTGAACGGCTTTGAAACTCCCTCGAACAGGGAGAGTCACCCTTTCGAGGTATTGCCCTGCCCTGGGGTGAGCGGTGGCAGCTCGTTGCCGTCGGGCAGCTTCCGGGCAGGATTCGCGCTGCCTCCAGGTCGGGGAGGCGGCGGAGGACATGGCACGAGGGAGCGCGTCTCGGCGGTGATCGGATGGGACCGGACCCCTGGGCATCGGGACGGAGCGCCCAGGTGTGCGCAGGGGGTCAACTCGGCAAGGCCGAAGGCGGCGAGTTGGACGAGCTGGAGGACTGCCTCGTCCGAAGGCGGGATCGCAGCAGCGCCTCCGCCCTTTCAAGGTCCTCCGGTGTGTCGACTGCGACGCCTTGGTCTGTGACCGAGAGCATGCGTACCCCGTGACCGTGCTCGATGAGGCGCAGCATCTCGATGCCCTCGGCGCGCTCCAGAGGCCCTTGCGGGAGATGGCGGAACAGGCTGAGGGCCTTGGCTGTGAAGCCGTAGAGTCCCAGCTGACGCAGATACGTCGGCCGGTCTCCCCTCGGGTAGGGGATCGGTTGCCGGGAGAACATCAAGGCGTTGCTCCCGGTCCCGAGGACGACCTTGACGACGTTGTGGTCGAGGACGGCGCCGGCGTCGTTCAGCTCCGTGTACGCGTTCACGGCGAGTGTGCCGGGGGCCATGTGATCCAGGGCCTCGGAGACGGCGTCGATCGCGGCCGGATCGATGAACGGCTCGTCGCCCTGGACGTTGATGTAGGCGTCGGCGGAGAGGTGTTCCGCGGACTCGGCGACGCGGTCGGTGCCGGTGTGGTGTTCTCCCGTGCGTAAGCATTTGATGCCCAGCTGGTGGCAGGCGTCCTCAATGCGCTCGTCGTCTGTGGCGACCACTACGCCGTCAAGGCGCTTCGCTTCCAGGCAGCGTTGGTGGACGTGCCAGAGCAGGGGCTTGTCCCCGAGCCGGGCCAGGGGCTTTCCGGGGAACCGGGAAGCCGCCCACCGGCAAGGGATGACGGCTATGCGGCGGCGTACGGTGTGCGTCTGCGCTGCTGTGGTGGAGGCCACGGCGTTCTCCCGTCGGCGAGTCTCAGGAACGTGGGGTTCGGTGGAGGAGGCCCAGCTTGTCTCGGACGGTCGGAGAGGCGGAGTCCTCGAACGATCGCCACTCGTAGCCGCTGACCTCCTCGGTCTGGAGCGTCACCGAGTGCTGGGCCCGGAGGCGGAAGGGCCAGCGGAAGTCGATGTGCTGGTGCGCCGGCTCACCCTTGGCAGGATTGGCGTTGATGTCGTGCACGTCGATGTCCAGGGGCACGGTCTCGAACCCGGGGATGGGGACAACCGCGTCACAGGGGATGCCGGTCTCCTCGTGGAGTTCGCGCAGGGCGGCACTGGGAAGGTCGCGGTCGCCCGGCTCGTTGTGTCCACCCGGCGCGAGGGCCTTGCCCGTCGCGTTGTGCCGGATGTGGAGTACCTGGTCGTTGTCGTCGATGACGATGGCGCTGCAGGTGACGTGGGCCGGGAACGTCTTCCGGCTGGTCGGGTCCTCTGCGTCGGCGAGAGCCTTGAACAACGGGTCGAGGTTGTTTCGCTCGCCCGGGTGACGGGCGAGGTAAGCGTCGACGGTGTCGCGGATGTGGTTGGGGGACGGCGGCATGGGATCACCTGTCGAAGTGGTCGAGCCAGATCCTGGCGATGGTCTGGCGGTCGGGCGGGGGCATGTCGTGAAGGCCGGGCTGGAAGCGGCTATGGCTGAGGGCGGCTGTGGCGGCGAGTATCTCGGCCTGGACGAGATGGATGTACGTGCCGACGGCGGCGCCGTGCACGAAGTTGACGGCTCCGCCCCCGGCCAGCACGTAGAAGTAGTGGCCAGTGATCTCGTAGCGCGTCAGATGCTCGCCGACCGGTGTGCGCTGGTAGAGGCCGTGAAGGCTTCCGAGTTCGAGTTCGTCCTCCGAAGAAGTCACCGAGGCGAGGTACGCGCCGTTGCGCATGGCGGCGAAGTCGTCCTGTCGGAGTGCCAGGTTGCCGGTGGCGCACAGGACGAGTTCGGCATCACGGACCGCCTCGGTGGTCGTCGAGCTCGTGCGGAAACCGTGGGAGTGCGCCTGCACTCTCTTGACCGGATCAGTGTCGTACACGGTGACGCGCAGGTCCTGGGCCCGGAGGGCCTGGGCGATGGCTCGGCCGATCTTGCCGAACCCGATGACACAGGCGTTTCGGCTGGTCAGGATGTCGCCACGGGCACGTACGAGGGCATCGGTCGAGAAGACGATGGACCTGCCCACCAGGTGGTCCTCGCAGTCCTTCAGTGGGGAGCGGGCCACCGAGACGACGGGACACGGCAGGGGATCGAGTGCCGCGTACCGCTGGTGTCCGTTCTCTGTGTCCTCGACGACGCCGAGGACGCGGCCGGAGAACTTCTCTACCAGAGTGGCTAGACACGGCGCGAAGTAGCCGCCGATGTCCATCAGGACGACGTGCTGGCCGCCGGCCGTGTCCTCCAGGTACTCCAGCGCTCTGGTCGAGTCGGCGAACAGATCCCGGCTGAGATGGTGGACGTCGTACGTGAGCCGGACGTCTTCCAGCGTCGGCTGATCAATGGACTTGGGCTTGGGCAGTACGGCGCCCACGGTGGACGTCGAGGCCATCGCGCGCAGGAATGCCGGTCGCTCGGGGAGCAGGTGCGTGATGATCAGCGAAGTGACCTGTTCGCCGGCGGGAAACTGCGCCGTGATGTGCCGGAAGAAGGCGTCCAGTCGCGCTCTCTCAGGACTCTCCACAGCGACTCCTTGTGATGTCAGGCTGGTTATGCCACCCGGCCGTACGCGGCGGGCTCGGCGGTCAGGGCCTGCATGTGGGCGCGCATGCCGCTGTGGAGGTCGACCTGGGGCTGCCAGCCCAGGACTTCGCGGGCGCGGCCGGGGTTGGCGCGGGTGGTGAGGACGTCTCCGGTGCGCGGGTTCTGCTGGTGCACCTGGATGTCGCGTCCGACGAGGCTGTTCGCGATGTGGATCACTTCGAGCAGGGACGCGTTCGAGCCTCCCCCCACGTTGATCACCCCCTGTGCGCTCGGAGTGGTGGCGGCGGCGATGGTGGCGGTGACCGCGTCGTCGATGTAGGTGAAGTCCCGGCGCTGGTGACCGTCTCCGTACAGGCGCAACGGTTGGCCGGTCAGGGCTGCCTGGATGGCACGGTGCGTGAACATGTCCGAGCGCTGCCGTGGGCCGTAAACGGTGAAGTACCGCAGGGCGACGACGGCGGTGGGGCAGTGGGCCTGCGCGGCGTGCGCCAGGCAGAGCTGCTCCTCGGCGAGCTTCGTCACCGCGTACGGAGATGCCGGCTGCGGGCGGTCGGTCTCGACACTCGCACCGCCGTCGGTGGGGCCGTAGACGCTGGAGGACGAGGCCACAACCAGCCGGGGGACACCGATGCGGGTGGAGGCACCCATGACGCGATGGGTAGCGAGGACGTTACACGTGACGTACTCGCCGAACTGCGGTCCCCAGGAGGGGCGTACGCCAGGGATCCCTGCCAGGTGGAAGATGACGTCCGCGTCGACCAGGAGCGGCTCGATCGCGCAGTTGAGCAGGTCGGCGGTGACGTGCATGTACCCCGGGACCCCTTGCAGAGCGGCGAGGTTGGCCGCGGCCGTGCGGTCGGTAGCCGGGTCGCGGCGGTCGACCCCAACGACGACGGCTCCGGCTTGGACAAGGGTGTGTGCGAGATGGGAGCCGATGAAGCCGGCGGCGCCAGTCACCACCGCCCGACGGGGGACGGCAGTGGTCGGGTGAGGCGAGTGCTGTGACACAGAAGTCTCCAGAAGGCAGCGAAGTCGGAAGATCAAGTGAGCCGAGCCAGGACGGTGCGGCCGTGGGTGCTCAGGGCGAGGTCGTCTTGCTCTTGTCCGCGGACCAGGGCGGTGATGGCCTCGATGGCGCCGAAGGACTCGAGCAGGCGCTGCTCGGTGTCGGACAGCGGCGTTCCGTACCCGGCGAAGAACGCCGCCCGGAGGTGGGGCGCCGCCTGCCAACGGCGGAATTCGAGCCGGGCGAAGTCGCGGATGCGGGCGTCCCGGCGCATGTGTTCGAAGTCGCATAGCCCGAAGGAGTCGCCAATGAGCCAGTTCCGCGGCTGGTAGTCGAGGTGACACACTGCACTGTCCATGAGGGTGTTCGCCAGGACGTCCGCGTAGTGGCTCAGACGGTCGTGCTCGGCCGCGGAGATGAGAACGGCCTGGTCCGCCCGGGCGATCCAGTGCCGGAGCCGTTGCGACAGCTCCGTTCCGACGGCGCCGGTGCGCGGGACCGAGGTGGCGTGATGCAGCTTGACGAGCACGCGGCCCGCTTCGTAGTGGGCTCGCTCCTCCTCGGGAGAGCCCGGGGCCATCGTGTCCGCCCGTACGCCGGGGAAGGCGGCCAGCAGCAGGGTGCACGTGGAGTCCTGATGGCCGACCACCCTGGGGGCGTGGCCGTTCAGGTGGGTTCCCCACGCGCGGTAGGCGTGGAGTTCCCGGACGTACCGTTCGCGCTCGCTGTGCTGCTTGGCGAAGAACTGGCGTCCGTCGGTGTCGACCAGGCGCAGGAGTCGGGGCGGGAGCGACCGGTCGGACAGTACCTGGACCGCTCCGAGCATGTTCCGGGCCAGCCGGATGCGTGGATCGTCGAACGCTGTGATCACGAGGCAACCTCCTGCGCTAAGGCGGCCAAGTGTTCGGTGTCGTTGTGCCGGTCGAGCATCCACCGTCTCTGCCCCAGCCGGTTGAGGTGGCGCTGCCAGCGGGTGATGGACCCGTGGGAGACCGTGAAACCCGCGGGGGAGCCGAGCGGGATCCCCAAGAGGAGGGTGTGGGCGGTGATCACGGTCTCGCCGTGGGCGGCGAACAGGACCCGGTCGCCCTCGTGCTGGTCGATGAGTTCCTGGAGGAATCGGCCGGCGCGCTCCAGGTAGCCGTTCCAGGTGTCGGAGCCAGTGGCCCAGGGCTTGTCGGGGTGGGCGTGCGGTCCGCCGTCGGCGGTGGTCTTCACCCCGGTCCAGGGCTTGCCGTCAGCGGCGCCGTGGACCGGACCGTCGAGGCGTGCGTCGGTGGACAGCGGGATCTGGAGGGCCTGGCTGATGATCTCGGCGGTCTGGCGCAGGCGGATGCGCGGGCCGGCGTAGAGCGTGTTGAACGGCTTCTCCCGGTGTTCGGTGGCGAGTCGGCGGGCGACCTGCTCGACTTGGGCGTACCCGCGGTAGGTCAAACCGGTGCAGGTTCGCGGTCCTCCGACCAGGCCGTCGACGTTGCACTGGGCCTCGCCGTGGCGTATGAAGACGAGTTCGGTGGTGATCATGCGGAACCTCGAGGTCGGGGGCGCCTGGGCGGCCAGCCATAGCGGTAGCCGTTGCGCCCGACGTACGGGGCGGTCAGAACGGCGTGCAGGGCGAGGAAATCGTCGAGCCGATCGCGTTCCGTGGCAGCGAGCCGGGTGTCGTGGCGTCCGGCGGCCTGGTTGTAGGCGGCCAGGGCCGAGTCGATGGCCTGGTCCGGGAGTGGCCCGTACGTCAGGAGCAGCGTCGCGATCAGCTTCGCCAGGTCGTACGCCATCGGGGCGAGCGTGAGGTCGTCCGTGTCGACGGTGAAGACGGTGCCGGTCTCGGTGATGAGGAAGTTCCGGGGGTTGCTGTCCTTGTAGAAGGCTGTGGGCCCCTCGGCGGTCTTCTCCAGTAGCCTCAGCATCGCGTGCAGGGCGGCCTTGTCCGGAAGGTATCCCTGCTCCAGCCGCCGTCGGAGGGCGGTCTCCCGCGGGCCCAGGTAGTCGCCGAACGCGGTGCCGTCCTGGAAGCGGTGCGGCGTGTTCAGGGGCGCCGGGCGCAGGTCGCTGACCCAGGCGGCTCCGTGGGCGTCGCCCAGCAGCGTCGCCAGCTGCTGAAGGTCCTCCCGCTGGGCCGGGCGGCCTTCGATCCGCTCGTACGTCAGGCTGGTAGGCCCGACCACCGTCAGCGCCGGTTGCCGCAGGGGTCGCGCGTGCTCGGCGATCCAGGCGTGGTGACGAGCAGCCGCAGCGACCTGCTGGGGGGCCTCGTAGTGCTTGGTGAAATAGCTGATCGTCACGGACACCCTCCCCTCGATCGGGCCACGACGAACGTGATGACGGACCGGGTGGTGAGCAGCTGATCCGGCAGGACCTCGTGAAGGGCCGCCGCCAGC
The DNA here is from genome assembly GCF_039536205.1 of Streptomyces sannanensis. Taxonomy (GTDB): domain Bacteria; phylum Actinomycetota; class Actinomycetes; order Streptomycetales; family Streptomycetaceae; genus Streptomyces; species Streptomyces sannanensis. Next base: position 775,086 of record NZ_BAAAYL010000001.1, on the reverse strand, counting down.
GCCCCAGGGTTGCCGTACAGGCCGGGGGCCAGGTCGTACTTCGGATTGGTGGCGAGGTACTCCGCGATGTGGTCGTGTCCGTCGAAGGTGAAGCTGTGCTCCTCGTGCTCGGTGGTGACCACGTCGAGCGACGCGGCGGCCAGGCTCGCGATGTTGCCGCTGTGCGCCGAGACGTACAGGCTCTCGTGCCGCTCGGCCCGCAGGTCGAGACCGGCGGCGGCGACCAGCTGGTCGATCTCGCGGTAGCTGTCGAGGCTCTTGGTGACGAGCACGGCCAGGCCCCCGGGGACGAGGACCCGGTCGATTTCCGCGACAACTCTCTCAGGGTGAAGCGAGTGGTAGAGGCAGAACGCAGCGACGGCTAGATCGCATGATCCGGTCGGCAGGGGGAGCTGGTGAAAGTCTCCCTGGAGGAAGCTCACCAGGACCCCGGGCATCCGGCAGGCACGCTCGCGGGCCTTATCGATCAGGGCTGGGGCGGCGTCGAGGCCGAGGAGGCTCCGTGGCCGGAGCTGCTCGGCGATGACCCTGCTGCTTGTTCCGCGGCCGCAGCCGATGTCCAGGGCCACACCGAGGCGATCCGCTCGCTCGTGGTGGGTCTGTACAAGCTGGACGATCGTGTCCGGTACATGGCGGCCGGAGGTCTTGGCCCGCATCAGGGCGTTGGACCGGCTTGCCAGCCGCGAGGCGTCACCGTACAGATCCGCCTGCCAGCCGGGGTCCAGGAAGGGGTTGGTACTACTCATGCCGCGCCGTCCCTTCGACGGCGCGGACGGCTCAGCAGTGCTCGGCGGCTACCTTCCGCAGCCAGCGTCGCGTCTGGCGCCGGTTGGGCAGCAGCACAACGTCGGCTCGGCCGGAGGCGAACTCCTCGATCTTGGCCATGACGCGGGGGCGCATCCTGCGGCGGTAAGTCGACACGTACTTGATCACGCCCCAGTGGATGCGGTTGTGTACCCCGTTGCCCTTGTGTCCAGCCCCGTGCCGGATCTGCCGGGAGAAGATCCCGGACAGCGCGGCCACGGTCGACACGTCCATCAAGACCACGGTGTCGCAGGCTTCGAGCCGGATCTGCAGTGTCGAGTTGTAGTTGCCGTCGATCACCCACGTCGGCTGAGCGACCAGCTCGCGCTGCAGCTGGGCGAACTTCTCCATGGGCAGCTCGTTCCACTCGTCGTCGTAGAACGCGGCGTCCAGGTGCGTCACTGGGGCGTCGAGGATCCTCCCCAGCTCGCGGGCCAGATAGGACTTGCCGCTGCCCCCGCAGCCGACGATGGCGACCTTCTTCATGGTGCTCCAGCGTAGAGTCGATCGGGCGCCCGGGCGGACCGCCCGCCAGGACATATTCGGTTGATCCAGGCACGACGGCCGGGGAGGTCAGCTTCATCAGGCCGCTCCTCGCTCGTCCGCGGTGGGGTGGACGACCGTCTCCAGGAGGGCCTCCAACGCGTCGACCTGCCGGCTCAGGCGGAAGGGATCGATGCGGTCCAGGCAGGCAGCGATCAGGTTCGCGTGCTGCTGGCTGCCGGCGATCTGCCGGAGGTACGAGAGCCGCTCGATGACCTCCTGGCCGGAGTGCACGATCAGCTCCGGAGGCACGAACCGGTCGACGTGGTGGATGTCCGCCGGGGCGAGCGGCAGGCACCCCGCGAGAACGGCCTCGAAGATGCGCTGCGTCATCTGACCGACGGCGGCGTACCGCTCGGGCAGCATGAGAACGGTGGCGAGGGATCTGCCGTACACGCCGTGTGCTGCCTCGAAGGGAATCCGTCCGAGGAAGCGCACGTGCGGCCAGCGGCTGGTCTTCGTCCACTTTCCGCCGACCACGTGGTCGAAGCACGCGGCGGCCGGGGCGAAGAAGCGGTCGAAGTGTTTATCGCGGTCGTACTGGTTGCCGACGTACCCGAGCGCGACGTCTCGGGGCCTCGCGGCGAGCGCGACGGCATCCGCCTTGGCCAGCAGCCGGTCGTCGACCGGGAAGAGCAGACGGTGAGCGCCCGGCGTCGGTTCGAGGGCGGCCTCGCACACGGCGGTCCGCGGAGACCGGCGCCACAGGCTCTCGGGCCGGAGCTTGCGGTCCTTGTCCCAGATCACGGTCGGCGTACGGCGTCCCACGGTGTACCGCGTGATGAGTTCGGCCTGCCGGTGCAGGTCGCAGGTGTGCCCCTCGGCGCCGCAGGGGGTGGTGTTGCGCCCGTTGATCGCCCAGCGCCACTCCAGGAACAGCACGTCGATGTCCGGCCTGCCGCTGTCGAAGGTGTAGGCGCTGCCGAGATCGTCGCCGGCTTCAAGGAGGTCGCGGTCGGCCTGCAGGAAGACGATCTCGTGCCCTCGGTCGAGGAGGGCGTCGATCAGGGGGCGGCGGTGGCTGCGGCCCCCGTCCGGCGTGTCGGTGATCCCGTTGCCGAGAAAGCCCCAGAAGCTGTATCCGATCTTCACTTGGTGATCCACCGCCCTTCCAGCAGCAGGGCGTCCAGGCCGGAGCTGGCCAGGCAGTCGAGGGCCATGGCAGGCGTCCCGCAGATCGGCTTGCCCTTGACGTTGAGCGAGGTGTTGATCAACACGGGCACTCCGGTGCGGCGGGCGAAGGCGCTCAGGACCTCGTGCATGAACGGGTTCTGCGACTGAGTGACGGTCTGGAGGCGCGACGTGCCGTTTGCGTGAACGATGGCTGACACGTGCTCGCGCGCTTTGTCGGTCACCCCGGACGCCATCGACATGTACGGCGCCTCTTGGCCGAGGGTGAAGAACTTTGCGGCGTGTTCGGCCAGGACCATGGGGGCGAAGGGCCGGAACGGCTCCCGGAACTTCACAGTGGCGTTTAGCCGCTCGACGACCCCGGGTTCCAGAGGGGAAGCGAGGATCGACCGGTTCCCCAGGGCGCGGGGGCCAGCCTCGACTCGGCCTTGGAAGAGTCCGACGATCATGCCGTGGGCCAGCTGGTCGGCGAGGAACTCGGCGGTCTTGATGCCCAGGGTCTTCTGCTGGAGTCCGGGCCACTGCCTGAGGTCGAGAGCCTGGTCTTGGAAGGACGGGCCGAGGTAGCAGGCGCGGGCGACACCGGACACGGGTCGGCGGCTGTGGCTGTCGGTGTGTACGGTGACGGCGGCGCCGATCGCAGTGCCGGCGTCTCCGGGGGCGGGCGGGACGAAGACCTCGTCGAAGATGCCTGCCTCGATGATCCGGCCGATGCTCACGCAGTTCGTGGCGACCCCGCCTCCGACGCACAGGCGACGGGAGCCGGTGATCACCCGAGCCCGGCGGGCCAGGTGCAGCATCACCTGCTCGGTGCGCTCCTGGAGCGCCGCGGCCAGGTCCCGGTGGACGTCCAGGAGCGGTCCGCTCGGGTGGCGCTCGGGGCACGTCTCATCGATGAAGCGACGAGAAAGCCTTGGGTAGCCGGATGTCAGGACCCGCGGTGGGAAGTAGGCGGGATCGAGGGCGAAACCGTTCGGTGTGGTGCGGACGGCCCGGGCGAAGAGGTGGCGGAACCGCTTGGGGTCACCGAGGGCGGCGAGTGCCATCACGGTGCCCTCCTCGTCGCCGCGGCGCCAGCCCAAATGCTGGGTGACCGCGCCGTAGACGTATCCCAGGGAGGCCGGGTCGTTGATCGCCTCCAGGGTGCGGGTGTGGGGACGGAGTGCGTCGTGACCGCTGGCGATGGTCGTGGTCTGTCGTTCGCCGAGGCTGTCGACGACGAGCACGGCGGAGTCGTTCCACCCGGACGCGGCGAAGGCCGCCAGCTGGTGGGCCCGGTGATGCAGGACAGGCGAGACGCGGGCTGCGGGGAACTGCTGGCCAAGGGTTCGGAGGCGCCGCTGGGTGCGCAGCGCCACCTTGGCGAACCCGCGGGCCCTTGGCAGTGTCCGATCGCGCGTCGTTGTCGACAGCGCCAGGCGCAGGGCGGCGGGGGACTCGACGAGGTAGCGGGCGGGCTGGAAGTTGTACGCGACAGCGTCCACGTCGCCGGCGGTGAGTCCCGCTTCCCTCAGAAGCCACTCGACGGCGTGGCGCGGGTATTCGCGAGTGTGCTTCTGCTGGGAGAGGCGCTCCTCCTCGACGAAGCCGATCAGCTCCCCGTCCACCAGAAGCGCGGCGGCGGAGTCGTGCGTGTAGGAGCACAGACCGAGGATGACGGAGGGGACGTGGTCCATGGCGGGCGTCACCTCGCTCCCGCCGTCGCGCGGACGGGCGAAATCCTGACGCGGCGGTTCAGCTCGCCGTACCAGGCGGTCAGCGCCTGACCGAGCGGCCCGTCGATCTTGTCGGCCACCCGCCACGCCTGCTCGCGCAGGCCGTCCTTCCACAGCCGGTAGCTCCGCAGCGTCTCTGCCATCGCGTCCCAGCCCGGGTGGCCGGTGACGTCGCGTGCCTGGACCTGGTCGAGAAGGCGGTCGAAGCCCTTCCAGGGTGTGGTGAGGTCCGGCATGACCGCGCTTGCGGCGATGGAGGTGAGCTGCTCCGCCTGGTCGAGGTCGCGCTCGTAGATGTGCAGGGAGCCCACGTGGTGGTAGAACTCGCCCAGTTCGGCGCCGAGCCAGCCGGCGACCAGCTCGTGCAGGACCGTGTAGAAGAACAGGTCGTACGGCATGCCTATCCACACATCCTGGTGGAAACGGAAGCCGAGTGTGCAGGGCACGTCCTTGTGCCCGGCGGCGTCCTGGGCCGGGTCGTAGAGCTGGATCAGGGCCCGGCGGGAGTCGGGGTCCTCCTTGAGGATCTCGACGACGCGGCGCAGCTGGTCCACCTTTCCTGCCCAGTTCCGCATCCGCGGCCCGTACGCGCCGCGCAGGACTCCGCCGTCGGCGTACTGCCGCAGTTGTGCGTTGTAGTCGAAGATCCAGGAGGCGTCCGAGCCGGAGAGGTGCCACACGGTCTCCGCCACCGCGAACGCGGGGTTCAGGATCCTGGCGGGCGGCGCGTACAGCAGGCGGGCCCGCGGCTGGGTGAGCCGCATGTGGACGTCGAGCACCTCACGGGTTGCCATGTCCCTGGGACTGACTCTCTCGCCGGACTTGGCCAGGGTGACAGCGCCGACGAAGAGCTCGGCAACGCTGTCGGCGGTCAGGTGTGTCATCGGGTAGGCACTCCTTCACCCTGCGGCATGCCGGAATCGGTGCCGTGGGCATCGTGGTGGACGTGGTCGGGATGTGTGACATGACAGTCGGCGCGGCGGGCGATGAGCCGTGCGACCTGAGCGGCGCTGTCGCCGCGCCAGCGGCACACCGCATCCGTCGCCGCCTGCGCAGCGGGTAGGCGCGGATCGCGTAGTCCGGAGAGGGCGTCGGCGACGTCGTCGGCAGTGCTGCAGCGCCGTGCGAGGCCGTGGTCCGCGAGCCTGAGCGTGCGCTCGTCGGGCGAACCGATTTCGAGGACCGGTACGTTGAGCAGAGCGGCTTCGATCCCGCACGTCGAGTAGGCGCTCGCCAGAGCATCGGCGCCAGCGAGGCAGCCCCGCGCGCCCACCCGCGGATCCGCCACGGCCACGAACGGTTTGCCGTCCCGTTGGAGCAGGGGGGAGAAGACCTCGGCGCTCTGCGCGGGGTGCGGGGCGATGACGAGCCCCCAGTCGCCGTCGGCCTTCCACAGTCCGTCCAGGAGGAGTTCGGCCTGGGCCTTGAGCCGGTCGAATCCGAAGGGCTGGCAGGCCCACACCGCGATGCGGGCAGGGCCTCGGCCCGTGCCGGAAGCCAGCATGTTCTCCAGGTACCGTCGCTGAGCCTCGATGCCGAGGCCGGCGAGCGCGTCGAAGCGGGGCTGCCCCAGGACATGGACCTCGGCGTTCGGGTGACGCGCCCAGGCTTTGGCGAGGGGGACGTCACGCTCTCCCATGACGACGATGTCGCGGCTGTGCAGCGCTGGCCACGCGACCGAATCCGCCATCCACGCACCGTGCTGGACGTGGACCGTGTTCACGCCATGGCGCTCGGCCGCGTGTACGGCGAGTGCGCCCAGCGGGCTGGTGTCGTTGCTGACCAGCAGGGTGTGCGGCCGGGCCGCGGAGAGAACGCCGTCGAGCCACGTCTCCGCCTGGATGACGGACCGCCACGACGGCTGCGTGCACCCGCCGCTCGTCTCCAGGAGTACCGAGATAAGCCGGACCAGTCGGGCCAGATGAACGGCGTGCTCCTTCACCTGGACGACGTGGTCGTCGTCCGGCAGGCGGAGGCAGTCCACGGCTCCGGACAGGTTGAAAAGGCCGACCGGGGGCGAGCAGAGGCTCACATCCTTGACCCCCGGAGTGGGGCATCGTTCCGCCGGATCGGTGGCCAGGTCCACCATGAGGCCCGTTCGTCCGTCGCGTGCCAGGTCTTCGAGAACCGGCAGCAGGGTGGCCGCGTGGCGGGAGGACCATGACAACGCAACGACCTCGCTCTGCGGCAGCTCCGAAGCAGGCGGGCTTGGCACCGCGGCGGTGTCGCGGACACGAGGAAGGTTGCGTAACTCTGCGGACCACAGCGGGTTGTACGGCGCCGCAGCCCCGAGCACGTAGGCGGCGCCGGACCACGTGACGGTGTAGGCCCGGTACTCCCGCGAGCTGCTCGACCGCAGCCCGACGAGTCCTTCGTACGGTGCCAGCCCCAGCGGACCGGGGGCCTTCGCGAAGGGCTCCCAGGCGCTGAGCGCCATCAGCTTGCGTACGACCTGTGCCACCAGGCGCCGCGTCGGCACGTGTTGTACGTACAGCCACCCGGCGCTTCCCGGCGTACTCGCAAGGCCGGCGCCGTACGCTTCAAGCGCCCCCATCACGTGGTCGACCAGCGCTTCCACGGCGTGCGCGTCGAGCGGCTGCGCCTCCAGATGCCTCGTGGTGATCCGGTCGGATCCCATGCTCGCGAGAGCACCCTCGCCGACCAGCGCCCACAGCGGCTGCCCGCCGAACTCGGTTCGGGCGACGCCGAGAGTGCTGCGCCTAGGAATCCTCACACCAGGCTCCCCTCGAGAAAAGGAATGGTGGGGCCGCCCACCTCCAGGAGGCGCAGGAGGTCCTTCGGCGATTCGGCGACAGCCGGGGCGGGCGCGCTCGGACAGCCGTAGCCCCAGCCCGCGTGCACGTACGAGACGCCGGCGCGGCGGGCCGCCTCCTGATCAACCGCCATGTCGCCGACGTACATCGCGTCGGCTGGATCGGCGCCGAGGTCGATCAGGGCGAGCAGGATCGGGTCCGGTGCCGGCTTGCCTCGGCCAACCCCGTTCGGCGTGCGCACCGTGGCGAACGGACAGCCGAGCTGAGCGAGGAGCGGGGCGGCCCGATCCAACGGCTTGGACGTGACGATCCCGAGCAGCCAGTCGGCGGCGACGAAAGTGTGGAGGACTTTCGAGATGTCCTCGAACTGCCGGGCGAGGTAGGAGGCAGCCGTGGACGCCTCGGCGTACGTCTGGTGGATCCGTTCGGCGTCCACGAGCCCGAGCTGCTTCATGATGTCGGCGAAGGGCCGGCCCAGGTGGCGTTCGTACTCCTCGAACGGCACGTCGAGGCCATGGGCTTCCTGGACCCGGTGCCACGCGCTTTCCATGACCGGGCGCGTGTCGACGAGCACCCCGTCCAAGTCGAGCAGCAGCACACGTGGTGTTTCGGGATCGCGCTCCAACCTCCTCTCGCTAGAGCGGGGCGAGGTTGAGGGGGTAAGCCGAGGTGGCATGATGAAGATCTCCAAGGGGGAGGGGTTCAGGAAGTGACGGTTGGCTCGGGGCGCTTCACGAAGGCGATCACCCGCTTGCCGCTTCCGTCCTCCTTTGGGTAGGCGGTCCAGACATCGGCCGTCGCCGATACGAGGCACAGGCCGCGTCCGCTGGTCGCGTAGAGGGAGGAAATCCTCGGCATCGGGAGCTCCGAGGAGTTGTCCTCCACCGCGATCCCCACGACGCCGGCCTGGACGGCGAGGGTCAGTGTGATTTGCTCGTCTTCCTCGTCGCCTGCTTCGGGCCGGTCTTCCGCCGTGCCTCGACAGGATCGGCCGTGGCGCTCGGCATTGGTGGTGAGTTCGCTGACGATCAGCACAGCCCGATCCAGGAGGTCTTCCAGACCCCAGGCCGTGAGTGCATCGCGCGTGAAGGAGCGAGCCACGCCAGAAGCCCTGTCGTTCGCGATGAGCGTCAGACTCTTCTGGTGCTCGGGGGCGTCGATGATGTTGCCCAGCGTTTGAATCCGGTCCACGCTCGCCTCCTCACAGCTGCCGGAGCCCGTGGAGGACTCGGCGGGCGGTCTCCTCCGAGGCGTCGAAGCGGCAGACGTTCATGGCCAGCACCCGCACAGCTGGCGCAGGACCGCTATTCCGGCTGCCTAACGCATCGTCAGTACGCCGATGTGCGCCCGGGGGCGTTCTGGCGTCGGCGCCAGGTGTCTGGCTGGTATTCACCGGTTTCCCTCCGGGCCAAAGGCAGTTGGTGGTTTCGTTGACGTTGAGCGAACCGTGGATCACGGCGGGTTGGTATCCCCAGCCGGACAGCGATGCCGTCAAACCCGTCAAAGATTGTTCTCTTGTGAACAGGGGCGCAGGATGGCGCGCAGGAACGAAAAGCTGGCTGCTGTGATCGCACAAACGGGCTGGTCGCAGCCGAAGGTCGCTGCTGCCTTGGTGCGAGTCGCTGCCGAGGTCGGCGCCGACGAGCTGCTCGGTACAACCCGCTCGCACATCGCCATGTGGATCGCGGGAACGCGCCCCAGGGGGAGAGCGCCCCTTATCTTGTGCGAGACGTTGTCCCGACGGCTGCAACGCTCGGTCACGCTCGCGGAAATCGGACTTTCCACACCGGTTCCCGGCGCGGTCCCGGTATCCGAGTGGCGCGTCGATACTGTGACGGCGCTGCTGGACCTGGGGAGAAGCGACGTGGATCTGGAACGCCGTCAGCTGCTGGCTGGTGCTGCCTACTCGGTGGGCGGATTGGTTCTGCCCGGGCAGCAGTGGTGGGATGAAGCTCCCCAGCGAGCGAGATCTCGGCCTGCAGCCACGAACCGCAGGATCGGCGACGCAGAGGTCAACGCGGTCCGCGAGCTGACAGAGTTCTTCTCCGCACGAGACCAGCGGCACGGCGGGATGGATGGCCGTACGGCCCTCTACCAGTACATCCGGGACGATGTGGCGAGGTACGTCGGTGGAGTGTTTGCCAGCGACGAGACACGCAGCAATCTTCTCTCCGCTGCCTCCGAGGCGGTGTATGTAGCCGGCTGGATGAGCTTCGACGCCTCTGAGCACGAGGCGGCGCGACGCTACTTCACGCTGGCGCTGAAGCTCGCGGCGGAAGCCGATGACGCTCCGCTGGCGGGACACATCCTGCGCGCGATGGCCCACCAGGCAACGGACCTGGGACACCCGAGGGCAGCCGTCAACCTCGCCGCGGCCTCTGTCGAGCGCAAGCGGTACAGCCTGGCAACACCTCGCGAGCGGGCGCTGCTCGGCGTGGTGCAGGCGCGCAGCCTTGCCGCGGATGGGCAGAGGCGTGAAGCGATCGCAGCACTCCTCCGGGCCGAGGACGACCTGGCTGCGGCGGGGCCCGGTGACGAAGACCCGAGTCGAGTGTGGTTCTTCCAGCGAGCTTCGCTGGCCCACGAGACCGCCCGCACCCTGTGGACCCTCGGCGACCTTGACGGGACGCTCAGAGAATTCAACAACAGCGTGCTGACCAGGAAGGCCGACACTTTCAGCCGGACCCACGCCGTGACGTTGGGCTACATGGGCACGGTCCAGGCCCGCCAGGGCAATGTCGAAGCCGCCTGCGCCACGTGGGCGCTGGCCCTGGACGCCATGGAAGGAGTTCAGTCGGGCCGAGCGCGGGAGGCTGTCGTAAACATGCGCAGGGTGCTGTCCCCCTTCCGTAATCGAGGGATCAGCGCGGCGGCGGAGATCGACGAGCGCGCCAAGGCCGTACTCGAACGAGTAGCCTAACGGCGCCATGGTGGCGAAGGCGGGCGCGCTGTAGGCGACCGCCTTGCCCTGCCGCGAGCGGAGAAGGGGGAACCCGTGTCCACAAAGTCCATCGAGGTGCCGGTGATCGCCGATGTGGTCGGAGGTCCCACCGGGCGGCTCGACGACTTCAAGGGCGGCGTGGAGTCGATCATCCGACTGCGTCCGGAGTACGCGGTGGAGACGCTGCAGGGTATCGAGGAGTTCTCGCACCTCCAGGTCACATGGTTCTTCAACTTCGGCTCTCCCGAGGACGTAGCACTGCACGCGCGCAGCCCGCGCGACAATCCGGCGTGGCCGGCGACCGGCACCTTCGTGCACCACAACCACCGGCGCCCGGCCCGGCTCGCGACCTCGTTCCCGCGGCTGCTTCGCGTCCACGGACGAGACCTGCACGTCACCGATCTCGATGCGGACGAGGGCACCCTCGTGGTCGACCTGGTGGCGGTCTTCAAGGAGATGCTTCCCCGCGGCCCCGTCACACAGCCTTCGTGGCCGAGCGAGATGCTGAAGAACTACTGGAGGGATGCTGGAGAGCGCTGACCTGATGCGGTCGTCGAATCGGGTGCCCGTTCCGACTACTGAACTTGATGGGGTGATGTCGGGCTATCGGCCTGACAGTTGAGCGTCAGGTCCAGTAGTTCTGGGTGGGTGAGATACGCGCAGGGCGGCGGGCTGACCGACGCTGGGAGGGCCGCGCGGGAGCGAGTTCGGCTTCAGGCCGCAGAGCGCTTCGAGCGCGGGGAGAAGAACAAGGACATTGCCGCCGCGTTACGGGTGTCGGAGCGGTCGGTGGAGCGGTGGCGGAAGTCCTGGCGCGAGCAGGGCGAGTCCGGGGTCCTGGCGAAGGGCTCGCCGGGACGCCCGAGGCTGGGACCGGCCCAGATGGAGCGGCTGGAGCGGGAGCTGGAGCGCGGTCCGCTCGCGCACGGGTGGCCGGATCAGCGGTGGACCCTGGCGAGGATCAAGACGCTGATCGGTCGGCTGTTTCACGTTTCGTACACGGTCGAGGGCACCTGGCTGCTGCTGAAGCGGCACGGCTGGTCCTGGCAGCAGCCGGCCCGGCGGGCGATCGAGCGGGACGACGACGCGGTGGAGATGTGGAAGAAGGAGGTCTGGCCGCAGGTAAAAGGGAAGCGGCGGCCCGGGGTGCGTGGATCGCCCCGTGAGCGGACCACCCACCGCGAGCGCGTCCAAGAACTCGAACAACGACTGGACGCGGCACATGGCGAGATCCTGTGCCTGCAACGCGTGATCCAGTCACATAGCGCGAGGTCGTGACAACACTCGCCTGGGTCCAGGTCTCACGATTCAGAACGCAGTCCCAGAACACTGTGCTGCACCACACCCGAGGGAAGATCGCTCTTTCCCGAAGCCCGAGCAGTCAGCTCCACGAGTCCGGCCCGGAGGTCGGCGGCCGGCTCACCAAGGACAATCGCGCTGATGATCAGCTCGATCATCAGGCGGTCGTACTCGTCGCCCATGCTCCGATAGCGCTCTCCATCGGCCTCCACCACGGCAGAGGAGATCCTCCTCCCACCACCAGCCACGGGGGCGGAGGACGCCTCATAGACGCCGAGACCGGTCCAACTCCGGTGCATGAAAACGACATCGGCTTCGACGAAGATGTTCCACTTCTCATCCATGTCCCGGGCTCGATATCCGCGCTGGATCCGGTCCCAGTCCTCGTCAGTCCAAACACGATCGGGCACCTGGGGCACCGGCCTGGGCGCGCTAATCGGCTGGAGGCGCCGGAACGACTCTCGGGTGAGCGGGGCATCGGCAGTCATGAGGTGATCCTACGGATGCACCAATCTGACAGGACAGCGGATTACCTCAAAGAGCAAGCACCCTGGGTAGAGGGCGAACCGGAGCGACCTTCCGGACACGTCCGCAGCGTCCTGAACAGCGACTTTGCAAGACTTCTTCACCACTACCCCAGATAACTGGAGTGTCTTGTGGTGCGGGAGCCGGGAGAGCCGCAGGCCCTGGCGGAAGCGGCGGTCGTCGCGGACGGCCAGTTCCTCGGACAGCACCAGGTCGAGGAAGTCGAGGTAACCCATCTTTCCCTCGTCGGCCCGCCGGGTATACTCGTTGATCGTTTCGGCCAGGTGGGGCAGGCCGAGCTTGCCGGCCGTGTTGCGGATGCGGGTGCTGACCAGCTCGCTCAAGACGTTTCCCTCGTGCTCAGGTGGGTGGTGAAGGGACGGGTGCCGGTCAGCTCGTCATAGACCGACAGCGGACGGCGGCCGACCTCGATGCGGGTGGCCGCGGCCCGGTTCAGCAGGGCCTGCAAAGGTCCGGCCTCCTCGCCCAGACGACGCTCACGACGGGGCTGTGGCAGGACACCGTCGGTGGTGGTCCGGCGTCCCTTTCCGGTCGGCAGGCCGTCCCAGTGAGCCTCCTCAACGACGCGGACCCCGCGGCCGACCGCCCGCAGGTGGGTGGCCAGCAGTGTTTCGCCGCTGCTGTCGGCGACGGTGGAGTGCAGCATGACCTGCGACTTCGTGGCCCGGATCTCCACCAGCTGACGCGGACGGACCTTGCGGGCGGGCACCGAGTAGAGGTTGTCGCCGAAGGCGACCAGGCAGTCCTTGCCGACCGGCCGCAGGTGCCGCTCGGCCACCAGATACGGGGTCGGCGGCAGCGGCTTGAGGGCCACGTGGTCACGGGCCGCCCGCTCAGCGATGACCTCCCGGTGCGTCTTGTGGATCTGGGCCCGACGCTGCGGCACCCACGTGGTGAAGGCGGCGCCCATCTCCTCGACGGACGAGAAGGATCGGCCGGACAGGACGTGGTCGCGGACGATCAGCACCTGCCGCTCGACCCGGCCCTTGCCCTGCGGACGGTAGGCGGCCAGGACGTCGATGTCGAAGTCGTAGTGGCCGGCGAAGCCGACCGCTTCCGGGTGCAGCGGGACGGCCTCACCAGGGGCGACGTGCCGGCGGGCGCCAGGCGGTCGGGGTGGAGGCGACCGGGCCGAACGCCTCCGCCTGGTCGCGCAGCAGGGCCAGGTCCGCGATCGCCTCGCCGTCGTCGGCGAGCATGACCGCGAGATCGACCGCGATCCGGCCGGGATCGTGCCCGGTGCCACGTGGCCGCAGTCGACGCAGAGCGTCCCTGAAGGCGCTGGTCAGGCCAGTGACATCAGCGAGATCAGCCAGCAGGCGGGATCCGGCGTGGCTGACCACCCCGTGACCGTCGGCCGACACGACGAGCTTGGGACGCGACCGGGTAGGGTGCACGCAGAAAGTGCCTTCCTGCTGTGATGACAGAGACCTTCGACAAGCCTCATCTTCCCAGTTCAGAAGGCACTTTCGCTTTTCCGATCAAGAATCGGACACCGCCGCAAGTGAAACGCGCAGGCTCACTGGGTGTACGAACGCGTTCTCGTACCATTGTCGACGTGCAACCCGGTAGGTCCTCGGCAAGCGGGCCAGGTCACGCGGATGACAGTCCGGGTGGGTCCGGCACCGGGTTGGTGCGAATGACCGACCGCTGGTCTTGTACTTTCCGTTCGGCAAGTACACGAATGGAGAGTGCTGAATGTCAGGTTTTGGGTGGAAGCTGCATGGGGATGGCCGGCATCTGAAACCAGGTGAGGTCGTCAAGCCCGACGAGCGGCTCACCTGGACCCGGACGATCGGGTTGGGTGCGCAGCATGTCGTCTCGATGATCGGTGCCTGTTTTGTCGCCCCGGTGCTCATGGGGCTCAACCCGAGCCTCGGTCTCATGGCCTCGGGTGTCGCGACCCTGCTGTTCCTGGTCATCACGCGCGGACGAGTCCCGAGCTACCTGGGATCGTCGCTCTCCTTCGTCGGTGTCGCCGCTGTCATCGGAAGCCAGGGCGGTGGGCCGGCGGAACTCACCGGCGCGCTGTTCGTGGTGGGCCTCGCCCTAGCCGTGGTTGGTGTCGTGGTCCAGTTCCTTGGCGCGCGGGTCATCCACGCGGTGTTGCCGCCGGCGGTGACGGGCGCCGTCGTCATGCTGATCGGCTTCAACCTCGCTCCGGTGGCTGCGGGGACCTACTGGCCGCAGGACCAGTGGACGGCGCTCGCCACGATGCTGTTCACCGGCCTCGCGCTCGTCGTCCTGCGCGGATTCTGGTCACGCATCGCCATTTTCCTGGGGTTGGTCTTCGGCTACGCGCTCTCCTGGATCCTTGACCTCGCCCTGGGCAAGATCCACTCCGCCGACAGCAGCGGCAAGGTCGTGGACCACTGGCGTCTCGACTTGAGCTCGGTCAAGGAAGCCGCCTGGGTCGGCTTTCCCCACATACACGCGCCCTCGTTCAGCGCGTCGGCGATCGTCGTCGCCCTCCCCGTCCTGATTGCTCTGGTAGCCGAGAACGTCGGCCACATCAAGGCGGTCGGCGAGATGACCGGCGACCCACTCGACGACAAGCTCGGCACTGCCATCGCCGCGGACGGCGCGGCCACCATGATCTCCACGGTCGCCGGTGGCCCAGCCACGACCACGTACGCCGAGAACATCGGCGTCATGGCCGCCACCCGCGTCTACTCGACCGCCGCCTACATGTGCGCCGCGTTCTTCGCGCTGCTCTTCGGTCTGTGCCCGAAGTTCGGGGCGTTCGTCGCGGCCATCCCGGGCGGCGTGCTGGGCGGCATCACCGTCATCTTGTACGGCATGATCGGTCTGCTCGGCGCTCAGATCTGGGTCCGCAACAAGGTTGACTTCAGCCAGCCGCTCAACCTGATTCCGGCCGCCGCCGGCGTCATCGTCGGCATCGGCGGCGTGTCGCTGAAGATCACCGACAACTTCGAGCTCAGCGGCATCGCCCTCGGCACCCTCCTGGTGCTCACCGGCTACCACTCCCTCCGTTGGCTCTCCAAGGCTGCGGGCACGCCGCAGGGAGCGCTGCTGGACGAGGGCACGACGAGGTACGACGACTCAGTGGCGTAAGGAAGGGAACGCGCGCTGACGGACATGTCCCGGGCGCGGGCGGGGCTGTTTCAGTCGCCGTTCGCGCCCGTTCCCGTTGCCGTCTCTGTCGCGGTAGTCGCGCTTCGAGCATTCCACCCCGAGAGGACCTCGAGCAGCACCCGGGACCGGTCACTGCCGTCAGCACAAGGAGGATGTGCTGCCACTGACGTGGCGTAAGCGCGACTTCGATCAGCGCGTCAGGGGGCGACTCCGCTTGCTCGGCTGCGCTCCCGATTCGGTGCATCCCCATGATCGCCAAGGTGTTGAGGAAGAACCGGTCACTGCTGCTGACCGATGACTCCTTACGTGCCGGCGAAGACCTGGTGGCGCATGCCCTCGTCGAGATCGAACAGGGAGAGCTGGGCGCCGGGGTGCGGGCGTTCGCGGCGGACGATGATGCGGGTCGTCCGGGTAGCCAGCCAGGTCGACCATGCCGGTCAGCTCGGCGATCTCGGCGCCTTCGCGCAGGGTGCCGTCCTGTTCGAGTGCGGGGTGCCAGACCTGGTCGGGCAGGGCCCGGATCGCGCGGCGGACCGGCTCGGTGACGGCGTACCCGACGGAGAAGGACGTGTGGATGCCACGTGAGCGCAGGGCCCGCACGTGTTCCAGGAATGCTTTCCGCCTCCGGCGCTGTCCGCGCGGATGAGGATGGGGGTGCCGTGGCGGTGGGCGTCGGGGATCTGGGCCAGGGCCGCATTGAGGACGGTGATGTGGTCGGCGGCGGTGTTGGCGCCGGCGTTGCCGGGCCTGAGCATTCCGGCCAGTGCTTCGCCGGTGTTTTCCAGGAAGCACAGCATGGGGTGGTAGCCGAAGCCGCGCTTGTAGGTGGCCGCGGCCTGCTCTTTCTCGGAGTGGCAGGTGACCAGGGTGGCGTCGATGTCCAGGACCAGGCCGGGCAGGTCGCGTCCGCCGGCGTGGGCTGTGGGGATGCCGCCTTGGGTCTCGGCGGCCTGCAGCCAGGCCGTCTCCCGCGCGGCGGCCCGGGCCATGCGCAGTGCCGCCAGCGCAGCGAGGTCGATGCCGGCCAGCAGGCGCCAGGCAGTCAGGGTGGAGGCCACCGGGCCGAACACCTCACGCTGGTCGCGCAGCAAGGCCAGGTCGGAGATCGCCTCGCCGCCGTCGGCGAGCATCACTGCCAGGTCCACCGCGATCCGGCCCGGGTCGTGTCCGGTGCCGCGCTTCCGCAGCCTGCGCAGCGCGGATGAGAAGGCTCCGGTCAGCGAGGTCGTGGCGGCCTTGACCCGCGACAGCCGGTGTACCCCGAGCAGGCACTTTCCGCAGCCGTCGTACGGCCGCTCGACCCGCGACCGTCGTCCAGAACCCCGAGCTCGTCGGGCGGTACCGAAGCCGCCTGGTTCCCTGGATCGACAAGAAGGCGGACACGTTCATCAGTATCCGGCCCGGCATCGTCACCGCTACCGCATCGTTGCCGCCGGCTGACGGCCCGTATGGTCACTTGGCGTAGCGCCCGGAGGGGGATGAGACAACGGGGTTCTGCCCGGGCGGGATGGGGCCTCCGGTCGGGATGACGGAGCGTCGCCGGCCGGATACCCAGGGGCGAGTCAAGCCCATCACCACCCATGGCGAAAGGGGCCGAACGGCGGGCCGAACGGCCTCATCACGGCAACCCTCGGATCGCCTAACTTACGGAACCGTAGGTTCGTGTCCCCGAGGAAAGCCGGATCCCCATGCCCACGTCCGCACCCCTGCCCGCCCCGCGCGGCAGCCAGAGCGACATCCAGCTTCTGCACGCTCTAGAGGAGGTGGTCGAGCGGGAGCTCAACCGTCACCTGGTCGTCTTCAAGGAGTGGATGCCCCACGAGTACGTTCCCTGGAGCCGGGGACGGAACTTCGACGGGCCCCTGGGTGGTGACCCCTGGACCACGGAGCAGTCACCGCTGACCGAGGTGGGCCGGGTGTCGATGGTGGTGAACCTGCTTACCGAGGACAACCTGCCGAGCTACCACCACGAGATCGCCACCCTGTTCGGGCGCGACGGTGCCTGGGGGACCTGGGTGCACCGGTGGACCGCGGAGGAGGCCAGGCATTCCATGGTGATGCGGGACTACCTGCTCGCTTCCCGCGCGGTGGACCCCGTGGCGCTGGAGCGGGCCCGGATGACACACATGTCTGCCGGGTTCGTCTCCGACAACCGGCACTCCCCGCTGCACACCGTGGCATACGTCGCCTTTCAGGAGCTCGCCACCCGCATCTCGCACCGCAACACCGGCCACAACTCCGGCGACCCGGTCTGCGACCGCCTGCTCGCGCGCGTCGCGCTCGACGAGAACCTGCACATGATCTTCTACCGCAATCTGCTCCAGGCCGCCCTGGAGATCGCCCCCGACCAGACCATGCGCGCCGTCGCCGACGTGGTCTCCGGCTTCCGGATGCCCGGTCACGGGATGCCGGGCTTCGAGCGGGCCGCCGTCGAGATCGCCCTCGGCGGCGTCTACAACCTGCGCGTCCACCACGACGACGTCCTCCAGCCCGTCCTGCGCCACCTCAAGATCCTGGAGATCTCCGGCCTGGGCCCCGAGGGGCTCAAGGCGCAGCAGGAGCTGGGCGAGTTCCTCGGCTCACTGGACGCCCAGGCGACCCGGTTCGACGATCGTCGCGCCGTCATCCTCGCGCGCCGCGCCGCGGCTCGGAACTGACCGTCGGTCGCCGTCCCCGCAACGCTCGGCACCGAGCGGTCACACGGTGCTCACGGGGGAAAAACGGGTGCGGCTGCAGGGCCGTCGGGTGCGCGGTCTTGTCCCGCCCGCTGCACCGGGAGTCGTCTCTGACGGTCATCAGCCCCGGCTCATGGCGGTGTTCCGCTCATCAGCCCGGATCCGGGCGGCGAGACACTGACGCGGGCCCGGTTCGCCGGGTGCCGCGTCGCCGTCTGCGCTATGTCTGAGAGGGCTGACCTTCCGCCGGAGCGAAATGGTCGAGGCCGATGGCGGCGCACGTGGTGCGGGGGATGACACACCACGTGGAGCGTCCTCCCTCGGTACCCTGGCCGTTGTCCTAGCGGAGGTTGGCGGACACAAACAGGGATAATCCCAACCGTCAGGTGCGGCTGAGCTTCCTTGGCTGATGCATGTGGCGAGACTGTGGCGTCGAATACCGGCCGCATCGAATGCGCTCCTTGGCCCCCGTGCGTGATCAGTCCCTGAGCCTGGGTCGGGTGGCGGCCATTGAACCCACGACCTCTTCGTCCCGAACGAAGGGCACGCAGGCCCGCTACCTGCCTGTAGCGATATGTGCAGGTCACGGCATGGGGTCGATTTGTTTGGGGTGGTCCGACAGGGGGCCTGGGCCTCGCCGGCCCCCGTCCGGAGGGCAGAACCGCGCCCGCTGGTTGCGGAAGGCCCGCCAGCTACTGCTGCCCCGGCTCCGACCCGGCGGTTCGAGCCCCGGTTCTTTGTTCCGGTGGCAGCATCTGTCGCCGCTGCGCTGCCGCCCTTTCGGCGGCGGCCGGACCGCCTGCCGGGCTCGGTGCCGGTCTTCGGGTCTCGGCGGGGCGCTGTCGGTGTCGCCGGCTGGGTGACCTCGATGGTGACGGGAACGCCGGAAGGCTCGCGGGCGCCGGTGATGGTGGCCAGTTCCGCGCCGCTCGACGTGATGCGGGCCGTCCTGGGGCGGATGCCCGCGTCCGACATGAGCCGGGTGACGTCCCGTTTCTGGTCGGGCAGGACCAGTGTGACCACGCTGCCGGTGCCGCCGGCGCGGGCCGTGCGGCCGCTCCTGTGCAGGTAGTCCTATGTGGCCGGTGGGGGATCGACGTTCACGACGAGGTCGAGGTTGTGGATGTGGATGCCGCGGGCCGCGACGTTCGTCGCCACCAGCGCGGTGACCTGGCCGCTCCTGATCTGTTCCAGGGTGCGGTTCCGCTGTGGCTGGGTGCGGCCTCTGTGCAGTGCGGCCGCACGGACGCCGACGGCCAGGAGCCGCTTGGCGAGCCGGTCGGCGGGTCTCTTCGTATCGAGGAAGAGGGTGACGCTCCACGAGGTCGTTGAGTCTGCCGGGACTCGCCACGAGCACCTCGGTGCCGCGCCGTAGCGCAGCGGTCTGGTGATGGACAGCCCGCCGACCACGGTGGCCAGCCGGAGGTTCACCGCCGTGGCGTAGGGGGTCAGCGCGTCCGTCACCTACTGGGCGAGTTCACGGGTGGGCACCAGCACGAGCGCGAGGGGTGCCTTGGGCTTGGCCCGCAGTCCGGCGGTACGGGCCAGAAGTGCCAGCCCGAACGCGAGGGTCTTGCCGGAACCGGTGCGTCCCCGTCCCAGCAGGTCACGGCCGGCGAGCGAGTCGGGCAGCGTGGCGGCCTGAATGGGGAAGGGGGTGGTCACGCCCTGCGCGGTGAGGGCCTTCAGCAGCCCCGCCGGCATGTCCAGACCGGCGAAGTCTGCGGGCGTCGTGCTTTCCGGAAGCCGGAATTCCCTTGGCGACGACGCGGACGGTGGGGGTGACAAGGCACGCCGGTTCGACTTCTGGGGCCTACGGGACATGCAGGCAAACCGGGGTCCGCACCGTGACGGTGCGGACCCCGGTGAGCGGATACGCGTCCGGCGATCAGGCGGGGACGATGTTCTCCGCCTGCGGGCCCTTCTGGCCCTGCGTGACGTCGAAGGAGACCCGCTGGCCCTCCTGGAGCTCACGGAAGCCCTGGGTGGCGATGTTCGAGTAGTGGGCGAAGACGTCGGGGCCGCCGTCGTCCTGCTGGATGAAGCCGAAACCCTTTTCGGCGTTGAACCACTTCACGGTTCCCTGTGCCATGACCTTCTCCTTCTGTAGGCAGAGGCCCCATCCGGAGATGCCGGAAAACAAATAATGCGCCTGAAGGAGAAACAATCCTGTCAGACGCACATAGGTTCATGGGTACCACAACTGCAAAGGCTAGCACAGCTCGGCGGCTCGTGATGGATCACCGAGACGCGGCGGGTTCCTCACAGCCTTCGATCATCGTGCCGGGTACGGACGTCGGCGCGCAGTCCCTCGAAGTTGCGCGCGAGTCCGATGCCGAGCTTGGAGACAACTTCTCACACGTGACCGCCAGATCGGGTCCTCCATGCCCCAGAGCGAGAGGACGGGGCACCCCGTCCAGCGCGCCCGACGTGGCACGGGCACGGTGGCCCGGCGGCCGCGCATGGCCAGCCGGCGGTGCCTGGCCGACAAGCTGTCCGGGAGCTGGTGGAGGTGCCTGTCGGGAGGTGATGGCGATCTGAGCTCAGGAGGCGAGCCGGGGCGGGTGCGATGCCCAGCCGGCACCCGCCCCGAGTGCGGAAGGTCGATGAGATCCTGGACAAAGGCCGCTGCCTTCTGCCCGAGGCCTGGACTCAGGTCGCTAGGGTTGGGGTTGTCTCAGCGGAGGTTGGCGGACACCAACAAGGACAACCCGCACCGCCAGGTGCGGCTGAGCTTCCTGAGCTGATCAAGCCGGAGGGCCAGGCGTCAGCGCTGCTTGGCCGCCGCCCGGCCCACCGACTCGACCAGCGGCAGCAGCCGGTGCGGCACCCGCTCGCGCAGTGCCATCTCGGTACGGGTCCGGACCACGCCAGGCAGCTGGATCAGCCGCTGGATGACGTCCTCGAGGTGGGCGTTGTCCCGCGCGGCCACCCGGGTCAGCAGATCCCCGCCGCCCGTGATCGAGAACGCCTCGATGATCTCCGGCACGGCCGCCAGCGCATCCCCCACTTCGTCCAGGTGACCCTGGGTGACCTCGATATGGACGAAGGCAAGTACCGGATGCCCGAGCGCCGCGGGGGACAGTTGCGGGCCCGTTCCGGTGATGACTCCCTCCCGCTCCAGCCGGTCGAGGCGGGCCTGGAGGGTGCCGCGGGCGATGCCGAGGATGCGCGCGTACTCGCGCACGCTCGTGCGCGGTTGCTCAATGAGCAAACGCAGGATGCGAGTGTCGAGCTCATCGACCGCCATGGTCCGTTGGCCTCCCCGTGGATCGGTTACCCTCACCTGCATAGTACCAATGGCCCAGTTCCGCGAGAGGAAGTTGAGCCACTGACCCATTCGTCCATGGCTGTTGTTGCCGCAGCGTCTTTCTCGGTGAAGGGCGGTCCGACCGTCGTGAAGATGACGTTTGTGGCTCCGGATCCGGGACGTGTCCCACCACCACCGCCTGCACGGGAACCACCATGGCGACCAGCCGCCACGTGGAGGTGCCGGCGGACACCTCAGCCTGTGCGGGGACCACTGCGGAGCATGCCCCGTACCCAGGACACAAGGCATCCGTGACGGGTAAGACTGCTCGCCAACGGTGACGGGTATCAGGCCGGACAGTGTCGTCGGCCAGAACTGGTCCTCAGGTTCATAGCGGACCAGGCCGGCGAGGTGGCGATGAAGCACCGCGTTCTCGTGCCCGAGCACGAGCAGCTCCGCGTCCTTGGCGGTGTCGCGGCGTAGCAGCACCTTGGGGACGGACAACGGCCTGCGCACCACCTTGTACAGCATCGAAACGATCACCCGGACATGGCGCCGACCCAGGTCGCCCTGCCCCTGTCACCTGCGGCGGTGAATTTCCGAGCCCGACAGGGCCCAACTCGAGGCCCAGCGAGTCTCCCGCACCCGCGCGAGACGGCTGCCGGTCCCGCTGCTGTGCCATCGATCACACAGCCGAAGGCCGTGCCTCGGTGCCACAACTCGTCGGTACTGTAGGTACGTTGTGGACACAACTTCTACCCACGGAGGACGCCATGTCCGGATCCGTCATCCTGGCCGGGGCCCGCACCCCCACCGGTCGTCTGCTCGGGGCTCTCAAGGACTTCTCCGGAGCCCAGCTGGGAGGTATCGCGATCAGGGCGGCTCTGGAGAAGGCGGGGGTGGCGCCCGAGCAGGTGGAGTACACGATCATGGGGCAGGTGCTCACCGCGGGTGCCGGGCAGATTCCGGCCCGTCAGGCCGCGGTGGCCGCCGGCATCCCGATGAGCGTCCCGGCGCTGACCGTCAACAAGGTGTGTCTCTCCGGGCTTGATGCGATCGCGCTGGCCGACCAGCTGATCAGGGCCGGTGAGTTCGACCTGGTGGTGGCGGGCGGTCAGGAGTCCATGACGCAGGCACCGCACCTGCTGGCCAAGTCGCGTTCGGGTTTCAAGTACGGTGACGTACCGCTGATCGACCACATGGTCCACGACGGCCTGTTCTGCCAGTTCGACCAGGTGGGTATGGGCGTCTCGACCGAGAAGTACAACAGTCGCTATGCGGGGCTGACCCGTGAGAAGCAGGACGCCTTCGCCGCCACCTCGCACCAGAGGGCCGCTGCTGCCGCGGCCGCCGGGCGGTTCGCCGAGGAACTGGCGCCGGTGACAGTTCCGCAGCGCAAGGGCGACCCGGTGGTGTTCGATACCGACGAGGGTGTGCGTCCCGACACCACGGCTGAAGTCCTGGCGAAGCTGCGTCCCGTGTACAGCCCGGACGGCACCATCACGGCCGGGACGGCGTCGCAGATCTCCGACGGGGCCGCGGCGGTGGTGGTGGCGAGCAAGGCCAAGGCCGAGGAACTGGGCCTGCCCTGGATCGCCGAGATCGGCGCACACGGCGTGGTGGCCGGGCCGGACGGAAGTCTGCACGAGCAGCCGTCGAACGCAATCAAGGCGGCGCTGGCCAAGGCCAAGCTGGAGCCGGGCGACCTGGACCTGGTGGAGATCAACGAGGCGTTCTCCGCGGTCGGCATCGTCTCCACCGAGCAGCTGGGCATCAGCCCGGACATCGTGAACGTCGACGGCGGCGCGATCGCGCTCGGCCACCCGATCGGCGCCTCCGGGGCCCGGCTCATCGTGCACCTGGCCTATGAACTGCGCCGCCGCGGTGGCGGTCTGGGCGCGGCCGCGCTGTGCGGCGGCGGCGGACAGGGCGACGCCCTGCTGATTCGCGTACCGTCTGCCTGACGGTCGACTGAAGGAGTGGGCGCAAGACCGACGTGGTCCCTCGCGTGCGGCACGGAGCAGCCGTGCGCGAGGGACCACGTCGCTGTCAGTGGGCTGACTTCAGCCTGACGTCGCAGGTCACGGGGTTGGCGTGGCTCGGTCGTGCGGTACTGGTGCCGCAGCCGCGTCGGCGCCGGGCGGGGGCGACGGTCGCAGCGCTGTGAGCAACGTGCACACGACGAGTGCGCACACGAGGTTGACGGCCATCGCGACGACGTAGACATGGTGGAAGGACGAGACGCTGCCGGGGACTGCACTTGATGCCGTGATCGAGGCGAATCCGGCGACACCGACCGCGCCGCCCACCTGGCGCACCGTCAAGGTCATGCCAAGCCCGCCCGCGAACTTGAGCGGGGGCACCGTCCAGGCCGCCAGCGCCGACAGGCAGGTGATCGAGAGGCCGAGGCCGCCTCCGCCGAGCATTGCGGCCGGCAGCCAGCCGCCCCAGAAGTTCGGTGTGGATCCGAACAGGCTGGACGCCCAGATGCCGTTGCTGCCCGCGAAGAACAGCGCGCCCAGCACCGTGACCTTCACCTGGGTCGCCGGGCGGGTGAGCCGTCCGGCGGACAGGGAGCCGATCATCGAGGAGACGGCGCCGATGCTCAGGGCTCCGGCCGTCTCCAGGACCGACCAGTGCCAGATGCCGGCGGCGAACAGCGGGGCGGCCAGCATCCACGCGAACATGGTCATGTTGAGCATGCCGAGGCCGAGGTTCGCGGTCTTGAAGACGGGGCTGCGCCAGACCGTGACTTCGAGGGCCGGAGCCCGGTGGGTACGCGAACGCAGCACGGTCACGGCGATGAGCGCGAGCCCGGCCACACCGAGTCCGATCGTGCGGACATCGCCCCAACCCCACGAGTCCCCCTCGGTGAGTGCGCTCACCACCCCGGCGATGCCCAGGGCGAGCGCGATGCTGCCCACAGCGTCCGGCAGTCGGTCGCCGGTGCCGCGCAGCTGCCTTGGCAGCATCACCAGGGCAGCGATCAACAGCGCACCGCACAGCGGGAGGTTGACGTAGAACACCGAGCGCCAGCCGAAGGCGCGCAGGAGCAGTCCGCCTGCGGCCGGTCCGATGACAGCGGAGAATCCCGCCACCGCGGACCAGGTGCCGACCGCTCTGGCGATGCGCTCCCGCGGTGTCGTCGAGAGAATCAAGCCGAGTGCGGCGGGGATCATGCCTCCGGCCGCCGCGCCCTGGATGAACCGTGCGGCGATGAGCCACCAGACGGACGGCGCCACAGCGCAGACGAGCGAGGCGACGGTGAAGGCGGCCAGGGACCAGAGGAAGACGGTTCGCCGACCGACGCTGTCCGCGACCCGGCCGGCGGGCGTGAGTATGGCCGCCAGCATGATCGTGTAGCCGCTGAGGACCCATGTCATGGTGTTGAGCGACGTGTCCGGAAAGTCACCCGGAATGTCTGGGAAGGCGATGCTGATGATCGAGAGGTCGAGGAACGCCATGAAGCTCGCGCCGCTGCATAGCGCCAGGACGCGAGCCGGGTTGACCTCCTCCGGATTGCGTTTGCACTCGGCCGACTCGTCGGACATGCCAGCCCCCTCAGGTCGCATGCGTCGTCGAACTCGCCTGTGATCCAACTCGGCTTAATGGAAGGGCGGTTGGGCCGATGCAAGTGTGCACGTCCCAGGTCGGTGACGGGCCGAAGTGCGTGATCAGCGCGTGTGATCACAATCACTCCAGGTTGCGTCCTGGATTCTTCGCGTCATGCCTTGCGGCGGCTCTTGCGGCAGGCCAATGATGGGTCGTGGCGCCCGGGGAGGGTCCGGCGCACCAGCGAAGGCCGCTGCGGAGTTACTTGCACTTCAATCCTGACAGCGCGGACGACTCACGGCGCGGCTGCTTCCATGACTGTCCATGAGGCAGGCGTCGCTGAATCTTGGGGATTCGGAACGGGCACGGGGGACCTGGCCTCTGTGCGCGCTTGGATTCGGCGCCTGTTGACGTTTTTCGGGCTGCTTCGGGTGCCGCTGCCCTTGTCCCGGGATTGGGTGCGCTTCGAACGCTCAGCAGGTGATACGGGGAGGCATGACGATGACTTCTTTAAGTTCGGTCCTGGTCGGTGGCGGAAGTGTGCTCGCTCGTTGTGGCGAGGTCCTCGTGGCGAAAGGGCACCGGATCAGGGCCGTGGTGACAAGTGATGCCACAGCCCGATCGTGGGCGATCAAGGCAGGCATTCCGCACCACGGACTCGCCGAGGCCGTGACACTCGCACCGCAATTGTCCTGCGATCTCCTGTTGAGCATCGGCAACTACGCGGTCGTGCCCGAGGCGTTGCTGAACTGCGCGAGACGGTCGAGCATCAACTACCACTACGGACCGCTCCCCGAGTATGCGGGCCTGCATACGCCGTCATGGGCCATTGCGGACGGTGCGAGTGAATACGGCATCACCTGGCACCGAATGGCCGAGCTGGTCGACGGCGGCGACGTACTGGGGCGTGTACCGGTGCCGATCGGGCCCGATGAGACCGCTCTGTCGCTGGGCTTGAAGTGCGACGACGCGGCCGTCGCCAGTTTGGCTGAACTGATCGACGAGATCGCGGAGGGGCGCGAGACCGCGACCCCCCAGGATCCCGCAACGCGCCGCTACTTCTCGCGGCACACCCAGTTCGCCGCCGAGGGTCTGATCGACTGGAGTCTGCCCGCCGAGCGCATCACCGCCATGGTCCGGGCCACGGACTACGGCCCGTTCGGGAGCCCGTTGGTGTGGCCCAAGGTGAACATCCACGGGCACTTCTACGCCGTCCGAGAGGCCCGGTGCCAGGCCGCGGTCGACGACGCCGCGCCCGGTACGGTCATTTCCTGTGACGATGCGTCGGGCTTGCGGGTGGCCACGGGTGCCGGAAGCGTTCAGCTGGCCCGGATATGCACCTTGGAAGGCGAAGCACGCGCCGTCGACGCCGTCGCAGCGGCCCATGGAATTCAGCCCGGTACGATCCTGGACGCTCCCGGCGGAAGCGCGAATGCGCGCATCACCGAGGCAGGTGTCAAAGCCTCCAAGGCCGACAACTACTGGCGTGCGCGCCTGGTCGAGGGGGACCATCCCTACCGCCTTCCCTACACACCGCCACGGGCCGGGAATGAACATCAGGCGGCTCCCGTCGTCGCGCAGTGCCGTGTCCCGGTCCAGGAAGGCGGCGCGCATGCGTCCGCGGCCTATCTGGCCGGCGCCCTGGGCACATTTCTGAGCCGGGCGAGTGGCCTGCAGGACATTCACCTTGCGATGGCCGCCCCCCGCGATGAAGTCGACGCGGACCACCGGGACCTGTTCGCCGCCTGGCTACCCTTTCTGTGTCATGTCGACGCCGACAAGACGATTTCGGAGAACATGCGGGCGCTGAGCCATGAATTCAGCCTCGGCCAGGAACGAGGGTGGCTCCGCCGCGACGTCATCGGTCGGGATGAAGCACTCAGGGAACGGTGGAACAGCGGCGCGCTGACACCGGACGTGTTGATCTCCTGGGGCGCTCGGAACTCCGACGGCATGGACCACCGTCCGAAACTGGAACTGCATATCCAGGAAGACGGCGACATCGTCACCTTCCACTACGACGCCACGCGCATCCTCGCTCGGGACGTCGCACAACTGGCGGGCCAGTTCAGCGAATGGTGCAGTCGGCTTCCCTCCGTCGAGGACCAACTGCCGGCCTCTGTGGACGTCCTCACGGCACACGAACGCACGACCCTGATCGACGCGTTCAATGCCACCGCCACCGTTACCGCCGACGCCGACGCGCCGGGACACTGCCTGCATCAGCTCTACGAACAGGCCGCGGACAGCCACGCGGAGAACGTCGCGCTGATCTGCGCGGACACCAGCCTGACCTATGCCGAACTCAATGCCCGCGCCAATCGTCTCGCCCACGCACTGATCGAACGAGGCGTGGGCCGCGGCGATCTGGTCGGTGTTGCCCTGGACCGCTCGATCGATCTGGTCGTGGCCCTGCTGGCGGCCATGAAGACGGGCGCCGCCTATGTGCCCATCGACCCGAAGTTCCCGGCGGAGCGCATCCGCCAGATGGTCGACGACGCCGATCCCAAGCTCATCGTCACCCCCACCACCACGCCCCACAGCCTTGCCGCCTGGGACACTCGCTGTCTGAGCGTCGACGAAGCACCGGCCCACCCAGGCGCCACGCCGCCCAACCCCGCAGTCGAGGTGAGCGCCGACGATCTGGCGTACGTCATCTACACCTCCGGCTCGACAGGCCGTCCCAAGGGCGTCGAGATCAGCCACGGGGCGGTGTGCAACTTCCTGGCCTCGATGCGCCGGCAGCCGGGGTGCGCCGCCACGGACCGGCTCCTGGCCGTCACCACCGTGTCCTTCGACATCGCCGTGCTGGAGCTGTTCCTGCCGCTGCTCTGCGGCGCGACGACGGTCGTCGCCCAGGCCCAGGAGACCCTCGACGCCAAGGCCCTGGGCCGGCTGATGGAGCGCCACGCAATCACCGTGATGCAGGGCACTCCCGCCACCTGGCAGCTGCTGCTGGACGCGGGCTGGAAGGGCACCCCCACACTGACGAAGATCCTCTGCGGTGGCGAGGTGCTGCCTCGTCATCTGGCTGACCGGCTGCTCGCCGTCGGAGCCTCGGTGTGGAACATGTACGGCCCCACCGAGACCACCGTGTGGTCGACGGTCTGGGAGGTACGGGGAGATGACGACGGCATCCTCATCGGCAACCCGATCTCCCGCACCCAGGTCTACGTTCTTGACGACAACCTGTCGCCTGTACCGCTCGGCTTCCCCGGCGAGCTGTGCATCGGGGGCGCCGGCGTGGCGCGCGGCTACCACAACGACCCCGAGCAGACCCGACTCCGTTTCGCGGACAACCCCTTCCATCCCGGCACCCTCTACCGCACCGGCGATCTGGCCCGCTTCGTCGAACCCGGCAGGCTGAGCCTGCAGGGGCGTAACGATCGCCAGGTCAAACTGCGCGGCCACCGCATCGAGTTGGCCGACGTCGAGGCCGCCCTCAGCCGTCACGAGGACATCCGCCGCGCCGTGGTGGTCGGCCATGACGAGCAGCTGGTCGCCTATTGCGTACGCGCCTCGGCGCGAGCAGCCGATCCGGGCCGTGCGCCGGTGGACCACAGCACCGCCCTGGCCGAGTGGGCGGCCGCCTGGGATCGCGCCTACGAGGCCGATGCCGATGACGCCACGTTCAACCTGGCCGGCTGGCGCAACAGCTACGACGGTCTCCCGTTCACAGCCGGGGAAATGCGTGACTGGCAGAGGGGTTCCGTCCGGCGCATCCTTTCGTATGCGCCGGAGAGCGTGTTCGAAATCGGTTCCGGCAGCGGTTTGATGCTGTTCAGCCTTGCGCCACACTGCCGCACGTACCACGCCGTGGACGCCTCCGCCGGGGCCGTGGAGATCACCCGGCAGCACCTTTCGTCCCTGCCGCACGTGACGTGCGAACAGCGCGCGGCCCACGCACTGCCCGAGGTGGCCGAGGGCGCCTTCGACACCGTGGTCATCAATTCGGTGGCCCAGTATTTCCCGAGCATCGACTACCTGACCTCGGTTCTGGAATGGGCGACCAAGGCGGTCACCAAGGGCCGTGTGTTCCTCGGTGACGTACGGGACCTGTCGCTGCTGAACGTCTTCCACGCGGATGTGGCGCACTTCCGCCAGAACAGCGAGATGTCTGCCGAAGAGCTGGCCCGCCTCACCGAGCGTGGGATGCGCTCGGAGCGCGAGTTGGCGCTCAGCCGTGACTTCTTCGCCAACCTGCCGAGCCTCTTCCCGCAGATCACGCGCGTCGACATCACCCTGCGCGACGGTCGCTACGTCAACGAGATGACGCGCTACCGCTTCGATGTCACGCTGCACATCGGGGAGAGCGCGGAGCTCCCCACCCCGACCGCGGAGAAGCACTGGCAGCACGACGGCCTCGACGTGGCCTCGCTGCGCGCGCAGCTGCGCACGATCGCCGACCAGCCGCTCCGCCTGAACGACATCCCCAACGGCCGGCTGGGCGAGGTGTGCGGCCGGGTCGCGGCGGCCCTGGCCGGCGCCTCGGCAGCGCCCACGTCGTGGGTCGACCCCAGCGACCTCACCGACCTCGCCCACGAGGCAGGCGTGGAGCTGGCCTTGCTGCCCAGTCGCTCCGGCGACACATGGCGATGCGACGTCCTGTTCTGGCAGCCCGGTCAGACCCCCGACCTCAGCCTGCATCCCGCCGAGCCGCTGGACCCAGGCGCCCTCACCGGGTACGCGAACGTGCCCGCGGTCGGCGAACCGCCCAAGGTCCCGCTCCACCGCACACTGCGCCCCTGGCTGGCGGAGCGGCTGCCGGACTACATGGTGCCCGCCTTCATCGTCGAGCTGGACGAGCTTCCGCTGACGCCGAACGGCAAGATCGACCAGAACGCGCTGCCGGACCCCGTGGTGGAGGTCGAGGCCACGGCCAAGCCTGCCACCGAGCTCGAGCGGGACATCATGGCCATCTGGTCGGATGTGCTCGGCCACGACCGGATCGGCGTCAACGAGAACTTCTTCGAGATCGGCGGCAATTCGCTGCGGGTCGTCCGGGTCCAGACGAGGCTGGAGCAACTGCTCGGACGCCCCGTCTTCGCGGCCAAACTGTTCGAGCACTTCACCATCAAGGCCCTGGCCGCGCACCTGGCCGGCGATGCGAAGACCAGCCGGGAGATCGTTCCCACGCGCCGCCGTGCCGTCCACGACGAGCCGATCGCCATCATCGGCATGGCCTGCCGGCTCCCGGGCGACGCGAACACCCCGGAAGAGTTCTGGGAGCTGCTGGAGCGCGGTGGCGACGGGATCATCGACGTACCCAAGGACCGCTGGGACGCCGACGCCCTGTACGACCCCGACCCGGAGGCACGCGGCAAGTCGTATTGCAGCCGTGGCGGGTTCGTCACCCCCATCGACCAGTTCGACGCCCTTTTCTTCGGTATCTCGCCGCGCGAGGCACACTCTCTCGACCCCATGCAACGCATGGTCCTGGAAACCACCTGGGAGGCGTTCGAGCGCGCCGGCTACACCATCGAGCAGCTGCGCGGCAGCCAGACGGGCGCGTTCATCGGCGTCGGCAAGAGCTCGGCCTACCACGAGTACGGCCTCACCATGGCCGGTGGCCTGTCCGACCTCGACGGCTACGTGGGCCCGGGTTCCGCCGGAGGCACCATGTCCGGCCGTGTGTCGTATGTGTTCGGTCTGGAGGGTCCGACCCTGACCCTGGACACGGCTTGCTCCTCCTCGCTGGTCACCACCCACCTGGCCTGCAACGCGCTGCGCAGCGGCGAGTGCGATCTGGCGGTGTCGGCCGGTGTGAGCCTGATGCTCACACCCGAACTGCATGTCGAGTTCAGCCGGTTGCGGGGTATGTCGGCGGACGGCCGATGCCGGTCGTTCTCCTCCGACACCGACGGCACCGGCTGGAGCGAGGGCTCCGCCGCGGTCATCCTCAAGCGGCTGTCCGACGCCCAACGGGACGGCGACCCCGTCCTGGCCGTGCTGCGCGGCACCGCCGTCAACCACGACGGCCACAGCGCCAGCCTGACCACGCCCAGCGGGCCCGCCCAGCAGCGGGTCATCCGCGCGGCCCTGGCCGCGTCCGGGCTGCAGCCGGGCGACATCGACTACCTGGAGGCTCACGGCACCGGCACCAAGCTGGGCGACCCCATCGAAGGCACGGCGCTCGCGGAGGTCTTCGGCGGCAGCCACTCGGACGAGGCGCCGTTGTGGGTCGGTTCGGCCAAGTCCAACCTCGGCCACACCCAGGCGGCCGCCGGACTGGCCGGCGTGATGAAGGTCGTCCTGGCCATGCAGCACAACGCGGTGCCCCGGACCCTGCACGTTGCCGAGCCCACCCCGGCCGTGGACTGGAAGGGCGCCAGGATGGCGCTGGTCCAGGAGCAACGCCCATGGCCGGCGAAGGAGGTGCCGCGCAGAGCGGGCGTCAGCTCGTTCGGCATCGGCGGTACCAACGCCCACGTCATCATCGAAGAGCCGCCGCAGCGCATCACCGAGGACGCCGAGGACACGGCGCCCGCCCCGTTGCCGCCCACGGTGCCCTTCGTGGTGTCCGGCTACACCGACGCCGCCCTGCGCCGGCAGGTGGAGAACCTGCATCTGCACATGGGCATGAACATCCAGGACCGCCTCGGGGACGTGGCCCGCTCCCTTGCCACCACCCGCAGCCACTTCCGCCGGCGGCTGGTGCTCACCGTCAAGGACAAGGCCGAACTCCTCGACAAGCTGGCCTCCTTCTCCCGCACCGGGGAACTGCCGGCCGAGTCGGTGCGCGCCGGGAACCACGCAGAGGAACCCCGGCTGGCCCTCCTCTTCACCGGCCAGGGCAGCCAGCTCCCGGGCATGGGCAAGGACGTCTACGACGTCTATCCCGTCTTCCGCGAGGCGCTGGACGCGATCGCCGCCCAGTTCACCGAGCTGGACAGGCCCTTGCTCGAGGTGATGTGGGCCGATCCCGACAGCGACGACGCGGCCGTGCTGCACCGCACCGACTTCACCCAGCCCGCCCTGTTCGCCCTGGAGGTGGCGCAGTGGCGGCTGTGGGAGAGCTGGGGTGTGCGGCCGGAGCTGCTGCTCGGTCACAGCATCGGCGAACTTGCCGCCGCCCATGTGGCCGGGATGTTCGACCTGCCCGACGCCTGCCGGCTGGTGGCTGCGCGCGGCCGGTTGATGCAGGCACTGCCCAGCCGCGGCGCCATGGTCTCGCTGGAGGCCGGTGGCGAGGAAGCGGAAGCGGCCATGGACGCCCTGGGGCTGCGCGGCAAGCTGGACGTCGCCGGGCTCAACACGCCCACGCAGACCGTCCTGTCCGGTGACGCCGACGCCATCGAGACGATCACGGCACACTTCACGGCGCAGGGCCGCAGGGCCAAGCGGCTCACGGTGTCCCACGCCTTCCACTCGCACCACATGGACGGCATGCTCGCGGAGTTCCAGGCCGTGGCGGAGACCGTCCGGTTCCACCCGCCGACTATCCCCATCGTCAGCAGCCTCACCGGCGAGCCCGCCGCGCCGGGCGAACTGGAGAGTCCCGACTACTGGGTCCGCCAGGTACGCCGAGCGGTCCGCTTCAGCGACGGCATGCTCAGCCTGCGCCGGGAGGGTGCGAACACCTTCCTGGAGCTCGGTCCGCAGCCCGTGCTGTCCGGTCTGGGAGCGACCTGCCTGGCCGACGAGGGGTCGGTGTCCTGGGTGCCGTCGTGCACCCCGGGCAAGAACGGCGCTGCGGTGATCCTCAAGAGCCTCGCCGAGCTGCACGTGCGGGGAGTGCCGGTCGACTGGCAGGGTTACTTCGCGCCCTTCGGCAGCGGACGGGTGGCCCTGCCGACCTACGCCTTCCAGCGGGAGCGCTTCTGGTTCGAGCCGCCGGTCTCCCGCGCGGTCGGCGCCGGTCTGAACGCCACCGACCACGCGCTCCTTGGCGGTGGCGTGGACATCGCCGGCACCGACATGGCCCTGTTCACCAATGTGGTGGCGGCGGACCAGCCGGTCTGGGTGCAGGAGCACCGGGTCATGGACGCGGTCCTCATGCCGGGTACCGCGTTCTTCGAGGCCATGCGGGCCGCGGGCGACGCCGCTCACGAGGGCGCGTGGGACCTGGCGGACGTGGTCATCGCCTCGCCCCTGGTGCTCGCCTCCGGCGTGCCGGTCCGGATGCAGGTCACCGTGGGCCCGGCGATCGGCGAGGCCCGTCCCGTCCAGGTGTACAGCGCGCCCGAGGGCGAGGACGGTGCCTGGCAGTTGCACACCGAAGGCAGGCTCGTACCCGCCGGGGCCGACGCCGGCCCGACCGCGACCGTGCCGCCCAGGGGAGCCGAGCCCCTCGACGCGTCCGCCCTTTACCGCGACCTGGCCGCCCTCGGCTACGGCTACGGGCCGACTTTCCAGGGCATCAAGGAGGCCTGGCACGTCGGCGGGGAGGTGTGGGCCAGGGCCGCATTGCCGGAGAACGCGGAGCAGTCCGCCGCCGGTTATGTGTTGCACCCGGCCCTGCTCGACTCGGCCATGCACTCGCTTTTGCTGACGCAGCGGCTTCAGAACAGGACCGGTGACGACCTCTTCGTGCCGTTCGAGGCCGAACGCCTGTCGCTGCGGGTGAAGGGCCTCAAGGAGATCTGGGTCCGGGTCGCCGACTTCGAGCTCGGCGACGGTGAGTTCTGGGCCTCGCTGGACATCCACGACGCGGACGGCGCTCATGTCGGCCGGCTGCACCGCCTCCACGCGCGACGCGTGGACCGGGCGGTGCTGCGCCGACTGGCCGCGGCCGGCGTGGACCGTTTCCAGTTCGACGTCAACTGGCGCCACGTCGAGACCGAGAACGTCGAGATGGGCGGCTCCTGGGGCCTGATGACCCCCGCCGGAGACGTGCCGTGGGCGCGCGAGGTGAAGACCCTCCTGGCCCGGGCCGGCATTCAGGTGATCAAGGTTCGGGAGCTCGAGGACGCCGAGGACCTGGACGGTCTGATCTGTCTGTGGGACTCCGATGCCGACGTACCGTCCCAGGCGCACGCGCTCTCCGCCACGGCGTTGGAGCAGCTCCAGGAAGCGGTCACGACGGAGTTCCGCACGCCGCTGGTCTGGGTCACCCGCCACGCGGTGGGCACCGGCGCCGATGACATGGTCTCCGGGCTGGGCGCCGGCCCGCTGTGGGGACTGATGCGTACCGCCCGCAACGAGCACCCCGAACTGAGCCTGCGCCTGATCGACCTCGGCGAGGAAGAGGCGGACCGCAAGGCTCTTGCTTCGGCGTTGATGCTGGAGGCCGAACCGGAGTGCGCCCTGCGCCACGGCGAGGTGCTCGTGCCGCAGTTGCTCCGCGTGGGCTCCGCAAGGGATCTGGAGATTCCGGCTGAGGGCCGGTGGCAGCTGGAGATCGCCGCCAAGGGCCGCCTGGACGAGCCCCTGACGGTCAGGGCCCTGCCGGAGCGGGCGGTGGCGCCGGGTGAGATCCGCGCCGAGGTGAAGGCAGCCGGGGTGAACTTCCTCGACGTGCTCAACGCTCTCGGCATGGTGGAGATCCCTGCGTTCGGCCTTGAATTCGCCGGCGTCGTCACCGAGGTCGGCGGCAGCGTCGACCATGTGAAGGTGGGCGATCCCGTGCTGGGCCTGGCCCGTGGCTCCTTTGCCTCCGAGGTCGTCACGGACGCACGCCAAGTGGTGCGCATGCCGGAGCACCTCAGCTTCGAAGAGGCCGCCACCATCCCGATGACCTTCCTCACCGCCTGGTACGGCCTGCACGAACTGGGCGCCCTGCAGCCGGGCGAGCGGGTGCTGATCCACGCTGCGGCCGGCGGCGTGGGCATGGCGGCGGTGCAGCTGGCGCAGCTCCACGGCGCCGAGGTCTACGGCACCGCCAGCGAACCGAAATGGCCGGCGCTCCGGGAGCTGGGTCTGGACGACTCCCACCTCGCGTCCTCCCGTGACCTGGGCTTCGTCGAGCACTTCGGAAAGACCGCGTCTGACGGAAATGCCTCCGACGGCAGCGCGTCCGGCAGGAGCTTCGATGTCGTCCTGAACTCCCTCGCCACGGAGTTCATCGACGCCAGCCTGAGCATGCTGGGTCGTGGCGGCCGGTTCCTGGAGATGGGCAAGATCGATGTCCGCGAGCAGTCATCGATCGACGAGAGCCACCCGGGCGTGACCTACACGGTCTACAACCTCCCCGAGGCGGGTCCCGACCTTATCCAGCGGATGCTGGCCTCCATCGCCGGCCTGTTCACCGAGGGCAAGCTCGCGCCGCTGCCGCTGCGTACCTTCCTCATGACCCACACCTCCGACGGCCTGCGCTTCATCGCTCAGGCGCGGCACGTGGGCAAGGTGGTGCTGGTCCCGGCGCAGCAGCGGCCGTTCATCCGGCCGGACGGCGCGGTGCTCGTCTCGGGCGGCGTCGGCGATCTCGGCCGGCACGTCGCCAGGTGGCTGGCGAGCACCCATGGCGTGCGGGACCTGGTGCTGACCTCCCGCCGTGGCATGGACACCCCGGGCGCGAAGTCCCTGGTGGCCGAGCTGTCCGAGCTGGGCGCCACGGCCACTGTGGTGGCCTGCGACGCGGCCGACCGTGACGACGTCACTTCGGTTATGGCCCTCTTCGATGAGAAGCGGCCACTGCGCGGTGTGGTCCATGCGGCCGGTGTGCTGGACGACGGTGCCCTGACGGCGTTGACGCCGGAGCGGCTGGACACGGTCTACCTGCCCAAGGTGGACGGCCTCTGGCACCTCCATCAGCTCACGCAGGACATGGAGCTGGACTTCTTCATGATGTTCTCCTCCATCGCGAGCGTCATGGGCGCACCCGGTCAGGGCAACTACGCGGCCGCCAACGCGTTCCTCGACGCACTCGCCCACCTGCGCCGGGCCAAGGGCCTGCCGGCCACCTCAGTGGCCTTCGGCCCCTGGGAGGGCGACGGCATGGCCGCCGGGCTCAGCGAATTCGACCGCGCCCGCTTCGCCCAGCTGGGCCTGGACCGGCTGGCACCGGAAGAGGGCCTGGAGCTGTTCGAACTCGCGGTCAGGAGCGGTCGCGCGCTGACGATGGCCGCCGCGCTGGATCTGAACCGCGTCCAGCACTACTTCGAGAACCGGGGCGGCATACCGCCGCTGTTCCGCTCGCTGCTCAGCGGCAACGCCGGCGGACGCTCCCGGAGCGGCGGCGGAACGGACCTGCGCAAGCTGCTGAGCGAGGCAGCCCCCGAGGAGCACGCGGCCGTGGTGCTGGGGGTGGTCCGCGAGGAGGTGGCGAAGACCCTGGGCTTCGCCTCGCCGGAGGACGTGGACGTCAACGTGCCGCTCCAGGACATCGGCATCGACTCGCTCACCGCGGTGCTCATGCGCAACCAACTGGCGGACCTGACCGGACTCGCCCTGCCCGCCAAGATCGCTTTCGATCACCCCAACCTGATGTCGCTGGGCGAGTTCCTGCTGGAGAAGCTGCGGGAAGCGGGGTTGGACGCGGCGGCCGAACCCGCCGTCGCCACGGCGGCCACCGGGGCGGGCGCGACCGATCACACGGGCCCGGACCTGTCGACGGCCAGGAAGGGCTGCCTGCACCCCGACCTTCGTTTCGACAACGTCACTGGCGAGTTGGAGAGTCCGGAGGCGGTCTTCGTCACCGGCGCCACCGGATTCGTCGGCGCCTACCTGCTGCACGAGCTGCTCGCGTCCGACGTGGTCGCCTACTGCCTGGTGCGGGCGGACGACGCCCGCCAGGCCATGGAGCGGCTGGTCGGCACGCTCGACGGCTACGGCCTGTGGAAGGAGGAGTACGCGCCGCTGCTCAACCCGGTGGTGGGTGATCTGACCCGGCCGCTGTTCGGCCTGGACGAGGAGAGCTTCGACGAGTTGGCGGACCAGGTCGACGCCATCTGTCACTCCGGCGCCCTGGTGGACTGGATGCGACCGCTGGACGACTACGTCGGCCCCAACGTGGTCGGCACGCACGAGGCGCTGCGCCTGGCCTCGCGCGGTCGCGGCAAGGCGTTCCACTTCATCTCCACCTTCGCCACGCTCCCCAAGTACCTGGGGTACGAGGTCACCGAGGACGACCGTGAGTACGGCTACATGACCTCCAAGTGGCAGGCGGAGCAGATGGTGGCGGCCGCCCGCTGGCGCGGCGCCAGGGCGTCGACGTACCGCCTGCCGTTCGTGGCCGCCTCGACCCGCACCGGGCACTTCCGGCTCGACCGCGGGGACTTCCTGCACAATCTGATCGTCGGCGGTATCGCCATGGGAGGCTTCCCGTCGCTGAGCACCGACCTCACGGCGGTGCTGCCGGTCGACTACCTGTGCCGGACGATCGCCGAGGTGATGACCGGTGATCTGGCGCGCATCGGAAAGGACTACGACTTCGTCAACTCCAAGGCCCCGGCCTTCGACCGCTTCTTCGAGATGGTCGGTGCCGCCGACGGCGGGGCGGAGATCGTGCTCTTCGACGAATGGCGGCAGCGGGCGCTGGCGTTCGCCGCTGCGCATCCGACGAGCTCCCTGGCCCGGATCGCCGCCCTGGTGGACGGCCTCACGGCGGAGGGGCTGGCGGACATGTTCGCCGCACTGCCGGTGGGGGACGCCGTCTTCGGCGGGGAGGACTACCCGGCCCCGCCCGTCGACGAGCACTTCGTCCGCACCTACGTGGACCGCATCAACACGACTTCGGACCGAGCGGAGATCACGACGTCATGAGCGACGCCCCAGTGGAAGACGAGACCACGGTCACCGGGACCTACCGGAAGACGGGCACCTTCCTGCACACCTCCGCGGCCGCGCACGCCGAGCAGCTGTCACCGGTGCTGGACAAGTACCAAGTGGACAAGGGTGAGATGGAGTCCCGGCTGCCTCCGCACCGGGCATTGAACCCGAGCTGCTTCTACCCCGAGGTGCATCCCACCGAGGTCGTCCGGATGAACCTGGACGACGACTTGGCGGACAACCTGGCCCGCCAACTGCGGTGCCAGGCAGTGATCCAGGAGAGCTTCGCCGCCGCGTCGATCGGCAGCTACTTCCCGGTCTCCACCATGTTCGAGAACTGCGTGCTGTTCGTGCCCTCGGCCAAGCGGTTCTACGACCTGAACCAGGACATCGTCCGGGAGTACTTCCCCGAGGTCGAGACCGCGGTGGTGAACGCCTTCATCGTGCCGGCCGAGAAGCGGCCCTACGGCACCCACGCGGCCAGCTCGATCGCCCTGCAGATCCCGTCACTGGTGAAGAAGCAGCTCGGATTCCCCACCGAGTACCGCAGCTTCCACACCGCGCTGACCCCGACGCCACTGGACCGACAGCCCTTCGTGATCTTCGAAGAGGCCGAGGTGGAGGCCCCGAACCTCCAGTTCGTCTACGAGAAGATGCTGGAATGCGGCCTGGAGGGCGAGGAGAAGGCCGCGGTCGACAAGGCGCTGTACCTCTTCCTGGAGGGGAAGCTGTCCGAGATCGACCTGCCCACCGTGCGGGACTTCCTGATGGCGATGTACTGGGCGAAGACGTACGCAGACAAGCCCTCGCCCGGCTACTACTGCGACAGCAGGGTGGGCGACGCGCTGGTCTTCGACAACTACCGCGCGCACGCGGACAGCACCTTGCCCCGGACCTCCAAGGACCGGCTGACCATCGACCTGCGCTGTTTCAACAAGGTGCACTATCCACGGGGCATGGAAAGCGGCCTCGACTTCATCGTCGATCCGGACGAGCGCGCCTATCAGATCAAGCGTAAATGGGCGTCGATAGACTTCCTCCTCGCCACGCTCGGTTACGAGAGCGTCGACGAGTTCCTGCGCCTCGTCTTCGGCAGCACCCGGCGCGCGGAGGACATCAATCCCTTCGGTCTCATGACGGACCTCCAGTTCGGCATCTACAACAAGTCCGAGTACCACCTCCTGGACCAGAACCTCGATGACCACTACGAGCGGGTCGAGAGCCTGTACGACCGCATCGTGAAGGACGGGGAATACGTCCTCCCGGAGCGCGCGAAGCAGTGCCTCGCCGCGCTGAGCAACTAGGGCCGGCGAGGACGCGGTCCGGGCGAGTCACCGACACCGATTGAGGATTGCAACGTGAGCCATGCCGAATCCGTGCACGACCTCGTGGAGCGGTTCTACACGGTCGTGAAGCTTCCGCACGATCCGTTCGCGAAGGCATTCCTCAATCGGTGTCAGTCGCACACCGTCAAGGTGAACGGCCGGTTCTACAAGTACTTCCAGAGCGGCAGCGGCCCGACCGTTCTCCTCGTCCACGGCCTGAACACCAACCTGGGAAGCATGGTGGTCATTGCCGAGGAACTCCTCGCACAGGGCTATCGGGTGGTGCTGTTCGATGTGCCGGCTCACGGGGAGGCCCTGGGAGCGACGGGTGATCCCGCCGAGATACGCGCACTGCTGCGCGGCCTGTACGGCAGGCTCGCCGACCTTCATGCGGTGGTCTGCCATTCCATGGGCGGACTCTGGGCTCTTTCGGCATGGCACGGCGAAGTGAGCGCCAGGACACTGATATCGATCTCGGCCCCGCCCACCAAGATGTTCCTGGTCGAAAAGTACGCCGGGTTGAACGCACTGGACAGTGACCAGGTCCAGGGGGTGATCGGGAAGATCGAGAACAGGTTCGGAAAGGCGGTGTGGGCCGAGTATTCGGCGTTGGAGGCCGCCAGGACGATCGACGTCCCCGGACTGATCATCCATGGGACGGCCGACGACTACGTGCCGCCAGTGCATGCCGAGGAACTGCACTCGAGCTGGCGGCAATCGACCGTGGAACTCGTCGAAGGCGCCGGCCATTTCGACATCGTGGAATCACCCGCGGTGCGGAAGATCATCTCCGCATACCTGCGGAACATGACATAAGGGGCGATCAATGGACACGACAGAAGAACTGCGCCGGCTTGCGTTCACACCCATGAGGACGCAGCCCCCGAACGCGACCCGGCAGACCCTCGACCGGGCCGCGACCGAGGTCGAGGTCGTCGACGGCAGCAAAGTGGTCCACTACATCTGGGGCGAAGGGGAGCGGCGGGTCCTGCTGGTCCACGGTTGGTCGGGCAATGCCGGGCACCTGACCGTACTGGCCGACGCGCTCGCGGAGGCAGGGTTCACGGTGGTCGTCGCCGATCAGCCCGGCCACGGCGAGTCGGAAGGAACGGAATCATCCGTCATTCACTTCGCCAAGGCGATCGAGGCCGCGAACGACCGGTTCGGTCCCTTCCACGCCATCGTCGCCCATTCGTTGGGCGCCGCAGCCACGACATATGCGATGTCGCGCGGGGTCACCCCGGAAGGGGTCGTGTTCGTCAACCCCATCGGCAGCTACACGAGCCTCTGGCGCCGCTCCGGCGAAGTGATGCAGGTCTCGCCGGAAGCCATCGGGCTGGTCCGTGGGCGTGCGGAGGAATGGCTCGGCGTCTCCTTCGATGCCATCGAGCCGGCCGTCGCAGCTCCGGACTTCTCCAGCCGGCTGCTCATCGTGCATGACGAGAACGACGCGGATTCACCTATCGCGGACAGCGAAGTGCTGGTGTCAGCCTGGGCGAAGGCCGAGCTGGTCAGGGTCGAGAACCTGGGCCACACCAAGGTCCTGCGCGACGATGCCGTGGTCCGCCGAGCGGTCGGCTTCCTGACGGCGAGCGACGGCGCATCGAGTCGGTGATGCACAAGGCTCCGGAACCGAAGAGAACGGCCCCCGGCGCGACGGACCGGCGGCGCGCAGGATGACGCTCACCGTGGCCGGCCATGCCGCGGCCGCACTCGCCGTCTTTCTGGGCATCGCGTACCTGGGACGATGGGCCGCCCGCCGGGTCGGGCAGCCCGGGGTCGTCGGCGAGATCGCGGTGGGCATGCTGCTCGGGCCCGCCCTGCTCGGTTGGGTCTGGCCGCAGGCACAGCCCGTCCTGCTGCCGGACCCCGTGATCGGGCCGCTGCGTCACATCGGGCACGCCGGGCTCGTGCTGTTCCTGGTCGGCGTCGCCCACGAGTTGCGGCTGGACGACTCCCGCCTGCGGGACAGAGCCATCGGTTGGACGACGCTGGGCACCCTCGTACCGTCCCTGGCGGCCGGTACGGCATTCGCCGGCTGGCTCGTCTGGTACGACCGGCCCGAGCTGCGGGGGACCGGGCCCGCCCTCGCCTTCGTGCTGCTGCTTGCGACCACGATGGCGGTCTCGGCGGTGCCCGTGCTCGCCAGGATCCTCGCCGACCGTGGCCTGACCGCCACGCGCGCCGGCCGGCTCGCGCTGACCTCGGCAGTGCTCATCGATGCCGTTGCCTGGCTGCTCCTCGCCGTGGTGATCGGCATTGCCAAGGGGGGTGCAGGCGGCTTCGCGACCGCGGCCGCCGTGCTCGTTCTCGGTGTGCCGGCGACCACGCTGGGCCGCCGACTGCTGAGGACCCGCCAGGCCGAACGGTTCTGCGCCAGGTTGCCCTGGCTGGTGGCCGTCATGCTGGGTGGATGTGTGCTCGGCGCGGCGGCGATGGCGGAGTCCTGGGGGCTCACCGCGATCTTCGGTGCGTTCGTGGTGGGACTGATGATCCCGCCCGGTTCGCCGCACTGGGACGCACCGGTCCGCTGGGTGTCGACGCTGGGCCTGTGGCTGGTGCCGGTCTTCTTCGTCACCACCGGACTCAGGATATGGACGGGATCAACCGGCATTCCCTGGCTGGTGGCAACCTTGGCGACGGCACTGGCCGTGCTCTCCAAGATCGGCGGTGGCTATGTGTTCTCGCGCTGGGGCGGGGAGAGGCACGCCGAGGCGCTCCGCCTGGGCGTCCTGCTCAATACCCGGGGCACCGAGATCGTCCTGCTGCAGGCCGGGTACAGCGCCGGAGTGCTCACCTCCGCCCTGTATCTCGCACTGGTGGTGATGGCGGTGATCACCACCGCGATGACCGGCCCGCTGCTGTCGGTGATCAACCGCTATCCGACGGCGGACGTAGTGGCAGCGCCCCAGGAGGATCAACGGGTCACTACGAGCTGAGCCTTCTGGGGAAGGCATCGCGCAAGGCGCTCAACAGTATGCTGCAGGACGAGATTGCCGCGGCGGTCGCCGAGGCTCCCGTCGTCGCACAGTTGCGGTCCCTGGCCCTGTCCATGGGCACCCTGTCGGACACCGGCGCCGCGGCGCTTCTCAGCGGCCGGTCACTCATTCATCTGAAGTGGCTCGACCTCCGGCACCACTACCTCAGCGCGGCCATGATGCGCCGGCTGCGGGATGCCCTGGAGCCTTCCGGGACCGAAATCGCCCTCAGCTACGGTATGCAGGACCCGGGCGACAGCAAGTGGCGCTACGTCGCGCTCTCCAGATGAAGCCCGCGCGGCGGTCTTCTCTTGTTTTCCCAGCTCAAGCGCCAGATTTGCTGCGCCGCTCTGTTCGCAGGTGTGGTCAAGTCCGGCCAGGTCTCATCAGGCTGATGCTGACCCGACGCCAACTTTGCTGACTGTTCGTCAGTTACTTCAGGGGTGTACTCATTGCCTGCGGGCCTGCGATTCAACCGCCCCGGAGGGCGACCGCCACGTCCGAGCTGACGATC
Source organism: Streptomyces sannanensis (assembly GCF_039536205.1). GTDB lineage: Bacteria > Actinomycetota > Actinomycetes > Streptomycetales > Streptomycetaceae > Streptomyces > Streptomyces sannanensis. Next base: position 733,295 of record NZ_BAAAYL010000001.1, on the reverse strand, counting down.
TCGCCGTCCCAAATCTTGTTGCGATCCTCGGCCGCCCCGGAGGGCGACCGCCACGTGGGTGCCCTCTTGATCACTAAGGGCGTGCAGATCTTTAAAACGCGTTCTTGATCTTGCTTTAGGTGGGCTTGGAAGCGAGGAACGTCGCGATATCGGACGGTGTGCGGAAGCGGGCGGTGGAGGCGGTGATGTGGTGGCCGTGCGTTTCCAGGAGCGGGCGGACTTCCTGTTTCGCGCGGCTGATGGTCATGGCGGTGACGCCGAAGAGTTGGCCGAGGAGGTCCATGGTGGCGAGCTTGCGCAGGTGGAGCACGGTGACCAGGATCTGCACGCCCTAAGGGGGGATCGTGGAGTTGCGATCCTCGGCCGCCCCGGAGGGCGACCGCCACAAGTCCTCGTGCAGCTCGGTGGCGGGCCCCTGCTCGTTGTGATCCTCGGCCACCGCCTGTTGGGGGGCCGTTCACGAGTGGGGATGACGTGCATCAACGAGGCCACTTGGAGATCGCTTCCCGGATCACCAGAGATCGTTTCCCGGCGGGCCGACGGCAGGGACCGCGAAGCCGGAGCCGCCGCAGATACGGGATCGCTGGCGCCAAAGGCTCCCCCTTGGATAGGCCGTTCGGATCACCGGCTGGCGCGCCCGCTCGGGTGAAGATCGGTACCTTGCGTTGATCATCAGGACGGCCTTGTGCTCGAATTACCAGCCCCCACCCGGCATCAAACGGTGAATCGAGACAGTTCCATGCGAATCCACTCCGGGCTTCTCTCGGCCCTCCCGATGGCCCTTTTGATTACGCTCCCATGGGTGGAAACACCTCACAGGCGGCGGACATTTACGACACGAAACCCAGCGGATGGTACTGCCCGCGAGATTTCGACGATACCTGCCACGCAGAAAGCGGCCTCGATGCGGCAAAGGTAGTCAAGTGATTCTCGGCAGACTTCACGGGGACGCTGCTCAGAGAGGGGAATGCAAGGTTCGGGCGACACCACATCGCAAAGGGTGGAAGTACTAACAACCAGGGAAACCACCCGATCGACGCTCAGGCCATGAAGCTGTGGGACAAGGCCATCAGCAACCTCGCCAAGGGAAGTTTTAGCTCGCCATACTCAGGGGGAACCATCTTTACCTACCAATATAAGGCTGGCAGCGCAAAGAGGACCATGTGCGTCGTTTCCGATGCGAACGACTATGTCTATGGAGGCAAGAACTATGGCGTCAAGGGGACCGCATACTGGGTTGCAGGGCACGTCGGTCCAGCCGGCTGCAAGAAGGACTGAACGCGACGGGGCGCTCGTGCAATGGAGGTCACGCCATGACCGAGTGGTCTGTTGGCGATCGAGTAACGCCGACGGTGAGTACAGACCACCCCGAGGATCCGGTCGGAGAAGTGGTCATGGTGACGGCCAACGGCGGCGTACTGGTGAAGTTCCCGCGCGCTGGAGCTGAGGTTTACCGACCAGACGAGCTCAAGGCCGCACCCGGAGATCCGCTGGACGAGTGACTCTTTTCCGGGTTTCCTCACTGCCGATTCACGTCGAGTGCTTCGTCGTTGTTCCAGAGGACCGGAATGGCGCCGACGGGCTCGAACCGGATCTGCAGGTCGTTGCTCTGAACCAGGCCAATCAGGCGGCGGCGAAGTACGGCCGCTTGACGGGCCTGGTCGGCGACGATGTCCAGGACGACCTGCGCCGCGGGTGGCGGATGTGCCGGTGGGCGGCCGCCGGGTCGTGGTCCGCGTCCGGCGCCTGGTCTGCCCGGTCCTGGGCTGCCGGCGGCAGACCTTCCGCGAGCAGATCCCAGGGCTGCTGGAGCGCCATCAACGCCGCACCACGCGTCTGACCGGCCAGGTGCCGAAGGTGGTCAAGGAGTTATGCGGCCGGGCGGCCGCCCGGCTCACCCGCGTCCTGGCCGTGCCCGTCTCCTACGCCACCACCCTGCGCCTGCTGCGGCGCATCCCCGTGCCGACGGTGCGCGTCCCACGGGTGATCGGGGTCGACGACTTCGCCCTGCGCCGCCGGCACCGCTACGCCACGATCATCATCGCCCACTCGTCGATGTGCAGAGTGGTCGAACGCCGTGGGTGGGAGTCGACCGGCGTCAGCGGTCATGCGCTCGAGCGCCAGTCGGTCGAGGCATGCCTGGAGGGGTGCCCGGGCGATGCCGAGCGCGCGCCCAATCTGACGTGTGCACGTGTGCAGCTACTCAATGAGCAAAGATAGGACGAGTGTGTCGAGCTCGCCCAGCGTCGTGGTCCGTTGGCTTTGCCGGCGGTTGATCACCCCTGGATGGATTGGGCCAATGGCACAGTGATGCGAGGGGCGGTTGAGCCACTGTCCCGCTTGATGTTTTCCTTGTCCTATTGATGGCGCTGCGCAGCGCCGGAGCGGCAACGAAGCCGGATCCGGAACCGCAGCGCCTTTGTCATGTCTGTGGGTGTGTTTCCGCAGTGTTTCAGCAGTGTTTCCTTCGGCAAAGGGGGCGGTCCGACCGTCGTGAAGAGGATGTTTGTGGCTCCGGATCCGGGGCGTGTCCGCCTGCGTGCGTCCCTGCGTGCCGTACTCGGCGTGGGCCTCGCGGTCGCCGTGGCCGAGTGTGCCGGAATGTCCCTCACCGCCTCCATCACCGCGGGGCTGGCCGCGCTCCTTGCGCTCTTCAACGTCGGTGATGCCACCGTCCGCGGCCAGGCTGTCACCACAGCCCTGCTGCCCGTCGCGGGCTTCCCGGTTCTCGCGCTCGCCACGACCCTGCAGAGCGTGCCGCCGCTGCGCGACGCGGCCTGGCTCGCCGTGGTGTTTTGCGGGGTGTACGCCAGGCGCTGGGGGCCACGCGGCCACGCCCTGGGCGTCTTCGCGTTCATGATGTTCTTCTGCACCCAGTTTTTGCACGCTGTCCCGGCGCAGCTGCCGGAGTTGTACACGGCAGTGGCGCTGGCCCTCGGCGCCACCTCGGCGGTGCGCTTCGGCCTGTGGTGCATCGAGCGCCGCACGCCCCTGCCGGCCGTGCCCGCCCTGCTCACCGGCCGCGGACTGGCCCGCGCCACCACCCGGCAGGCCTTCCAGGCGACCGTGGCATGCGGCCTCGCCATGGCCGTGGGCCAGCTGCTGTCACAGGAACGCGGGTACTGGGCTGTCGGCACCGTCTGGTGGATCTTCGTCAACACCGCCTCGCGCGGCGAGACCCTCGTACGCGGCTTCCGCCGCGTACTCGGCACCGTCACCGGCATCCTGGCCGGACTGCTGATCGCGGTCCCGTTGCACGGAGCGCCCGCGCCGACCGCCGCGCTGGTCGCGGTCTGCGTCTTCGGAATCGTCTACACGGCCGCGCCCTCGTACAGCTGGATGATCTTCTTCGTCACCATCATGGCCGGGCTGCTGTACGGACTGCTGGGCGTCCTCCACCCCGGACTGCTGCTCCTGCGCTTCGAGGAGACCATCGTGGGCGCGATCGCCGCCGCCGTCGGCGTCGGCCTCGTCCTGCCGGTCACCACGCACTTCGCCACCAACGCCTGGATCCAGCGCGCCCTGCACTGCGTGCACGGCTGCACGAGTGAGGCGGCGCGCCGGCTCGCCGGCGACGAGAGCGCCGACCCGGCGCCCCGCGCCGCCGAGCTGGAGTTGCTGCTCGGCCGGGTACGGATGTCGGTCGCCCCGCTCGTGCACCCGCTCAGTCCGCTGCGGGCCCGCAAGGCGCGTGCCCGCCAGGTGCTGACGCTGCTCGATGACTGCGCCCGGGAGATCCGCGGCCTCGCCTCGGTCGCCGCCGACCCCGACGCCTCGCACGACGCCCGGCTGGCCGCCGCCTGCTGGCGGGTGGAAGCCGCGGTGGAGGCCCTGGTACCGCGTGGCGTGCGACCGGAGACGCGTCCGGAGTCGACCGCACAGCTACCGCATCACCACCCCGGCGCGGAGGCTGCGCTGAGTCACCTGCACGGCCTGGAGCGGGCGCTCACGGACCTCGCCGCGCCGCTGCGTACCTCTCCGCGCTCCCCGCTGATACCCGCCTGACCTGCGGCTTCGACGGCCGCGATCCCCGCTGCTTGGCCGGCTGTCCTGGACACGCTCGTCCCCGTGGGCACGTGATGGAGCTGTATCCGTCGGCCGACCGGCCGAGGAGTTCGTAGCACCGCATGGACGACGCAGCGAAGCGCCCCACCCCGCGCGGATCGGGCTGGGGCGCTGTGACGTGTCACTTCATCCCAGGTAGGTGACCTGGAGGACGGTGATGGTCTTCAACGTGTGACCGGCAAGGATTACCGCGAACGCCTGTGGGGTGACGGCCATGCGCATCACGCCGTCGTCTTCGCCGTAGGGCACCGTGGCGCCGATCGGGTCGGCGCACACGTCGGCCAAGGCCAGTGTCAGTGCCTCGCTGACGGCTTGGGGCAGCGCCTCCATGACCGCCTCAGCGGACGGATCGTACTTGAGCCGATACACACAGCAAGCATGCCAGGATCAGGCCGCGCCGCGGGCACGAATCCGTGCAGCCTCCGCCAGAACCTTGTCGGTCGCATCGGCCCACTCGCCCGGCGGGTCCTCGCCACGGGCGTCGTAGGCGGCGAGCTCGCGCCCGCGTTCGACCGTGGCGACAGTGTCCTTCGCGATGCGCTCCCAACGGGCAAACACTGCGAGCAGCTCGTGAGCCGGCGCCCGGTTGATCTCGCCGAGGAAGCGCTGAGCCAGAGCCGGGTTGCCGAGGGCATCGCGGATCCGTTCAATCGTCCACGTCGATCTGCTCATCACGATTGCCTTCCGCGAAAGTGATTCGTGAAATTGAGGCTAGCGTGGATTCGCAGCCGAAGTGGGATTCCCATTTCAATCTGCCTTGCGCACATGTATTTGCGCAGGTCACCCCATGCGCCGATCCGCGACAGGCAGCAGCCGACGGGCATCCGCGTGCCCGTACTGCGTCCCGCACATGCCTCCCGCAGCGAGTGGATCCAGGTCCTCTGCCGCCGCCGTCGGACGGAAACCACCAGGCCCTGGCCGCTGCGGACGGCATGCCCAGGGGCTCGCACCGGACCGGTGCGAGCCCCTGCGGGTATGTGCCTCAGAAGGCCGGTGAGCCCTGCGGCTGCTGCGGGGTGATGCCGAGCGCCGTCGCGTACTTCGACAGCACCAGCTTGCCGATCGCCGGGTAGGCGCCGATCGGCTCGGACGCGGAGCAGTCCGCCTCCTTGACCGCGGTGTCGAGCAGCCCGTCGACGAGCTCGGGACCGATCAGGTACGGAGCCAGCGCGAGCTGCACTGATCCGGAACCCCGCAGCTGCTCGGCGATCGCGGCGACCGAGCCCTCCTGGTCGAGAGCGGCGGCCATGACCGGGACGGCGAGCCGGGCGGCGAGCAGCATGCCGGTGATGCCGGCCGCCTGCATGGCCTCCTCACCGCCGACCGTACCCAGGATGATGCCGTCGGCCGCCGTGGCGACCGTGAACAGGCGGGCGCGGTCGGCACGGGACAGACCGGCCTCGGAGAGGCGCACATGCAGGGCCTCGGCGAGCAGCGGGTGCGGACCGAGGACATCGGTCAGCTCGGCGGGCGTACCGCTGTCCATGACGGCCTGGCGTATCCGGCGCATGATCCCGCTGTCCGGGCCGGCGAGCAGCGGCACCGCGACGGCCGAGGGGCCCTCGGGGGCGGCCACGTCACGGCCGGCGGCCTTGGCCAGTTCGTAGCGCTCGGTGCGCTCGGCGGCAGCGTTCACGAGGGCGGCCTCGAGCGTGGGGTACTCGGCGTCCTCACTGTCCAGATAGCCGATGCGGGCGTCCAGGCCGGGCAGCTCGGAGCGGGCGATGCTGATGACTTCCTCCGCCAGGCTGCGTATGGCGGAGGAAGGGGTGCCGGGCACGGCGAGAACGAGCGCGGCGGCGTTCTCGGGCGCCACCACGGGTTCCGGGCGGCGGTGCCGCCCGGGCTGGCGAGGTCGCGGCATTCGTACGGGCAGGCCGGGTTCGGGCCCAGTGGGGGAGCTCATGGCGCCGCATGCTACTTGTTTCGGATGCCGACACGTTCGGGGAGGGGGCGTTCGTGCGGCCTCTGTCCGTATTTATCCGGAGAGTGGGCCAGGGGAGACCTTTCGTGTCAACTGCCCGACTCTCCCGGGACGTACAGCATCAAGGGATCGTGCGGCAGCCGCAGACCGCCCCCGGCGAGCGCCGAAGCGATCAGCAGTGACCCGGAGAGCGGATCACCCGCCGCGGAGACCGGCCGGGCGTGCGGGAGTTGTGCCGCGAGCTCACCGCGCAGCGGTACGAGCAGCGGGTCGCCCATCTTGAACAGGCCACCGGTGAGTGCGACTTCGCATCCCGAGGCTTGCGGGCACACGGAGGCAGCGGCCTCCGCGACATGCCTCGCCGCCTCCCGAAGGATGCCCGCAGCGACCGGATCGCCGCCGGAACAGCGGGCGACCTCCGGGGCGAACGAGGCCAGAAAAGCGGGCCTGTCGGTGCGCGGATAGAGCAGCCCGGGCAGCCCGGACGCAGGCCCGAACACCGCCTCCACCCGTGCCAGCAGCGCGGCCGAACCGCCGCGCCGCCCGTCGTGCGCACGCAGGGCCGCCTCCAGACCGGCCCGGCCGATCCAGGAGCCCCCGCCGCAGTCGCCGAGCAGATGGCCCCAGCCGTCCGCTCGCCGCCAGGAGTCCAGATCGGTGCCGAGCGCGATCAGCCCCGTGCCCGCGGCCACGACAGCCCCCGGCCGCTGGCCGAGCGCCCCCGCGTACGCCGTCACGGCGTCGGCGGCCAGCGCCAGCCGTCGTACGCCCAGCGCGGACTCCAGGGCCCCGGGCAGCGCGGCCCGCAACTGGTCGCCGAGCGTCGCCATCCCGGCGGCGCCGATCGCGACCGCGACGGGCCGGACCCCACCCGCACGGCCGAGCAACTCCTCGGCCGCGGGCAGCAGCTGCTCCAGCAGGTGCCCGGCGTCGATCCCCTCGGCCCCGGTCCGCACCGGCTCCTTGGCCACCACCGTCCCGGCCGGCGTTCCCGACTCGGCATCCGCCAGCCCGATACGCAGCCCGGACCCGCCGGAGTCCACACCGAGCACCCAGGCGGTGCCGCTCATACGCTGCCCTTCCCGGCCCCGCCGCCGCGGAGCAGGCGCGCCCCGGGCGGCCGGCACGGCCACCGGGATGTTGTCACGGAAGCCGCCAGTCGACCGGCTGCGCCCCCTGCCGTGCCGGCAGGTGCCGATAACGGAAGCCGAGTGGCTTGATCACTGGAAGCAACGCGAACCGCTGCTCTCGGGCGAACGCCTACGCGACCTCATGGACCGGCTCCAGGAAGAAGAAGGAGTGACAACGGGGTGAAGCCTAGCGTGAGGCGTGTTCATTGGGGACCGTCGCATCGGATTGGGTTGTTGTGGGCGCGGACGACGAAGGCGCTGCTGTACAGGCGTTGAGTTGTGGATGTTGTGTGGGCCGATAGGGTGACGGGCTGTGGCAGCACGACCGTTGAGTGAACTTGTAGAGCCCGGGTGGGCTGAGGCGCTGGCGCCTGTGGCAGGGCGTGTCGCGGCGATGGGTGACTTCCTGCGCACGGAGATTGCGGCGGGGAGGACTTATCTGCCGGCAGGGCAGCATGTTCTGCGTGCTTTTGAGCAGCCTTTCGATGAGGTGAGGGTGCTGATAGTGGGGCAGGATCCCTACCCGACCCCAGGGATGGCCATCGGGCACAGTTTTGCCGTCGCGCCCGATGTGCGTTCGTTGCCGGGGAGCCTGGAGAACATCTTCCGGGAGTTGCAGTCGGACCTCGGCCTGCCCCGGCCCTCGAACGGTGATCTCACGCCCTGGACGCAGCAGGGTGTCCTCCTTCTTAACAGGGCGTTGACCACGGCGCCCCGCAAGCCCGGTGCACATCGTGGCAAGGGCTGGGAGGAAGTGACCGAGCAGGCCATCCGAGCGCTCGCCGCGCGTGGCAAGCCACTCGTGTCGATCCTGTGGGGCCGTGACGCCCGAAACGCGCGCCCCCTCCTTGGGAACCTGCCGGCGATCGAATCAGCGCATCCTTCGCCCATGTCGGCCGACCGTGGCTTCTTCGGTTCCCGGCCCTTCAGCCGTGCGAATGAGCTACTGGTCCGGCAGGGCGCACAACCGGTTGACTGGCAGCTGCCCTAAGGGTGGGGGCAGAACGCCACCGGCCACTGCGTCCACCTCGAGCGGCACGTCCTGTCGGAGGAGCCGTCTGCCCACGTCCGGGGGAGCAAGCGGCGCTCCGGCCTCCGGGTACTTCGTACAATTTGAGTCCGAACGACATCCGCGAACCGTCGTATCGCCCCGCGCCGAAGGAGTGTGCCATGCCCGGCCACCGATCCATCGCCGAAGCCGAGAAGCTTGCCGCTGCCAAGCTCGGTGGCATACCCCTGCGCAGTGAGCAGATGGCCCTCGTTTCCAACATCTACCGCGCCGCCTCGGCCGTGCGGCAGCACCTGGAGAACTCCGTGCTGCGCGGTGCCGACCTGACGTGGACGGCGTTCGTCGTGCTCTGGGTGGTCTGGGTCTGGGGTGAGTCGGAGACCCGGCACGTCGCGGAGGAGGCCGGGATTTCCAAGGGGACGCTCACCGGGGTCTCGCGCACCCTGGAGGGACGCGGGCTCCTCAGGCGGACCGGCCATCCGGCCGACGGCCGACTGGTGCTGCTCAGCCTCACCGAGGAGGGTGAGGCACTGATGCGGCGGTTGTTCCCGGCGTTCAACCAGGAGGAGGCGTTCGTCAGCACGCGGCTCAGCGACGCGGAGTGCGCGAGCGTCGCCGAGGGGCTGCGGCAGGTCGTGCTCCAGGTCGAGGAAAACGGGCAGGAGCGCCGTCTCGCCCTGCTCGACGGCGCGGAGCCGGCACCGCGGCGCAGTGGCCGGCGGCCGAAGGCCTGATAGGGCAGGCCCGCCCAGGCCCAGGTCGGCGGACGTTGGCGGCATGGCGTGGGTGGCCGGGCCGCAGCCAGTGGCCCAGGGCCTGGTCGAACAGGGGCTCCACCTGCGGCTGAGGCGACGCCCTTGAGGACCCGGCCGAGCGCGGTGTCGTCCAGTTCCGGGGCGAGGCGGGGCGCCTGCTGTCTGCGGCTGAAGAGTGCCGTGGCGGTGTCAGCGTCGGTCGCGGGCGGCCCGGACGAGGGCGTCGAAGAGCCCCTGGTGGGCGGGGTCTTCGTGGGCGGTGTCCTCGGGGTGCCACTGGACGGCGGTGAACCAGCCGTGGATGCCAGGGAGTTCGAGCCCTTCCACGGTCTCGTCGGCGGCCTGTGCGGTGACCGTGAGTCCGGTGCCGAGGCGGTCGACGCGTTGGTGGTGGTAGCAGGAAGCCTCCGCCTTCTCGGCGCCGGTGGCCTGTTCGAGAAGCGTGCCGCGCCGGATGGTCACCGGGTGCACGACGTGGCGGTGCTCGCGCTCCGGGCCGCCCATGTCCTGCTCCAGGGTGCCGCCGAGGGCGACGTTGACGACCTGCAGGCCGCGGCAGATCGCCAGCAGGGGTAGCCCCAGGTCGAGTGCCTGGCGGGCGGCCTCGATGTCGAAGGCGTCCTGGAGTTCGTCGACGTCGTAGACGCTGTCGTGGGTGTCGGTGGCGCCGTAGCGGTGCGGGGCCAGGTCGCCGCCGCCGGGCAGCAGGATGCCGTCGAAGCGGGCCAGCCGGGCGCCGATGTCGGTCTCGGCGGGGTCGGCCGGGTGGATGGTGGCCGGTTCGCCGCCGGCCCGCCACACGGCCTCGACGAGGGCGCGGGCGTTGACCTCGGCGGCGTAGCGCAGGGCGGAGGTGGTGGCGGAGAAGCGGGCGGGGATCGCGATGAGAGGGCGCGAAGAGGAACGGGTCACAGTTGGATCCAGGTGGTCTTGAGTTCGGTGTACTTCTCGATGGCGTGGGCGGACTTGTCGCGGCCGTTGCCGGACTGCTTCATGCCGCCGAAGGGGACGGTGAGGTCGCCCTCCTCGTAGCAGTTGACCCAGACCGTGCCCGCCTTCAGGGCGCGGGAGACCCGGTGGGCGGTGGACAGATCGGAGGTCCACAGGGCGGCGGCGAGGCCGTACTCGGTGGCGTTGGCCAGCCGTACCGCCTCCTCCAGATCGTCGAAGGTGAGGACGGACAGGACGGGGCCGAAGATCTCCTCGCGGGCCAGGCGCATCCCGGGGGCCACCTCGTCGAAGACGGTCGGTTGCAGGTACGAGCCGCCCGTGGACTCCAGCGTGCGGGAGCCGCCCGTGCGCAACCGCGCCCCCTCGGCCAGACCCGCGCCGATGTGGTCCTGGACGCGCTCCAGATGGCCCTCGCCGACCAGCGCGCCCATCTCCGTGGCGGGGTCGAGCGGGTCACCGACCCGCAGCTCCCGCGCCCTGCGCACCACGGCCTCGGTGACCTGCTCGGCGATCGAGGAGTGCACGAGGAGCCGGGAGGGGGCGGTGCACATCTCGCCCTGGTTGAAGAAGATGCCCCAGGCCGCGGTGGCGGCGGCCTGCTCCAGGTCGGGGGCGTCGGGGAGGATGATGTTGGGTGATTTGCCGCCCAGTTCGAGCCGGACGCGCTTGAGGTTGGAATCTGCGGCGTAGCGCAGGAAGTGGCGGCCGACGGCGGTGGAGCCGGTGAAGGCCAGGACGTCGACGTCGGGGTGCAGGCCAAGGGCCTGCCCGGCTGTCGGACCGTCGCCGTTGACGACGTTGAGCACGCCGGGTGGGAGTCCGGCCTCGGTCGCGATGCGCCCGAGCAGCAGGGCGGACAGCGGCGAGTTCTCCGACGGCTTCAGTACGACGGTGCAGCCGGCCGCGAGTGCCGGGGCGACCTTCCAGCCGGCCAGCGTCAGAGGGAAGTTCCAGGGCACGACCGCGCCGACGACCCCGGCGGGTTCCCGGGTGACGAGGGCGAGGGTGTCGGGGGCGCTGCGCGGCGACTCGTCGGTGAGTTTGTCGGCCAGCTGGCCGTACCAGCGGAAGGTGTTGATGACGGCGCGCAGCTCGATCCCGTAGGCGTCGGTGATGGGCTTGCCCATCTCCAGGCTGACGGCGAGCGCCAGTTCCTCGCGCCGCTCCTCGAGCAGTTCGGCGATCCGCACCAGTACCCCGCCGCGTTCGGCGGGGGCCAGGCGCGGCCATGGCCCGGAGTCGAACGCCCGCCGGGCGGCGGCCACGGCCGCGTCCACCTCGGCGGCGCACCCGTCCGCCACCTGGGCCAGAACCTGGCCGTCACGGGGGGAGACGGCGGCGTAGCTCGCTCCTGAGCCGGGTTCGTCTGCGCCGTCGATGTGATGGGCGCCGGACACCTCCAGCGCCTTGGCGCGGCGCAGCCACTCGTCGTGGGTGACATCCAGCATGCGGGACCTCCGAGAGAGAACATTTGATGTCAAACGATATGATCGGCCGGGGAGTCACCACAAGGGCTCCGAGGACTCGTGACATCGGTCCGGTGGATTCGCCGGATCCGCGAAAGGAGCAGCAGGCGTGCGCGCACTCATCGTCCAGCACGACCACTTCACGGAGCCCGGGCTGGTCGGGGCCCGGCTCACCGAGCGCGGGTACGACCTCACGACCGTGACGGTCGTGCCCGAACACCAGCACCGCACGCCGGACGTTCCCTTCACCTTCCCCGACGCCGACGGCTGGGATCTGGTCGTGTCGCTCGGCGCTCCCTGGTCGGTGTACGACGCGACGGCCGTCGGTACCTGGATCGGCGGTGAGCTCGCGCTGCTGCGCAAGGCCCACCACCTCGGCGTCCCGGTGCTCGGCGTCTGCTTCGGCGCCCAGGCCCTGGCCACTGCGCTCGGCGGCTCGGTCGAGGCGGCCCCGCGCCCCGAGATCGGCTGGGTCGAGGTCGACACCGACGACCCCTCCCTGGTGCCGTCCGGCCCGTGGATGCAGTGGCACTACGACCGCTGTGTCCTGCCACCCGGGGCCGTGGAGCTGGCCCGCAACGCAACATGCGCGCAGGCGTTCCGCGCCGGCCGCGCCCTTGGGGTGCAGTTCCACCCGGAGATCACCACGGCGGTGATCCGCGCGTATCTCGACCTCGACGGACGCAAGCAGTGCGCACAGCACGGCGTCGACCCCGACGAGCTGCTCGCGCACAGCCGCGCCATGGAAGCGACGGCGCGCGAGAACGCCCGCCGCCTGGTGGACGGCTTCCTCGACCGGGTGGCGTACCCGGCCGGAGGCCGCTGACAGACCGCGCCCGGCGCTTGCGCGGTCGACGCCCGGTGCGGGCCGGGACGGGACCGCACCGGATGACGCATGTCAGCCGTCGGCGGGTGCCCTGCCGCGGGTCAGCCGGTCGGCGCAGACCCCCAGGACCAGCACCACCGGGACGGTCATCCCGAGCCAGACTGCGGTGGTCATGTCGCCGCCGATGAGGGTGGGGAAGTTCCGGACGATCAGCCAGATCGCGCAGGCGATGCCGACGGCGCCCAGGACAGGGGCGATCAGGGTGTTCCAGGGCCGGGTGTCCAGGTGTTCCCGGCGGAAGAAGGCGACCACGGAGACCGAGGTCAGGAAGTACAGCAGCATGATCCCCAGCACGGCCACACCGCTGCCCCAGGAGAACAGGGTCAGCACCGGGTCCTTGCCGGCCAGTGCGAAGGGTGCGACCAGCAGGCCCGCGATCGCCGTCTGGACCCAGCCGGCCACCCCGGGCGAGTGCCGCCGGTTGATCGACGACAGCCTGCGGGGCAGGAGCCCGTCGCGGCTGAGGGAGAACAGGTAGCGGTTTGCGGAGTTGTGGAAGGCCAGAATGCCGGCGAACAGGGAAGTGGCCAGCAGGACGGGCAGGACGTCATTGACCCAGGCTCCCAACTGCGCGGCGATCGGGGCGAAGACGAAGCTCGTCGAGTCGCCGCTCGCCAGCGCGTTGCCCGCGGCCGCTGTCGCCTTCGAGGCCCCGTACGAGGAGACCAGCATCCAGGAGGCGAAGGCGAAGAAGCCGGTCACGAAGGCGACGGCCAGGTAGGTTGCCCTGGGCACCGTCTTGCGGGGTTCGCGCGCCTCCTCGCCGTAGATGGCTGTGGCCTCGAAGCCGACCATCGACGCGGCGGCGAACATCAGCGCCACACCCGGGGCCCCCTTCACCGCCGCACCGGGCGAGAAGCTGCCGGAGAAACCGAGCCCCTCGGGCCCCCCACCCTTGAACAGGGTGACGAGCGCGAAGACGCTGAGGATGCTGAACTCGGCCAGGACGAAGACCGCCAGGACCTTGGCACCCATCTCGATGCCGGAGGCACCCAGGATCTGGACGATCGCCATGGTGGCCACGGCGCACACCCACCAGGGCACGTCTGCCCCCGCGTACTGGGCCAGCAGGCCGCTCACGGTCGCCCCGTACAGGCCGTACATGGCGGCCTGGATCGCGCAGTACGCGAACAGGGCGATGCCGGCGCTGCCGGTGCCCAGGGGGCGGCCGAGGCCCTTGCCGATGTACGTGTAGAACGCGCCTGCGTCCACGACGTGCCGGCCCATGGCCACGAACCCGACCGAGAACAGCAGGGTGATCACACCGGCCGCGACATAGGCCGAGGGCGCTGCGGGGCCGTTGCCGAGGGCGACGGCGATGGGGACGGCGCCCGCGATGCCGGTCAGCGGCGCCTGGGCGGAGAGGACGAAGAAGAGGATGCCCATAACGCCGAGGGAGTCGGGCTTGAGCTTGCCTGCGGTGGAGGCGTCGGCCGCGGTCTGGTATCTGACCGCCGTCGGACTGTCCACTCGGATCACCTGCCGGGGGAAGAGGGGTTCGTTTCTGGCCAAACGAGTTGCCTCATACTGGGGTCGAACTATCCGTTTGGCAAGGGGTTGCGTGGGCTTTCTCAGGATGTGCGCGGTTCCTTACGGTGCCGCTACCGCGGCGACAGCCCGGACGGTGGCCTCGACCGGGTCGCCGGGCGGCGGGCGACAACGGGCGAGGCCCGGGACACAAGACGTCCAGGGCCTCGGAAGAGGTCAGCGGGTTGGCAAGGGCAGGGCGGCGGGTCAGTCCCGGGGTTCGGTGTCCATCTCGGGATCCGCGCCGGCGTGCCCGTCGGCGTCGAGCAGCCGCAGCAGTGACCGCAGCTCCTCGACAGCGGCGTCGGTGACTTCGGGCTCGCCGAACACGAGCTGGTGCAGCACGAGGCCGTCCAGGGCCGCGAACACCAACCGGGTCAGGGGCCGGCCGGCGCCTTCGGGGAGCATGCGGGACAGCTCGCGCTCGGTGGCGGCGATGTAGTCGTCGTACAGGGCGCGGATCTGCGGCAGCAGTTCGGGGCGGCGCCGGGACTCCAGCAGCAACTCGTACTGGAACGCCTGGATGTCGGGATCGGCGGTCACCATCTCGGAGAGTCCGGCCGAGAAGTCGGCGACCTTGCCCGTCCCCGGCTCGACCGCGCTCACGCTCACGCTGGTGCGCACGGCGTGGGTGAGCGCCTCCTCGATCAGAGCGTCGCGCGAGCCGAAGTGGTGTACGACCAGGCCGTGGGTCGTGCCCGCCTCTTCCGCCACCGCCCGGTAGGTGAGCCCGCGCAGACCGCCGCGCGCCACGACCCGCACCGCCGCGTTGAGCAGGGCCTCCCGGCCCTCCCCGTAGTTCATGCGCTTCCTTCGCGGCTTGCGCCCGTCACGGGTCTCGGCGGAACCGGTCATGACTGCGACCCTACCGGGCCATGGCCCTCCGGGGTACAGGCCCGGGCACCGCCCGTGCTCATGCCAGGGGCTCCAGGCCCCAGGCATGAGCACGAGCGGCCGTCGCCACCCGGTTGGGCACGTCGAGCTTGGCCAGGATGTGCTCGATGTCGGTGGCGACAGTGCGTACCGTCACGATCGTCAGCTGTCGAGCGCGTCGTGCACCACCTCCCCGCCGAGCACGGTGAGCACCACCGGCAGCTCCGGTATGGCGTGCGGGTCGGCGGTGAGCAGATCACCGGCCAGCACGCACAGGTCGGCGACCTTGCCGACCTCCAGGGAGCCCTTCCACTCCTCGGCGAAATCCTGCCGGGCCGCGTCGATCGTGTACGTGCGTACCGCCTCGGCCAGCGTGATGCGCTGTCCGGGCCCGCTGACCCGGCCGCTTCCCTTCGACTCGCGCAGCAGCATCGTGGTGATGCCCTGGCGCCAGTCGGGGAAGGTGACCGGCGCGTCCGAGCTGCTCGCCACCCTGATCCCGGCGTCGAGGGCGTCCCGGTACGGCCACTCGTAGGCGGCCCGCTCCGGCCCCACGAGCCCCTCCTCCAGGTCGGCGATGGTCCACTTGATGGTGGGGTTCATGTTGACGCCGAAGCCGTGCTCGGCGAGCGTCTTCATGCTGTGCGGGGTGAGGAAGTCCCCGTGGATGACGTAGTGCCGGGCGTCCGGGCGCGGGTGCCCGGCGGTGGCGGCGGCGAAGGCGTCGACGACGGTGTCGATGCCGCGGTCCCCGGTGACGTGCACGCCGAGCTGGTGGCCGGCGGCGTGCGCGTGCCTCACCATCTCCGCGATCTCGGCGACCCGTTCCTCGTCGGTCTCGCCGTTCACGCACAGCGCGCCGCAGCCACCGCCGAGGTACGCCTCGTGCATCCAGGCCGTCCTGTTGGGCGGGATGCCGTCGGCGAAGATCTTGACCCCGATGACGTTCAGCCGTCGCGGGTCATCGCTTTCCGGTACGTCGAGGGCGTCCAGGGCACGTGCGAAGTCGGCCGCCGTGCTCGACATGCCGGTGGGCAGAAGCAGCACGTTCACGCGGGCGGTCAGTTCACCGTCGGCCAGGAGCCGCCGGTAGACGTCGAGGGTCTCCTGGGACAGCGCCCCGCCCATGATCCGGTCACCGCCGGGACCGAGGCCCGGCTCGGTGTAGCTGGTGATGCCGAGTGCCCGCAGCTTGGCCAGCGTGGACCGGATCGCCAGGGCCCGGACGTCCGGGGTGAGCGGCGGCAGCGCCCGCTGGACCAGCGCCTGGGCGCCTTCCTGGAACAGGCCCGTGGGCTCGCCCTCGTCATCGGTGACGACGACCCCGCCGGGCGGGACCGCCGTGCCCCGGTCGACCCCGGCGACGGCGAGCGCTGCGGAGTTGACCCAGGTGGCGTGCGCGGAGAAGTCCATCAGCAGTACCGGGTGGTCCGGGCTGACGGCGTCCAGGTCGTGCCGGGTGGGCAGGCGCGAGGGGTCCTCCACGGACTCGGCCAGGTAGCCCAGGTCCCAGCCGGTGCCGGTGATCCACTGGCCGGGCGGGGTGCTCTCGGCCGCCGTGCGCACCGCCTCGGCCACATCGGCGATCGACCGCACGGCGGGATAACCGAGTTCGAGCGCCAGCGGGGGAGAAGTGACCCCCCAGGCGCATCCGTGCAGGTGGGAGTCGTTGATACCGGGCAGGAGGGTGCCCCCGTCGAGGTCGACGACCCGGGTGTCCGGGCCGATGCGGTCCTCGACGTCCGCTCGCGCCCCTACGGCGGTGATGACGCCGTCGGTGACCGCGAGCGCGGAGGCCACGGTGAAGTCGGGGTCGACGGTGAGCACGGAGCCGTTCACGAAGACCAGATCGGCGAAGTCGGGCATGGAGACCTCCCAGTGCGTACGTGGGTGCTGCGGCGAGTCGCCTGACGAATGACGCACCCGGAATTGCGGCGACTCTGCGGCTTGGCCGGGTGGGTGCGCATCGGCCATCCGACCGATGCGCCGGCGGACCGGCCGGCGGACGATGTCCGCGCGCCGCACCGGACGACGTTCCCGTCATGCCTGGCGCGGCGCGGTCACGAGGGCGTCAGCCGCGCTTCGGCGGGCGGATGCCGCGGAACTCCCAGTCGCCGCCGAGCGCGGTGGACAGGACTTCCTCGGACTCGGTGGGCTGGGCGCCGACGTCGCTGCGGATCGGGGTCGGGCCGGTGACGATGTGGTTCGTCAGCCGTCCGAGCCCTTCCACCTCGACCTCCACGACGTCGCCGGGCCGGACGGGCCGGGAGTTGGCGGGGGTGCCGGAGAGCAGCACGTCGCCGGGGTACAGGGTGATGGTGCGGGCGATGTCGGCGACGAGGTAGTGCATGTCCCACTTCATCTCGTCGGTCGAACCGTCCTGCACGACCTCGCCGTTCACATACGTCCGCAGGTACTTGCCGTGGAAGTCCCAGTCGGTGACGAGCCCCGGGCCGAGCGGGCAGAGCGTGTCGGAGCCCTTGACCCGGAGCATGGAGCCGGCGTCGGTGTCGCGGAAGTCGTGCAGGCCGTAGTCGTTGGCGACGGTGTAGCCCGCGATGTACTCCCCCGCCTCGGCCGGCGAGATGTTGCGCGCGGTCTTCCCGATGACGATGGCGACCTCGCCCTCGTAGTTGAGCCACTTGCACCCCTCGGGGCGGACGATGGCGCCCTTGTGGGAGTTGAGGGCCGAGGTCGGCTTGTGGAAGTAGGTGGGGGTGTCGGGCAGGTCGATCTGGAACTCGTCGACGCGGCTGCGGTGGTTGAGGTGGACGGCGATCACCTTGGAGGGGACCACCGGGGGCAGGTGCTGGGCTTCCTCGATCTTGACGCGGCGGCCGTCCCCGGCGACGAGTTCGTCCCCGTCGACGGTGACCTGGACGGCGGCGCCGTCGAGGAGGATGCGGCGGTACTCGGGCATGGTGGAACTCCTAGATACGGCTGTGCGGGGTACGCGGGGTGGGCAGACCGGTGCCGGTCCAGCCGTCGGCGGGACGGTCGAACCAGAGGTGCACCTGTCCGGTGCCGATCGAGTTCTCGTACTCGCCGTACTGGCGGGCCTTCGCGATGCAGGCCTGCTCGCCCAGGGCGCCGGCCATCATCAGGTAGTGGAAGAACTTCGCCTCCGGCTTGTACTTCCAGAACTCGTCCATCGTGTCGAGGACCCTGTCGTGACGGCCCTCCTTGAACCAGGCGATCCGTTCGTGGTCTGCCTCACGGGCCTCGGGCGTGAAGATGTGCGACGGGTCGCCGGCCTCGTGGTCGCGCAGCTCGCGCAGCGGCCAGAAGGTGTGCGAGAGGGCGCCGGAGGCGATGAGCAGGACCCGCCGGCCGGGGGTGGCGGCGATGCCGTCGGCGAGGGCGCGGCCGAGGCGCAGGTGGTCCTCCATGTCCCCCGTCTGGCAGACGCCGACGGTCACCCACCGCTTGTCCGGCAGACCCTCGCCCAGGAACTTCCAGAGGTTGATGGTGGCGTAGTAGACCGGCAGGTAGGCGTCGTCGATCGCGGTGATCCAGGTGCCGTGCTTGTCGGCGAACGACGCGATGTTGTGGGCGAGTTCGGGGTCGCCGGGGAAGTCGTACGGCATCCGGCACATACCGCGCGGGAGCTCCTCGGAGGTGAACAGACCCGCCCGGCGGTCCTGTGCCGTGACGACGAACTCGACGGTGGTCGCCCAGTGCGAGTCGAGAACGACGACGGTGTCGTAGTCGTCGCGCTCGAAGACGTCCTTCCGGAGCTGCCGGAGGCCGGTGACGAGGGTGATCTCCTTGCCCTCGTTCAGCTCCAGCCGGGTCTCCTCCGGCAGCACGATGGTGGGGACGTGGGCGAGCAGGCCCGCCCCGACGATCTCACCCATGGTCCTTCCAACCCTTCGGGGCGGTGACGGTGTTCTTCAGGTCGCAGTAGAAGTCGAAGCTCCACGTGCCGCCCTCGCGGCCGACACCGGACTGGCGGGAGCCGCCGAAGGGCGCCTGCAGGTCGCGGACGAAGAAGCAGTTGACCCAGACGGTGCCCGCGACGAGCCGCGCGGTGACCCGCTCGGCGCGCTCGTGGTCCCCGGTGGCGACGGTCGCGGCGAGCCCGAACCGGGTGTCGTTGGCCAGCCGCACGGCCTCGTCCTCGTCGGCGAAGGTCTGCAGGGTCAGCACCGGCCCGAAGACCTCCTCCTGCACGATCTCGGAGTCCTGGGCGACGTCGGTGAGGAGGGTGGGCGCGTAGTACTGGCCGTCCTTGCGGTGCCCGCCGATGACCGCCCGCGCGCCGGACGCGATTGCCCGCTGCACGAACCCGTCGATCTTCTCCAGCTGACGGGGATGGATATTGGGCCCGATGTCGGTGGCCTCCTCACGCGGGTCCCCCTGCGTGAGCCGCCCGGCCTTCTCGACGAAGCGGCGGGTGAATTCCTCGACGATCGGCTCCTCGACGAGGAAGCGGGTCGCGGCCAGGCACACCTGCCCGGCGTTGTCGTACTGCTCGACCGCGAGGTCGACGGCAAGGTCCAGGTCGGCGTCCGCGAACACCAGCAGCGGTGACTTGCCGCCGAGCTCGAGACTCAGAGGCGTCAGGTGGGCGGCCGCCGAGGCAGCGATGTGCTTGGCCGTCGGCACGGAGCCGGTGAAACTGATCCGGCGCACGTCCGGGTGCGAGGTGAGCGCGTCGCCGATCTCGGAGCCGTAGCCCTGCACGACGTTCAGCACACCGGCCGGCAGCCCCGCCTCCGCCGCGATGTCGGCGAGCAGGGAGGCGGTCAGCGGGGACCACTCGGCGGGCTTGAGGACGACCGTGTTGCCGGCGGCGAGGGCCGGGGCCACCTTCCAGGTCGCCAACATCAGGGGGGCGTTCCACGGCGTGATCAGCACGCACGGGCCGGCCGGGTCCCAGGAGACGTGGTTGGTATGACCCCGAGTCTCGAATTCCTCGTGGTCGAGCTTCAGCAACCAGTCGGCGAAGAAGCGGAAGTTGTGTGCCACGCGGGGCATCACACCGCGGCGGTGCGAGCGCAGCAGCGCACCGTTGTCGGTCGTCTCGACGATCGCGAGCTCTTCGAGCCGCTTCTCCACGCCGTCGGCGATGGCGTGCAGGATGCGGGCGCGTTCGGCGCAGGAGGTGGCCGCCCAGGCGGGGAAGGCCTCATGCGCGGCGGCCACGGCTGCAGCTGCCTCCATTGCCGTTCCGCGAGAGATCTCACCGATCGTGCTGCCGTCGATCGGCGAGACATCGGTGAACGTTTCGGCGGAGGCGACGCGCTCGCCGCCGATCCAGTGCCGGGTGTCGACGGTGACCCCGGCGACGGTGAGGGTGTGCTGTTCGGTCATGGTGTCCGGTCTCCAAGTACTCGATGTCGTACGCGGGTCACTCGGCGCCGGAGGTGTTCGACTCCAGGAGTCGCCCGCCGTCCCACACCACGCCGACCTGCCGGTAGTACGCGGCGATCGGTTCGCGGATCTCCAGCCGTGCCAGCTCCTCGGTGGGTGCCTCGAACAGCTCCAGCTCGGCGTCGCCGACCCACGGCTGACCGCCCTCGAAGGAGGCGGCGCCGGACTCGATCAGCTCGTCGAGCGCGAGGCCCTTGCCCTTCTCGATGGAGGGCAGCCAGCGGTGGTGGGCCATGGGGTGGCCGTTGACGAAGCCGTTGGTCTCGGACGGCTCGCGCAACGTCACCACGGCCTGGGCGAGCCGCCGGTCCGCGGCGGCGAGGGTGGCGCCGAAGCGGGCACCGGCCTCGATGCGCGGGGCCGGACCGTACGGGTGCGGGCGGGTCTGGTGGATGGACCCGAGCTTTTTCGGATAGCCCTGGTGCAGCCCCCGCGCGATCGCGAAGTCCTTGTCGACCCAGATGTACACGCAGCGTGTGTAGGTCTGCCCCTTGTACGTGCAGCGGACGACCGCGAAAGCCTCTTTGTACTGGGAGAGCACGGGGTCGAGCAGTTCGTCCCCCGACGCCGAGCAGGACTGCCAGTCGGCCCAGATCAGGGCGACCGCGCCCGGGTCCTCGTCGGCCAACTCCAGCGGCTCGGGCAGAAGTTCGCGCACGCGCGCCGGATCGGTGCGGTACTCGACGGTGAGCAGGTCGCCGGAGTAGCGCCAGGGCGGGGAGGGGATGAGTGACGAGGCGCCACTCGCCGTCTTGGGGTGGAAGAAGCCACGGAGGCCGGTCATGTCGGGGATTCCTTACGCGGTGAGAGCCGGCTGCTTGAGCAGCTGGGCGCGGTAACGGGCGGCGCCCATCGCGGCGGCCTGACCGCCGAGGGCTACGACGCCGACGAGGCGGCCGTCGTGGTGGTAACCGACCAGAACGTCGTCGTCCGGGTCGCCGTCAAGGACTCGTACGTCGTCCTTGCCGAGCACGGGTGAGCCGAAGGACTGCAGCCGGAACTCGTGCTGGTCGCTCCAGAAGGTGGGCAGCGGCGCGAACGGGGCCAACTCCGCCTTCCCGCCGACGAGATGGGCGACAAGGGCCTTCGCCGCGTGCTTGGCGGTGTCCGTCGGTATCGACCAGTGCTCGACCCGGCGCGGTACGCCGTCGTAGCGGGCGTTGGGGAAGCGGGCCACATCGCCGACCGCCACGACCTCCGGAAGGCCGCCGACGCGCAGCAACTCGTCCGTCAGTACGCCGTCGGTGAGGTCGAGCCCGTTGCCGTCCAGCCACTCGGTGTTGGCGATCGAGCCGACCGACTCCACGACCACGTCGGCAGGCAGCACGGTCCCGTCGCCGAGTACGACGCCGGTGACCCGGTCCTCGCCCTCGAACCCGGCGACCCCCGTGCCGAGCGCGAAGTGCACCCCGCGCTCCTCGTGCCGCTTCAGCAGCGCCCGGGCGAGCAGCTCGCCGAGCGGGCCCACCATCGGCAGCGGCAGCGGGTCGACGACCGTGACCTCGGTGACCCCGAGACCCACGGCGGTCGCCGCGACCTCGCAGCCGATGAAGCCGCCGCCGACCACGACCACCCGGGCACCGGGCCGGGTCAGCTCCTCGCGCAGGCCCTGGGCGTCGGCGAGGGTGCGGACCGTGTGACGGCCGGCGAGCGGACCCTCGCAGCGCAGCCGCCGCGGCCGCATACCGGTGGCGACGACCAGACCGTCGTACGCGAGTGCCGTACCGTCGTCGAGTTCGACGGTCCGCTCGTCCAGACGGGCTGCGACGACCTTCGTACCGAGCCGCCACTCCACGTCGGCGGCGGCCGCCTTCGGGGCGAAGGCCAGCGACTCGAACGGTGCCTTGCCCGCCAGGACCTCCTTGGACAGCGGGGGTCGGTTGTAGGGCATGTGGGGCTCGTCGCCGACCACGGTGATCGCGCCGGCCCAGCCGGCGGCGCGCAGCTGCTCTGCCGCGCGCAGGCCGCCCATGGAGGCGCCGGCGATGACGATGCGTCCGGTCATGGGGCTCAGTCCTCGATCCGGATGGCCTGCAGCGGACACACGTCGGCGGCTTCCTCGACCTCTTCGCGCAGGGTGTCGTCCGGGTCGGGGACGAAGGCCAGGCGGCCGTTGTCGTCCATCTGGAAGACGTCGGGGGCGGCGAAGACGCACTGGCCGTGGTCCTGGCACTTGTTCATGTCGACGACGACCTTCATGGCCGGTCCTCCTGGGGGTTGGGCGCGTCGGGGCGGGGCGAAGGGGGGAGAGCGGCCCGGCCGCTGACGACCGGGCCCCTCGGCCAAAGGGGTGCGGGAGACCCGCCGGAATCCCGGGGGGATCCGCACTCCTGACTCGTTTGGCGTCAAACAAGATAAGAAGCCACCATCGGGTGGTCAATAGCTGTCCGGATGGATAAATTTATTGGACCACCCTCTTGCGGGAGAGTGGTCGAGCTCCTTAGCGTTCGGGTTCAAACGACCGGTTTCCCGGTGGCTGCCTCCTCCCCCCGCGCCCCGGCCCGCCCCGGTCCTCCTCACGCCACCCATCCCGTCCGCCCAAGGAGACATCGGTGAGCGCATCTCACATCCCGGACATCCGCCAGTACCAGGAGTGGCTCTCCACCGAGGGCATCGACGTGGTCCGGGTGACCTACCCCGACCTCATCGGCACCGACCGCGCCCGCGACGTCCTGGTCGACCACCTGCCCTCGGCCTGCGCCCACGGCCTGGCCTTCTGCAAGGCCGTCTACCACACCACGCCCCAGGGCGACGTCGTCCCGGTCGCCGGCGGCCTGGAGGCGGGCCTGCCCGACATCTCCGTACGCCCCGACCTTTCCACCCTGGCCGCTCTCCCCTGGGAGCCCGGAGTCGCCACCTGTCTCGGCGAGGTCACCGACCCGGCGACCGGAGGACCCGCCCCCGAGTCGCCGCGCGACCTGCTGCGCACCGTCCTGGCCCGTTGCGCCGAGCACGGCCTGCGCCCCGTCATCGGCCCCGAGCTGGAGTACTTCCTGCTGGCGCCCGCCCCCGGCGCCCCCGCCGGTTGGTGCCGCGCCTCGGAGACCACCGGATCCGTCTACACCGCCGGACTGCGCGCAGACCCGGAGAACCACCTGCTGCGCACCCTGCGGCAGCTGCGCGACCTCGGCATCGGGGCCGTCACCGGCAACCACGAGTTCGACGGTGGCCAGTACGAGATCAACCTCACCCACTCCGAGGCCCTCGACGCCGCCGACCGCGCCTTCCGCTTCAAGTCGGCGGTCAAGGAGCTGGCCCGCCAGGAGGGCAACCTGGCCACCTTCATGGCCAAGCCGTTCACCGACGCGGGCGGCTCCGGCTTCCATCTGCACTTGTCCTGCGAGGACGCCGACGGCCGCAACGCCTTCGACGACCCCTCCGGCGCGTACGGCCTCTCGGCCACCGCACGGCACGCCATCGCCGGCGTCCTCGCTCACGCACCCGCACTCGCGGCTCTGGCCAACCCGACGATCAACTCGTTCAAGCGCTTCGGCCCGGACACCCTCGCGCCCTGGCTGATCGACTGGGGCCTGGACAATCGCAGCGCCATGGTCCGCATCCCGCCCGAGCGCGGCTCCGGCGCCCGCCTCGAACTGCGCCTCGGCGACGCCAGCGCCAACCCGTACCTTCTGATCGCCGGCACCATCGCCGCCGCCCTGCTGGGCGTCCAGGCCGGTGAGGAGCCCCCGACGCCGCTGGAGGGCTACGGCTACGACACCGCCCGCTCCGCCGTTCTGCCCATGACCCTGCCCGCCGCCCTCGACGCGCTGGAGGCCGACACCGAACTGACCGACGTCCTCGGCAAGGACTTCACCACGTCCTTCCTCACCTACAAGCGGGACGAGGCCGAACGCTTCGGCCGGCACGTCACCGACTGGGAGTTCACCGAGTACGCCTACCACCTGTAAGCCCCGCCCAGCCCTCACCCGTAGGCCACCGAGGCCGCATTCCCAGCCGTGAGGCTCCCGCCCGGAAGGACCCACCATGGCAAGCCCCGCCGTCCCCGCCACCCCCACCACCAGCGCCGAACTGCGCGCTCGCCTTGCCGAGCCCCTCCCGCTGGACGAGGTCGACCTCGCCGACCTCGACAACTTCACCGACCCCACCAAGCCCTGGCGGATGTTCCACACCCTGCGCCACGAGGACCCGGTTCACTGGCAGCCGGAGGAGGCGCCCAACTCCGGCTTCTGGGCCATCACCCGGCACGCGGACATCGCCACCGTCGACCGCGACCCGGAGACCTTCACGTCCACCAGGTTCGTCAACCTCGAAGAAGTCGACGACGACCAGATCAAGAAGCGCGCCTCCATCCTGGAGATGGACGGCGTACGGCACCGCGCCCTGCGCAGCGTGATCCAGCGCCAGTTCGGCGCGAACGTCATCAACGGCTACGGCGACTTCCTGCGCGGCCTGACCGCACAGACCCTGGACGCCGCCCTCCCCAAGGGCACCTTCGACTTCGTCAACGAAGTCTCCGCCGACTTCCCCATCAATGTCCTGGCCCGCCTGCTGGACGTGCCGCCGGAGGACAACCAGCAGCTCATCGACTGGGGCAACCGCATGGTCGGCAACACCGACCCGGACTATGCGGACGTGCTGCTGGAGAGCGAGGAGAGCGAGAAGTACCGCGACCTGCCGTTCCGCTCCCCGGCCGCGCTGGAGGTCTTCGAATACGGCCGTGAACTCGCCCGCCAGCGGCGCGGCAAGGACGGCACCGACATCGTCTCCAGGCTCGTCAACGACACCCCGCGCGACGGCGTGCCGCTCTCGGCGCAGGACTTCGACAACTACTTCCTGCTGTTGGTGGTCGCGGGCAACGAGACCACCCGCCACACCATGTCCCACGCCATGCTCGCCCTGCTCCAGCACCCGGAGCAGCTGGCACGGCTCAAGGACGACCCGTCGTTGATCCCGTCCGCCGTCGAGGAGTTCCTGCGCTGGGCCTCCCCCGTCTACCACTTCCGGCGCACCGCGACCCGGGATGTCGAACTCGGCGGCAAGCGGATCAAGGAAGGCGACAAGGTCGTCATGTGGTTCGCTTCCGGCAACCGCGACGAGGAGGTCTTCGGCAACCCCTACGACTTCGACGTCGCCCGCACCAACAACGACCACGTCACCTTCGGCAAGGGCAGCCCCCACCTGTGCCTGGGCAACCTGCTGGCCCGCACCGAGATCCGCATCATGTTCGAGGAGCTCATCCCGCGCCTCGCGGACATCAAGCTGGCCGGTGACGTCCCCCGCGTCCGCTCCAACTTCGTCAACGGCATCAAGCACCTGCCGGTCGAGGTCACCCTCGCCTGACGGCCCGACAAGAACCACCGCCGCGCCCCATGGCCCCGGGGCGCGGCGGTGTCGTTGTGTTCGAGAGGCGTGAGGCGGACAGCGTTGCCGCCGCACGCGTCGTCGGCAACGTTGCCCGTCGAGGAGCGGCGTCCGGTGCGTGCGATCGCAAGGCGGCCGAAGGCCCTCGTAGCAGCGCTCCTTGGGTTTTCGGCCAACGCAGCGAGCGTGCGTGCCCGGGGGCACCCTGGGGGCACCCCCAGCGGTAGCTGGGGGAGCGTCGCGACGGAGCAAATGTTGCCGGGAGGGGCACTCGGGGTCCTGACCCACGATCAGGACGCGTACGTCGTCGAACGGCTGCTGGAAGGGGCGGAGGATGTTCGGCCCGGTCGGCAGATAGGTGCGTCCTGCGGCTATCTCCGCCCGCAGGAAGTCGCCCATCGCGGCAATCTGTCCGGCCACGGGCTCCAGTGCTTCCGCCCAACCCGGTTCGACGTTTTCCTCCAACGGTCGTGCTGCCACAGGCGTCACTCTGGTGGTTCAGCGGCGGGACGATCGCCTCATCCGATAATCGCCGCCCGTACGCAGAGCACATCCGGAAGGTGCGAGGCCAGCAGCTGCCAGCTGTCCCCGTCGTCGGCGCTCGCGTACACCTCGCCGTTGCGGTTGCCGAAGTACACCCCCGCCGGGTCGGCGTTGTCGGTGCACAGTGCGTCGCGCAGCACGGTGCCGTAGTGCCGTCCCTCCGGAAGGCCCGCGGACAGCGGCTCCCAGCTCCTCCCTGCGTCGGTGGTGCGGTAGACCCGGCACCTGTGCCCGGCCGGCACCCGGTCCGCGTCGGCCTTGATGGGGAAGACATAGGCAGTGTCCGCCCGGTGCGGGTGGGCCGCCGCCGCGAAGCCGAAGTCGGAAGGGAGCCCGCCACCGATGTCCGTCCAGCTCGCCCCCGCGTCATCACTGCGGTAGACACCCCAGTGGTTCTGGAGGTAGAGCCGGTCGGGATCGACCGCGTCCTGGGCGATCTTGTGGACGCACTGGCCGAACTCCGGCCGGGGATCCGGCAGAAAGACCGCGGAGACACCCTTGTTCGAGGGCGCCCAGCTCTCCCCGCCGTCCCTGGTGCGGAACACCCCGGCCGCGGAGACCGCGACGGTCACCGCCCGTGCGTCGCGCGGATCGGTGACGATCGTGTGCAGCCCCTCACCGCCGCCGCCCGGCACCCACCGGTCCCTGGTCGGGTGCTCCCACAGCGCCCGGACCAGCTCGAATGTCTCTCCGCCGTCCTGGGACCTGAACAGCGCGGCCGGTTCGGTGCCGGCGTACACCACATCCGGCGCGGCGGGTCCGGCCGGATGCAGCTGCCAGACCCGTTCCAGCGAAGCCGCCGTGAACTGCGGGAACTTCACGGCGGGCTGCTTCGGCTCGGTCCAGCTCCGGCCCAGATCGTCGGAGTGGATGACCGAGGGGCCCCAGTGCGAATTGACCCCGCCGACCAGCAGCCTGGGGCCGGCCCGGCGGTTGTCGATGGCGACCGAGTAGATCGCCTCCGCGTTGAAGTGAGGTCCTTCGAACTCCCATCCACCGCCGCGCCTCCGGCCGACGAAGAGTCCCTTGCGTGTGCCCACGGTGAGCAGTACGTCGGTCATTCCGACACCTCCCGGACGTCCTTGTCTCGGATACGGGCAAGTCTGCACCCGGCCACTGACAGTGACCTCCGGAGCGGGATTCCGCCCAGGTCGGGCGGCGTGTGACGGTGGCTCGGCCACGGCGGCCGGCTGCGGGCCGTCGACGTACACGGCCCCGGATGTTCCAGGAGCGCCGGGCGTACATCTCGGACGGTCACGTCGCGCTACCCGCTGTCACGGCACGCGCACATCCACCGGCTGTGCTCGCCGTGCGCCGCGGTCCGGTAGGAGGCGGAGACACACTGGTGATGTCGGCTCTTCGCGGGGTGGAAGGTGGTCGGGCAGGTGAAAGGCAACCGCAGCACGTGGCGGCGCCGCCCGCAGGCACCCCTCGCGGCGCGCGCACGCCGGGCCATGCCGGGCAGCTTCCGGGCGGCGGGGCGCTCGGCCGCGCGCGGTCACCTGTCCTGGCTGAACGAGGCCGGCAGCCGTATCGGGACCACCTTGGACCTGCAGCGGACGGCCCGGGAGTTCGCGGAGTTCGCCGTCCCGGCCCTCTCCGACGGTGCGGCCGTCGATCTGCTGGAGTCGGTGCTCGGCGGCGAGGAGGGCGAGCGGTGGATGGGCCCGGACCTGCCCGCCATGCGTGCCATGGCCGTGGCACTGATCGACGACCTGACGAGCCTGGAGCCGGAGCGCGTTGGGGAGGTCACCAGCCAGGACGCCTTCATCGGGGTGCAGTGCATCATGACGCGCCGGCCCATCCTGATCGGCAGGATCCGGCCGGAGGAGTTCGTCCGGATCGCTCCGACCAAGAGCGGCGCGGTCCAGCTCCGCAAGCTCGGCGTGCACAGCTACATGGTGGTGCCGCTGATCGCCCGCGGGGTGCTGCTGGGGGCCGCGGACTTCATCCGGGGCCCCGGCCGTCCGCCGTTCACCCCTACGGACCTGGCGCTGGCCGTCGAGCTCGCCTCCAAGGCGGCCGTCTTCGTCGACAACGCCCGTCTGTACGGGCGCGAACGCGAGCACGTGGTCTCCCTGCAGCGCAGTCTGCTGCCCCGTGCGGTGCCGCAGACCCCGGGGCTGGACGTGTCGACCTGCTACACACCGACCGCGGACCCGGGTGGGGTGGGAGGCGACTGGTTCGACGTGATCGCGCTGCCGGGCGGCCGCACCGCCCTGGTCGTCGGCGACGTGATGGCGCACGGCCTGCCTGCCGCCGCGACGATGGGAAGGCTGCGGACGGTGGCACGTGCCCTCATCGCGCTGGACCTCGCCCCCGACCGGATGCTGGACCGCATGGACATGGTCGCCAGGGATCTGGAGGAGGACCAGGTCGCCACCTGCCTCATCGCGGTCCACGATCCGGCCGACGCGAGCTACACCCTGGCCTGCGCAGGACATCTGCCCCCGCTGCTGATGTCCGTGGACGGCACCGTCGACTACGTGGACGTGCCCGCGGGTGCGCCGCTGGGCGCGGGGGTGGTCCCGTACGACCCGGTCCGGCTGGCCGCGCCGCCCGGCAGCCGGCTGATCCTGTTCACCGACGGGCTGGTCAAGACCCGCACCGAGGACATCGACGTCCAGATGGAGCGGCTGCTGCACCACGTGGCCGGCATGGCGCCCGACGGGCTGGACGCCGAAGCCCTGTCCGCCTTCGGCCCCGTGGCACACCCCCGACTCGACGAGGCCGCGCTGATCGTCGCGGCCACCCGGCCGAGCGTCACGGACCCCGATGTGCGGGTGTGGCCGCTGCCGCACGACGGCACGGCTGCCGGCATCGCGCGCGAGCTGGTCCGGGAACGGCTGGGCCACTGGCAGCTGACGGAGCTGACCGATGTGACCGAACTCGTGGTCAGCGAACTGGTCGGCAACGCCCTGCGGTACGGCGGCGGGCCCGGGCACCTGCGGCTGCTACGGCACGACCGGCTGGTGGTGGAGGTGACCGACACCGGCCCCGACCTGCCGCAGATCCAGCACAGCGGCCTCACTGACGAGGGCGGCCGCGGCCTGCAGCTGGTCAACATGCTGTGCCGCCGCTGGGGCGCCTGCCGTACGACGAGCGGCAAGCTCGTCTGGGCGGAGCAGGACATCCCCGACATGAGCCCGGCGGGCGCGCACCCACCCGGCTCATGACCCGTGCTTCGGGCGGAATCAGATCCGGCCGGGACCGCCGCGCGGCGGCAGTGGCGACCTCGCCCTGCGATCCACCGACTGCTGGGACACCGGCGAGCAGGAGGCCGGCCTGGACTTGCTTATCACCGGTCTCCTTGAACACCACGTGCCGATCAGCGAGGCCATGCGGGCCGAGATCGCAGTCGTCGCCGAGGCCTGGGGGATGTGGACCGCTCTTGCTCCTGGCATCGGCCGATGCCCTGGCAGCGACGACGGAGACACGTCGCTGAAACTGATCGAACAGGCCGACGGCGTTCCTCTGCGACGCCGTCTGCCGGCAGAAGCCGGCCAATGCGCCACAAGCGCTGGTCGGTGAGCCGAAAGCTGCCGCTCGCCGAGGGCGAAACCTCCCGCACCGCGTGCGCCCGCACCGTGCTCCGCTGCGCGGTGGATGAGGAGACCGGCGACCTGCTTTCCCCCGCCCGGGCCAACGGGCACCTCCCGAAGAATGCGTTCGCACTGGAGGACGTTCCGCGGGCGGCGCGCATGCTGCAGAGACGCCTCGCACGATTGTCGACCGCCACGTCGATCAGGCCGGATGCGAACAACTGTTAAGCCTGGAGAACCTGACGGCAAGTCACTTCAAGTGCCGGCCACAGGCATCGCGCCGGCACGGTGTGTAGCCCTGACCTGCCCGTCTGGCTTCTCAGCGGAAGCCGTATGGTTGCCTGGCCACTTGGCAGAATCGTGATCAGGACTTCCTCTCGCGTCCGACTATCGAGTCTGCCGTCTCACAGCTGGAGTGTCCGTGGACCTGACTCACTGCAAGCTCTACCGTCTCGACCCCGCCGCCGACCCCGCAGAGGAAGCGAGACAACTGCGCGGCCTCGGCCCCCTCGTCCCGGTCGAGCTGCCCGGAGGCGTCGCCGCATGGACGGCCACAGATCTCGCAACCGCCCGGCGAATCTTCGGCCATGAGGATTTGACCAAGGATCCGGCGTATTGGCCGGCACTGGCCGATGGGCGTGTACCGGATTCATGGGAGCTGATCGCTCTTGTTCGCGGTGCGGGCATGCTCCATCAGGGCGGCGCCGAGCACCGCCGTCTGCGCCAGTTGGTCAGCGCCGCCTTCACACGTGCACCCATCGAGGCCCTCCGTCCGCGCATCATGGAGATCGCCGACGAGTTGATGGACCAACTCGGCTCCACGGACGAGCCGGTGGACCTGCGCGAGCGGTTCGCGTACCCGCTTCCGGTGCGGGTCATCTGCGAAGTCCTGGGCGTACCCGCCACTGCGGTCTCCGAGCTGCGCCACCGCTTCGAACGCCTCGTGACGCCCCAGGAAGGCGCTACTGGTGAGGCGGACATCCGCGTGGCCGTGGCGGACATCTTCAGCACCCTGACGTCACTGCTGGAGGTCAAACGTACGTCGCCCGGGGACGATTTGACCACCGCGCTGATCCAGTCCCGCGATGCCGGCGACCGGCTCAGCGAGCAGGAGCTCGTGGAAACCCTCTTCCTCATCCTCATCGCGGGACACGAGACCACGCTCAACTCCATCACCAACACGGTCCACGCCTTTCTGAAGAACCCGGCATCACTGGCCATGGCCCTCGAAAGGGACGACGCCCAGACCTGGGGCGCCGCGGTCGACGAAGGACTCCGTCAGTCCGGGCCTGTGCGGCATGCCCTCATGCGGTACGCCGTCGTCGACGTCGAGATCGCAGGGGTCAGGGTGGCCAAGGGCGACCCAGTGATCGCCAGTCTGGTGGCCGCCGGCCGGGATCCTGGCCGGCACGAGAACGCTGAGGAGTTCGACATCAGCCGCTCCGCGCCTCACGATCACGCGGCGTTCGGGTTCGGCGCTCACTACTGCCTCGGTGCGCGCCTGGCGAAGATCGAGACCGAAATCGCGTTGCGGTCGCTGTTCAGCCGTTACCCGAAGCTCGCCCTGGCCACTGAACCGGAACGCCTCGCGTCCATCTCGACCAACGGCTACCAATCCCTGTGGGTCCACCTGAACGGCGGCGAGATGCCCGAAGCCTCCGGGGAAACGATTCATCAGGTCAACGTCGGAACCAACTCATAGGCCGCGTAATCCGAAACGCCGCAGACGGCACGTTCCGGCGGGACGTGCCGCGCGTCGGTACCACGCCGGCGGACGGCCGGGCCAAGCACGCAGACTCCGTTGGCCCGGCCATGGCTCGTCACTACTCCGAGCGCCGGCCGAAGAGCCTGTGCCACCAGGGCACGGGGACGGAGGCGTGGCCGCCGGCGGGCGTCGCGGCGGGTGCAGCCGCCGGCGCGGCCGGAGGCAGCGGCTGCCCTGCGAGAGCTGCGCGTCCCCCGGTGTCCGCCGCGGCCGCACTGGCGTTGCTCTGCCTGCCTGGGCGCCGGGGAGTGAACCGTACAGGCAGCCCGTCCAGTCGGCTGGAAAGGAGAGACCCGGTCACACGCAGTTCGTCCTCGGCGACCCCGAGCTGAATGTCGGGCAGGCGCGCCAGCAGGGTGTCGATGCCGGTGTCCGCGATGGCACGTCCGATGTCCTGGCCCGGGCACTCGTGGGGCCCGCTGCTGAAGGCAAGGTGTGCGCGGTTGCCGTGCACCGGCTTGGACAGGTCGGGCCGGATCTCGGGGTCGACGTTCCCGGCTGCCAGCCCCAGCATCACCATGTCCCCGGCCTTGATCTCCTGATCCCCCAGCCGAGTGTCACCGGTGGCCCACCGGCAACCCCCGACCGCGAGAGGCGGTGCGTCCCACATCACCTGGTCCAGCGCGTCCGGCAGAGTCATCGATCCGCCCGAGAGGCTTGCGCGGAACCGACCGTCGGTGAGGACACATTTGAGTGCGTTGGCCATCAGGTTGGCGGTGTTCTCGTGCGCCGCGATGATCGCGTGCCGCAGATGCTCCATGGCCTCGTCGTCACTGAGAGTCGACTCGTGGCTCAGCAGCCAGCTGGCGAAGTCGTCCCCGGGCTGGCCCTTCTTCCGATTGACCAGATCCGACATGACAGACACCACGAACTGGTTGCTTTCCAGTGCTGTCTCGGTTCCCTTGACCATGTCGCGCACGGCCTCGCCCAGCT
The DNA here is from genome assembly GCF_039536205.1 of Streptomyces sannanensis. Taxonomy (GTDB): domain Bacteria; phylum Actinomycetota; class Actinomycetes; order Streptomycetales; family Streptomycetaceae; genus Streptomyces; species Streptomyces sannanensis. The sequence goes on along the minus strand of NZ_BAAAYL010000001.1, from coordinate 701,228 downwards.
TCAACGCATCCCCTTCAGGAATGCCGAACTGGCGCGCGAGAACGAGGATGGGCAGTTTCTCGGTGAACTCGGTCACCAGGTCTGCCCGGCCGGCGCCCGAGAACGTGTCGATCAGCTGAAGCGTGTAGCGGACCACGTCGCGGCGGATCCCGTGCCGGTTGAATCGGGCCAGGCTGTCGGTCACGGCGGCACGCAGCCGTGCGTGTTCGGCGCCGTCGGTGAAGACCAGCAGGGGCTGCCAGGCCGTGATCGGGAGCAGAGGAGAGTCCGCCTGCAGCTGGATGTTCCATATGCGGGAATCGCAGGAGTACTTCGAGGCGCTGCGCATCACCTCGAGGTTCTCGCGGTGTCCCAGCACGAACCAGGCCGGAACATCGCCGGGAAGCAGTACCGGCGCCACCGGGCCGTGCTCGCGACGGAGCCTCTCGTACAGAGCGTACGGGGCGTCTGCCTCCGGGCCATACATCCGCGCGCGCCCGTCGGCCTGGGCTGCGTGCGCGGGGCATTGGGCCGGCGGGGTTGACGGGCCGGTTGCGTCTGAGAACGGGGTCGTCACGGGGCCTCCGAGAAACGGCAGCGTGGGAGTAAGGAGCGATCGACGGCCGCACCAACACCCCCCGCCGACTTGATGATCATTGAGGGATACTCGTGCGAAAGGGAGCTCGCGAGCCGCGGTAGCGGCGCGCTGTGCCGGCGGCCTGCGGCAGGCTCGCCGCCAGGGGCGGGGTGCCCAAACACACCGACTGAGGCATCTCCTCGCGCGTGATCAATAACAGGATCGCCAGCAGCATATCCATGTTTTCCTCCGAACCGGCAGGCAGGCCTCAGCATGAACTCCTGTCCGGTCTGTACCGGTTGGTGCCCTGAGTGCCGGTCTCGTTCTTCAGCGCTCCAGTGGGTCAGCCCGTCCTCGACTCCCAGGAGCCGGCCCGAACCGCTGACTGAACGGCCTGGCCTGCCACGGCTGGTCGATCCGGGCGGGGCGTGATCCTCGTCCGCTGCGCAGGTGAGACGCACTGAAAGAGGATCTCCGGAGAAGGAGCGTGGCGCTTGCCTTCTTTCGGCAAGATCCAGAAGGAGCCGTCGCCGTCGCGTCCCACCACGCGTGGGGTGCCCTTGAGGGAATGGGGCACGTGCGTCTTGGCCTCCTTGTACAACTCGACGAGTGCCTCTGCCCGGGACCTGTTCCTGTTCAAGGTCTGAATGACCTCGATCTGCCGATGCGGTGCCGCCTTCCGCAGCCGCTCTCTTGCACGCACTCCACTCGCATGCTCAAGCAGCTGCGACGCGGGTCGCGTTGCTGCGTGGGTCCCGTGCCTGTGCACGGGACCCGTTCCCCGAGGTCAGTCCGCGGTGGTCTCCCACCCGTAGTCCGGCAGCTCGAAGAAGTCGTCCCCGTCGACCCGGTCGGCGCTGCCCGAGGCCAGGCCCGTCATCAGGGACTCCACTCCGGTACGTACGGATCTGACGAACATCCCGCGCTGCCGCTGCCCCAAGTCGTCTTGCTGGCCACGGACCTCGAAGAGCACCGTGCCGGTCCCGTTGAGGGCGAAGGCGGAGCGGCCCTGGCCGGCGTATTCGCGTGCGGCAGGGTGCAGATAGCGGCCGGTCGCGGCGAGCCTCGACTGCTCGCCGTATGCGTCGGCGATGCCGTTGGCCACCGTGAGCGCATAGCGGCGGGACTTGTCCTGGTCCAGCTTCGGCCAGTGCTTCTTGTACTTGGCCCCGTCGTTCACGCCGAGCGGCGGATAGTCCAGCGAGACCGTGATCAGCTTGCCGTCCTGCGGGCCGCCGGTGACGCGCTCGCAGGGACCCATGTGGTGCAGGTCGATGAACGCGTCGACAGAACCCTTCTCGTCGCGCATCTTCACATACGTGTCGCGGATCGCGCGCGACTCGGGGGAGAGGAAGAAGCCGGCGTCGGTCTGCCTGCCGGGGAGATCGGTGGCCCGCGGGGTGTAGCCGAGGTCCGGGTTGAAGTCCCGGTTGAGGTCATAGCCGGGCTGGTCGATGCCGTCGCCGCTGAGGCTGTGATACCAGGCGCGGGGTGCCCCGGTCAGCTGGGGGAACTGGGCGACGGTCTGGTCCCAGGAATGTACGTTGATACGGCGGTTGAGCTCGCCGCCGTCCGGGTTCACCATCGGCATGGCAACCAGGGTGACCCTGCTGAGGAGTTCGGTGGTCTTCGGGTCGGTGCTCGAACCGAGGTCCTTGAGGATGCCGATGAGCGCTTCGGTTCCCGCGCGCTCGTTTCCGTGGATGGCGCTGGTCACCATCAGGACACGCGGGCCGCTGCCCACTCGCGCGGCCCACAGTTCGCGGCCCCGGGTGGTGCGCCCGGCGACCTCGACCTGCATACGGCCCTTGCTGGTCTTCTCGATCTGCCGGAGTTTCGCACCGAGTTGGGCGTGGTCGGTCCAGCCGGACCAGGACGGATCATCGGAGGTCCTGCAGTTGCCGGGCTCGCCTTCGGCGGCCGTGGCGATTGCGGCGGCCGGTGCGGTCACCAACGTGGCGCCGAGGGCGGCGGAGGCCGCGAAGATGGCGACGGCTGTGCGTAGCGCTCGCGGACGGGTATTCCGCGTGCTGCGATAGGTGCGCATGGGGCGGGCTCCTCACGTCGGTACGGGTGGGACTGGCGTGGGGGGCGTTCCGGATGATGCTGACCCGAAGGTCAGGGCCAGGTCAATGGGGCGTGTCCGGGTGCCTCCGGGACACTCCGCGGCTGCCTCCGTGCCTATGTGTATTAGGCTGACACCTGGATGATCCAGGCGTTGGAGGCGGCAACTCATGGCAGCACGTGTGGGGCTGACGGCTGACCGGGTCACCAGGGCCGCAGCCGATCTCGCCGACGAGGTCGGCTTCGACAACGTCACGGTGTCCGCGCTCGCCCGGAGCTTCGGCGTGAAGGACGCGAGCCTGTACTCACACGTCAAGAACGTCCAGGACCTGCGGACCCGGGTGGCCGTGCTGGCCGCCGGCGAGATGACCGACCGCATCGGCATGGCGGTAGCCGGCCGCTCCGGGAAGGACGCGCTCGCCGCGTTCGCCCACGCCTACCGGGAGTTCGCGCTGCAACACCCCGGGCGCTATGCGGCAACATGGATCCAGTTGGACCCGGACCGCGTCGCCGAATCCCCGGGTCATCTCCGCAGCATCGAGTTGACGTACGGGATGCTGCGGGCGTACAGCCTCGACGAGCCCGACCTGACCGACGCGGTCTTTCTCCTGCGCAGCGCCTTCCACGGCTGCACCAGCCTCGAAGCCACCGGCGGATTCGGGCACTCCCGAGACGTTGAGGCGTCCTGGAAGCGGGCCGTCGATGCGCTGCATGTGCTGCTGGAGCACTGGCCGTCGGCGAAGGGCGAGGACAGGACCCGATAAGCAGCGCAGCACGGTGCGCTTCTGGCCGAGCATCCCGTCGACCAGCGCGTTGACCGCGACCAGGAGGACGAACTGCGGCAGGTTCGCGCGCAGCCCCAGCCCCAGCCGCAGCACACGCTCCTCCACGGCGTCGCAGCCGGTGGGAGTGGCAGTGGTCACTTGCCTTCCTGCGGCGCGTGGGCGGTGGCCTTCGAGAGGGCGCGTACCTGGTGGACGTCCGGCCTGAGAAAGCGAGCAGTGCAGCGCCGGTGAGGAAGCCGGCGTGCGGATGGGTGTCGCCGCGAACGCAAAGCTCGCGCCGCGCCCGGCGGCGGCCGCGTGGATACCTGGAGGCGTCGACCACCAGCCCACGGCCGTCACCGAGGTCGGGCAGGCAGGAGCTGTTGCCCAGACCGGCGTCCGTCGGCGGAATGAGATGGTGAAGTCCATGGCGCTGCCACCCAGGTGCGAGCAGCGGGCCGACTTGACGCCACTACGCCGCTACTCTGTTCGATGGAATTATGGAGAAGGGACTCGGGCGTTAATGGGAGACCCCGTCCGCAGGGCCGCGCTGTTCGACGTGCTCGCCCGCACCGGCAAGGCGTTGTCCAACGGCAAGCGCCTGGAACTGCTCGACCTGCTCGCCCAGGGCGAACGCAGTGTCGACGCCCTCGCCAAGGCCGCCGGGCTCGGCCTGACCACGGCCTCCGCCCATCTGCAGACGCTCAAGCAGGCCGAGCCGGTCACCACTCGCCGTGAGGGCACCCGCATCCACTACCGGCTCGCCGGAGACGACGTGGCTGCCCTTCACGCTCTGCTGCAGCAGGTCGCACGTTCCCACCAGGCCGCCGCCGCCGACGCCACCCGCGCCGCCCATCTCGGCCCCGAGGACACGGACCACCTCACCCGCGAGGAACTGCTGCAGCGGGTCAAGGCCGGTACCGCCGTCGTCATCGACGTCCGGCCCGCCGAGGAGTACGCCGCCGGCCACATTCCCGGAGCTCTCGCCCTGCCCCTGGCCGAACTTGAAGCCCGCCTCGGCGAACTCCCTCCGGAGACGGAGGTCGTGGCCTGTTGCCGCGGCACCAACTGCGTCCTCGCTCACGACGCCGTACGCCTGCTCACCGCGCATGGCCGGGACGCGAAACGAGACGTGGACGGCATCCTCGAATGGCGGCTGGCCGCCCTGCCCGTAGAGGCCGACGCCGCATGACCACCCCAGCCGAGGCGGACGTGCTGGTGGTCGACGGCACCGGTCTGCTGTGTGTCACCCTGCTTCTGCGGCTGCGGGACCGCATCGCGCACGCCGCGCCCGGCACCCTCGTGCACGTCGTCGCCACCGACCCGGCCGCCCCGCTCGACCTGCCCGCCTGGTGCCACATGACCGGCCACACCTACCTCGGCCCCCTCCCGTCTGGTGACCGGCCTGTATACGAGCTACGGCTGGCCGCCGACCCGCGTCCGACCCGCCCCGATGCACCGTGGCACCCGGCCGAGCAGGGGCGCTGACAAGGCTTACGGAGCGCTACACGCCGTCGTCCCGCGCGAAGCGCAGATATCGGTCCGCGGAACGGCGGACCGCGGCCGACCCGTCGGCGCTGACCACGCGTCCCCAGAACGCCCCGTAGATGCGGTCGAGGTTCCGCGCCGACCCCGATCACACCGGGTCCCTCCTCCTGGAGTCGGCCATGACGGCCACTGGCGCGCAACTCGGCCAGCATGACCCAGTGTTGGCGATTCCCCCCGACGTACTGCCGCTCGTCGAGACATACCGGACAGTCGTCGCGCGATGCCTTGTACTGCACACCGCACGTGGCACAGATCGGAAGCTGCATACCCGTCTCCGACACAGCCCGCCGCAAAAACGACATCGGACCTTGTCCCTCCGTGAACCCGCCGCTTCGTGACGGCGACACCTTGCACGTGCGCCTTTCCGATATCAAGAGACCGCAGGGCCCGCGTTTGTGACATCCACCGGGACCGCGCCCGGACCGTCGGCCCACACAGGCTGCCGCAACGGGGGAGCGTGGGTGTCCGGCGCGGACCGGTCACGGCAGGGGAGGCGACGGAGGTGCGTCCGGTGCGGGGCTGTGTTCGTCCGCGGCAAACGATGCACTCCGCTGCCGCGGGCGGAGGGCGGGTCAGGCGGAGCGGGGTGAGGGCGCTGGTGCGGCCGGTGACGCCGGGACCAGGCGTAGCGCATGGCGATGGGGTGGTGTCGAACCAGGCGTCACCCCACTTGCGTTTCGACCCACCGACATCTTGCGCACGATCTTTACCAGATCTTCAAGTGCTGCCATTCTGGCCGGGTTTGACAACTGAAGGAGGTTCTTTGTCCCGCATATCGACTCTGACGGCAGCGCTCACCACCGCCCTCGCCCTCGTTTCCGGCGTCACCGTCACGGCGTCGGCAGCGCCGGCGGCACCCGCCGGAGCAACGACGCCCGCAACCGCCCCGGCCACAGCCGGTCAGCAGGCCGCCCCGGTGGTCTGGACGCCCTGCAACCCGGACCCGTCCAAGCCCGATCCGAAGATCTACGACTGCGCTGTCTACCCGGTGCCGCTGGACTACGCGAACCCGTCCGGGGAGAAGATCGGCATCGCCATGATGCGGCGGCGGGCCGGCGACCCGGCCAAGCGCATCGGATCACTGTTCCTCAACCCCGGCGGCCCCGGCGGCAGTGGTTACCTGTGGGCCACCACGACCCGGTTCGAGCCCCGCGTCATGGAGCACTTCGACCTGATCGGCTTCGACCCCCGCGGCGTGGCCCGCAGCAACCCGCTGCAGTGCTTCAAGACCCAGGAGGACGCTGACGCGGTCTTCGACCGGATCACCGGCGTGCCCGTCACACCGGCGGAGGTGGACGGCACGCTCGCGGCCACCAAGGACTACACCGACGCGTGCGCACGTAACGCAGGTGCGCTCATCCAGCACATGTCCACCATCAACGTGGTGCGCGACCTCGACCGGATGCGTCAGGCCGTCGGTGACGCACAGCTCAACTTCGCCGGGTTCTCCTACGGCACGTTGATCGGCGCCACCTACGCCAACATGTACCCGGACAAGGTGCGCGCCCTCATCATCGACGGCAACGTCGACCCGCACCTGCGCCTGCACAACGGCCTGGAGTACGACCGGCAGCGCGCCGCGGGCGGCTTCGAGCTCGCCCTGGACGAGTTCCTCAAGCGCTGCAAGGCCGCCGGTGCGCCGGGCTGTGCGTTCGCCGAGGGCGACACCCGCGCCAGATTCGACGCGATCCGCGACCACCTTCGCACCAACCCCGTAACCCTGCCGAGCGGCTCGAAGGTCACTCTGAGCAGCTTCACCAGCCAGGTCGCCAACGCCCTGTACGCGCAGACCCGGCTGGCGCCGCTGGCCCGCTCATTGCAGGCCCTGGACGAGGTGATCAACCCGCAGCCGGGCTTCGGCGCCGTGGCCGGGACGGTGCCCACGGACGAGGCGGACCGGCTGGCCAAGGTCGCTCCGTCAGCACTGCGCGAGGCGCCCGCCGACTCCCCGTACACCTCGGACGACTCCTACTACGGCGTCAACTGCCAGGACAAGCCGTACCCGACGAACCCCAAGGTGTTCGCGAACCTGGCCCGTGCCTGGGAGCTCAACGCCCCCACCTTCGGCCGGTACCAGGCCTACGACGCGCCGGCGTGCGCGACCTGGCCGTCGCCGGCGCGTGCCGCCGAGCAGTACCCCGGCCCGTGGAACAAGCAGACCGCCAACCCGGTCATGGTCATCGGCAACACCTTCGACCCGGCCACCCAGTACAAGTTCTCCCAGAACATGCAGCGGGAGCTCGGCAACGCCGTGCTGGTCACGGTCGACGTGATCGAGCACTGCGCGGTCGGCCGGAGCAAGGCCCTCAACGGGCTGGTGACCTCCTACCTGGTGGACCAGGCCGCTCCGAAGCCCGGCCAGGTGCTCAAGCCGGACCTCGACCCGTTCCCGGCGTCAGCTGCCTGACATGGCGTCAAATAACGAAAAGTAACACCGCGGGCGTGGTGACGGGCGAACGGCCAGTCACCGCGCCCGCGACCGGGACGGAAGCCGGATGAGTTCCCAGTCGATCGTCTCGTGGACAGCACCGGCGTCAGGTGTGGCCAGGACTGGTCTACTCCGGCGGCCGGCCGGTACAGCCGCGCGGAGCCCACGTTGCTCAACCGGGGCAGCAGGTTGAAGCCGAGCATGTGGGCGAAGGCGAACCCGACGATCGAGGCGCCGTGCGTGTCGGTGTACTGCCGGTCGATCTCCAGGTCGGCGCAGTGCCGCAGCACGCCCTCGATCATCGCCGCGACCTGCAGTTCATCCGCATCAATGGCGCGGTGGTGGGTTCCCTGGCAGGGTTGTTGATCTACACGGTGTCGCGGGCGTTCGGCGCCTAGCCGGATTCGGTACTCAGCCGGGCGGATCACGGGAAGCGGATGCGCGGATCGGCGCCGGCGCAGGTGCCGATCCGGCTCCGTCGATGCCACGGTCTGTCGATGCCACGGCGCGTCGACGCCCGGCCCCACCTGGGCGTCGGGCGCCCCGGCACCCCAGCATCCGATGCCTTGGCATCCGACGCCCTGACGCCCCGACGCCCCGGTGAGGAGGGAGCCCCCGCCCATGAGCGCTGCCGACACCACGGCCGGCCGGACCGTCACCACCGCCGTCCCCGCCCGGCTGGACCGCCTGCCCTGGTCGCGCTGGCACTGGTCGGTCGTGATCGGCCTCGGCACGGTGTGGATTCTGGACGGCCTGGAGGTCACCGTCGTAGGCAACATCGCCAGCCGGCTGTCCGAGCCGGGCAGCGGGCTGCCGATCCGCTCCGGCCAGGTCACCGGTGTCGCGGCGGCCCTGTATGTGGCGGGCGCCTGCGTCGGCGCCCTGTTCTGGGGACGCCTGACCGACCGCTACGGCCGCAAGAGACTCTTCATGGTCACTCTCGCGGTCTATCTGGCCGCCACCGCCCTGACCGCGTTCTCCTTCGCGCCCTGGTGGTTCTTCCTCTTCCGTTTCCTCACCGGCTTCGGCATCGGCGGCGAGTACGCGGCCATCAACTCCGCCATCGACGAGCTGATCCCGGCGTACTGCCGCGGCCGGGTCGACCTGCTCATCAACGGCAGCTTCTGGCTGGGCGCGGTCGGCGGCTCGCTGCTGTCGATCGTCGCCCTCGACACGGACCTGCTGCCCATGGACATCGGCTGGCGGCTCACCTTCGCCCTCGGCGCCGCCCTCGCCCTGGTCATCCTGCTCGTCCGGCGGCACGTCCCGGAGAGCCCGCGCTGGCTGCTCATTCACGGCCGGGAGGAGGAGGCGGAACGCATCGTCGCCGCCATCGAGGAGAAGGTACGGGCCGAGAAGGGCGGGCCGCTGCCCGAACCCCACGGCGAACTGGTCATTCGCCAGCGCGGCGGCGTCGGCTTCCTGGAGATCGCCCGCACGGTCTTCCACGACTACCGCAGACGCGCGATCCTCGGCTTCTCGCTCTTCATCGGCCAGGCGTTCCTGTACAACGCGATCACCTTCGGCTTCGGCGCGATCCTCACCACGTTCTTCGGCGTCCCCACCGGTCACACCGGCTACTACTTCGCCGTCATCGCCGTAGGCAACTTCCTCGGCCCGCTGCTGCTCGGCAAGCTCTTCGACTCGCTGGGCCGCCGGGTGATGATCTCCTCGACCTATCTGCTGTCGGGCCTGCTGTTGTTCGGCACGGCCTGGCTGTTCGACCGGGGCGTGCTGAGCGCGGACACGCTGACGGCGTGCTGGTGCGTGGTGCTGTTCTTCGCCTCGACGGGCGCCTCCAGCGCCTATCTGACCGTCTCCGAGATCTTCCCGATGGAGACCAGGGCCATGTCCATCGCCTTCTTCTACGCCCTGGGCACCGCGGCGGGCGGAATCAGCGGCCCCCTGCTGTTCGCCGAGCTGACCGGCACGGGCCGGGTCGGCGACACGGTCCTCGCCTTCCGGATCGGCGCGGGCCTGATGTGCGCGGCCGGCGTGGTGGCGCTGGCTCTGGCGGTGCCGGCGGAACGGCGTTCCCTGGAGGATATCGCCCGACCGCTGACGGCGGTGGGGGCCGGGCCGGGGATGCCCGGGGGAGGGCCGGGGACGGCGGGCGGAGGGCCGGGAGCGAGGGCGGCCGGGCCGAAGTCGGCCGACGAGCCGGGCGCCCCCGACGGGCCGGGGACGACGGGCGGGGGCCGCCGCTGACCGAGGCCCCAGTGCCATCCCCACGCCTGAAGCCAGGCAGGCACGGGCAGCAGCGGCCGGACGACCTGCCGCTGAGTGGGCCCGGGGCGCGGTGCCGGGATTGCTCCCGGTCCGTTTTCCCGGCCCTCTCGCCGATGCGCCTCTCGACGCAACGTGCTCTCCACGGTTGCAAGGGCCTGGACGCTGGTGCCTGTCCGGAGGAGGCGGTTGTCCTGCCGAAGCCGGCTGGGCGCGGTCGACGTCGATGACAGCCCCCACCGACAATCCCCCTTCCTGGAGCGATACCTGCTGGCCCGGGACAGCGCTCGGTCCGCCGCGCCGCGGGTTCCTCAGCTGCCGGGGTGGGCCAGGCGCCGCATGATCGTCATGAGTTCGTCGGGCGGTGAGATGCTCATCGTCCGGCTCTCGTGGTCGAAGACCGTGATCGAGATCAGGGTGCCGGCGCGCCACCAGAACACCCGGGGGGAGATGCGTCCGGGACCGTCCTCGTAGGCGCCCTGGCCGAACTGGGCGAGGGCGTTGACGGCCTCGCCCACGTGGCTGTCGGCGAGCGGGTAGAAGACGAGGTTGTGCCGGTTGGGGACGGTGAGCAGCACTCCCTCGGCCGGGAACTCGGGGCCGCCGGCGGCGCGCACCGCCTCGTCGAGGACGAGAGCCTTGCTGGCCGCGAAGACCGACTCCGGGTGGCCGAGGATGTGAAGGACGGCGCCGCCGGGGAGGTCGATGGTGTCGTAGTTGACCGGCTCGTTGAGCAGGTTGGTGCGCGCGGCCGCCACGAGGGTGTCCCACTCAACGAGGGCCACCTCGCGGTCGGTAAGGATGCGGACGTTTTCGGGGGTGTCGAGGGCAATGCCCACCAGCAGGTCCGTGGCCACCGGGCGCAGGTAAGTGTAGTGGCCCCGCGCTTGTGCGGGTATCGATTCCTCGGCGACCAGCCGCAGGTACACGCTACGCAGGGGGTCCGGGGTGGAGCTGTGGCTGGTGTCGGGTGACAGGTCAGTCATGCGCGGTTCCTTCATGGGCGGTCTGCTGGGCTCGTCGGCGCGGTGGTGTGCAGCCGGTCTACAGGTGGAGCAGGTCGTGGGCGCTGCCGGGGAGTTGGGCAGTCTTGTCGGGTCACTCGGGGAAGTACTTGCGGATCTGCTCGAACTGGGCGCGACGAATGGTAACCGGGGCCGGTGCCGCCGGCAGGCCGAGGGGGCGCGCCGACCCGGACGTGGCCTGGCGCGCGGCCGCCTGCAAGTGCGGCCGGGTGATGCTCTTGATGCGCATCGGGGTCGCGGTTCGGCGGAGGAGCTCCTGGTGCTCGACTGTCCGGCTGTCCCCTTTGCCGGTCGGGCCTCGAGTGGCCTGGCGTGCGCTTCCACGGCTTGTACGAGAGGTGTCGTAATTCGATGATTGTCGTAGTACGATGAATGTCGCATCAAGCGCACCCGTGCGGCGCATCAGATGAAATGGAGTCTTTCGTGAGTGCCCTCTTCGAGCCCTACGCACTTCGGTCGCTGACGATCCCCAACCGGATCTGGATGGCACCCATGTGCCAGTACTCCGCCGCCCCCGAAGGCCCCGAGGCCGGAGTCGCGACCGACTGGCACTTCGCCCACTACGCCGCACGCGCCACCGGCGGCACCGGCCTCATCCTCCTCGAAGCCACCGCTGTCTCCCCCGAGGGCCGCATCTCCCCCTACGACCTCGGCATCTGGAACGACCAACAGGCCGAGGCCCTGGGCCGCATCACCGACTTCCTCAAGGCTCAGGGCACCACCCCGGGAATCCAGATCGCTCACAGCGGACGCAAGGGCAGCACCGACCGCCCCTGGAAGGGCGGCGCCCCGGTCGGCCCCGACGCCCATGGCTGGCAGCCCCTCGGCCCCAGCCCCGTCGCCTTCGCCGAGGACCACCCGGTGCCCACGGAGCTGACCACCGACGAAATCCAGCAGACAGTCGCCCAGTTCGCGGACGCCGCCCGCCGTGCCCTGGACGCAGGCTTCCAGGTCGCTGAGATCCACGGCGCCCACGGCTATCTCATCGGCGAGTTCCTCTCCCCCCACTCCAACAAGCGCACCGACGCCTACGGCGGCTCGTTCGAGAACCGCACCCGCTTCGCCCTTGAAGTCGTCGACGCCGTGCGTGCTGTCTGGCCCGACCACCTCCCGCTGTTCTTCCGCATCTCCGCTACCGACTGGCTGGAAGAGAACGGCTGGACCGCCGACGACACCGTCCGCTTCGCCGCGCACCTGAAGGAACACGGCGTCGACCTCCTCGACGTCTCCACCGGAGGCAACGCCTCCGGCGTCCGCATCCCGGTCGCCCCCGGCTACCAGGTCCCCTTCGCCGCCCGCGTCAAGAACGAGACCGGCCTCCCCGTCGCCGCGGTCGGCCTGATCACCGAACCCGAGCACGCCGAGAAGATCCTCGCCAACGGCGAGGCCGACGCGGTCCTCCTCGGCCGCGAACTCCTCCGCCACCCGTACTGGGCCCGCCACGCCGCCCGCGAACTCGGCGCCGAGGTGGTCGCGCCAGTCCAATACCGTCGCGCCGCCTGACACCGGCGCCCTTGCAGCGTGCCGCGGCTGTGGCCTCAGCGGCAGAGGGTGTGCAACGCGCCGATGGGTGCTGCGAATGCAAGCGGCTTCCCATTGGCCGGCGGGTCTTCGCCCGCACACTTCAGCATCCCGGCCCACTCGGGAAGCGCTCAGCCGACAACCTGATGCAACATCCCTCAAACCAGTGCGGCTTGAGGTTCCGGTTGCTGCGCTGGTGCGGTCTTCGGTTCCCACAGTTTGGTGGTCCGTACGTAGCCGTGCACCACTGAGGCCATCGCCAGAATGAGAAGTGGTCCGAACACCCACGGATATTCGGCCATTTCCATGGGCAGATAGCGATATGACACCAAGAGCGCAGCGAAGACTGTTGCCCCGTAAGCGACCAGCTGGATTCCTGACCGGTCCCAGCCGCGGTCGAGCGAGCGCAGCGCTGCCTCGATCGTGAACGCGAACACCACGCCGGCGACAATATCCATGCCGTAGTGGTAGCCGAATCCCAGCGTTGCGCCGAGTGTGGCAATCAGCCAGGACGTGCCCGCAAAACGCAGAATCCGTGGGCCCTTGCGGGAATGAATGAAGATCGCGGTAGCCCACGCTGTGTGCAGGCTGGGCATGCAGTTGCGGGGGGTGATCTCGTCGAACGGCATCGGGTGGGGGGTATTGATCGGCGGTGGCGTGTCCGGCCACAGGTTGGCCATCGCCCAGTGCTCGCCTCCCGTGCCGAAGGCGCCGGTGCCGTAGGCGAAGATCGGTCCGACCACCGGGAAGATCATGTAGATGCCAGGCCCGAGGAGGCCGATGACCAGGAATGTGCGCACCAGATGATGGCGCGGGAAGCGGCGCTCGACCGCCACGTTACGCAGCGGGTACAGCGCGACGACGACCGCGGCCACCGCAAGCTGGACGTAGACCCAGTCGAGAATATGGGCGCCGATCGGGCCGGCGGCCGTGACAATGCGGCCTACCAGCCACGACGGGTTGCCCAGCGCGTGATCGGCGGTTGCCACGTACTGGTCGAGCACCGCCGGGCGGGTCTTCGACGTGATGAGCAGCCAGGTATCGCCAGTCTTGCGGCCGGCCACCAGCAGCAGGCCCAGCCCGACGCCCTTCAGCAGCAGGACACGTTCCCGGCCGGTGCGGCGCGTGACAGCGATGACCGCATAGCCCAAGATCACCCACAAGGCGCCGTTGCCGACCATCATCTTGGCGTCGACCGCCCACCGCACCACCCAGAAGGCGACGTCGATGCCGATCGCGGCACCAGCCGCGATGAACCGCTGCCGCCAGGGGAGCACCACCATCATCAACGCCATACTGGCGTACAGGAGCGGCCCTGATTTCGGGGCGAATATCACCTCTCGCGCCTGGTTGGTAATCGGCCCCGGTAGGCCGTAGCGACGCGCGGCGATTTCCAGTGTGATGAGGAATCCAAGGGCCGTCACACCCACCACGGCCCACAGTATCGCGCGTGGTTGACGCCACGCGGCGAACATAATTCTGCATTTTGTTCGCGAGGACACCCGCGATGGTGTAGATATCAATTTTTCAGCCGATTTGTTAGATTTCAGGGCGATCGTTCATGAGTTCGATCATGCTAGCGGAGCGGGTTTCGTTGGTCACGGGTGGCGCGAAGGCCGGTCGATCCTGCGCTCGATGGTCCAGCGTCTCGGGGATGACCCTGAAACTCCCGACGCCACGGCGGGGATCGACGGCGTCACGCGTTGCCCAGAGGCTCCGAAGGCGTGCGCACAAGACCGTGAACTGGCAGCCCGAGCCGGGATGTTGGCATGCCGTCAACGCACCGGGTACAGTGATTGGCCTCGACCTTGCATGAGGGACCGTCAGTTTGCTGACGGTCCCTTTGCTTTGGTTCTGTGCGGGTGGGCGTGCCGAGGGCCCGGCTGTCGCGCCGGGTGGGCGCCGGCTTCCACGGCTCCGATGGGCTGATCATGTTCGCCAGGACGGGTAACGTTGCGGTCAGCCGAGGTTCGGCAGAGTGCTGAGTTGCTGGATCGGGTTCATGAGGTCACTTGCCGACGCTGTAACTGTCACGGGCGGGGCCGTCGGGTGAGGTTCCCCCTCTGAGCTGGACAGTCTGATATCACCTGTCTGCCGACGCTCGCCGGCTGGTGGTATCTCGCGACGGTGATCGATCTGGCGACCCGCGAGGTGATCGGGTATGCGATGGCCGACCATCACCGCACCGAACTCGTCGTGGACGCCTTGAAGATGGCCGCAGGCCGGGGCGGGCTGAAAGAGGGCTGCATCGCCCATTCGGACCGCGGATCGGAGTACACCTCTCGTGAATACCGCGATCAGATATGGAAGTTGAAGCTGAGGCAAAGCATGGGGAGAACGGGCTCGTGTTACGACAACGCCGCGGCTGAAAGTTTTTCGGATTGCTGAAAGCAGAGATCGGAACCACCGTCTGGGAGTCCCACGAGGCAGCCCGCACTGACGTCTTCCGCTTTATCGAGGTCGAGTACAACCGCACCCGCCTGCGCAAGCACCCGCCAAAGAGCGACCCGAACAGCCGTCACGGTCAGCACCGTTGCAGTACTAGTGCACTTGGGCGGCGCCACACATCGCCGTCACAGTGGGAGCTCCGCACGGCTTGCCGACCATCCGGACCGCACAGTGCCGTCGATGTCGTCACGGCTGGCATCCCTAGTCGCATGATTCCCCATCAAACCGGGCGTTCCGCGGGAACGGCGCAACCCTCTCACGCGCCATAATGGCGAAAAGTCGGCTGATCGGGCATTTAAAAGGCACGCTAACGATAAAAATACAGAACCGCACTGGATCGTTAATCCGCCTGCCGCCAATCGATCAACTACCAAAGCGACAAAGTTTTCTGAAGCCAAAGAAGCTCGTCAGCATGAATTCCCACTCCCGCTATGCTTTCCGGCTGAAGCGTGCCGCAGCGGTCGCGGCAACTGCGGCCGCTTTGTCCCTCGTTCTCGTCCCGACCAGCTACGCCGCAGCCGCTGACGTATCCCTTCCGCTGGGCGATGCCAATCTGGAAGAGACTCGCAGCAGCCAGACCTTGGCCGACGGTGTGACGCTGACCCGCATCGTCCGTGGGACCGAGCCCGCTCAGGCCGACCAGATCAACACCACGACGCGCGGCCCGTGGGTGGTCAACGTACTGACGATCGACCCCCACAAAACCCGTGGGCACCTGGAGGCGACCTACGGGCCGGACCTGGCCAAGACCGAGAAGACCACCGACCTCGTCCGGTCCTCCGGCGCCCTGGCCGGGGTCAACGCCTCCTTCTTCACCTTCACCGGTAGCCAGCAGTACCCCGGTGACCCGGTGGGCCTGGGACTGTACGGGGGAGAACTCCTCAGCGAGCCCACCCGGGACAAGGCTGAGGTCAACTTCGTCGTGGACGCCAACAGCAACCAGGTCCTCATGGGCAAGCTGCACTGGTCCGGTAGCGCGCAGAACAAAAAGACCGAGGCCACCCTGCCGCTGGAGTACATCAACCATCCGCCGGTGGTTCCGAGCGCTTGTGCCAACCTTTCCGACCAGACCCAGTGCACCGTGCCCGGCGATGTGGTTCAGTTCACCCCGGAGTTCGCCGACGCCACCCCGTCCGGAGCCGGTATGGAGGTCGTCCTCGACGAGCACCACTGCGTGGTGCGTACCTCGACAACCCGGGGCACTGTGCTGACGGAAGGTCAGACCTCCTTGCAGGCAACAGGCCGGGACGCAGCGTCCCTGCTGCAGGTCGCAGGACAGGGCTGCCTCAAGGTGACCTCCACCCTGATCAACGAGCAGGGTGAGGAACTCCCCGCGCGCAAGGGGATGTTCGGTGTGAACGGCCGCTACCGGCTCACGGCGGACGGGCAGATCGTGGTACCGGCCGGTTCGGGCAGCTTCTTCGCGCGCAACCCCCGTACCATCGCCGGAACGACACAAGACGGAAAGATCGTGCTCGCAACGATCGACGGTCGTATGACCACCAGCGTCGGCACCACGATGGACGAGACCGCTGCCGTCGCTCAGGCGCTGGGCATGCACAACGCGGTCAACCTCGACGGCGGCGGCTCCACCGCCATGTCGGTCGAGGGCGCACTGGTCAACCGGCCGAGTGGGGCAACCGAGCGGGCCGTCGGCGACGCACTTGTCTTCATGAACACCCCCTACCGCAGCGGCAAGGGCTGACGCTGCACCACAGTGGCGACTGGCCCGGGCCAAGGGGCCCGGGCCAGTCTTGCCTACCGCTTCGACATAACAGTCAGCGCGGCCCACCAGCCGGAGGACTCCGCGGACACCCGCACCCAGCTGCACTGAAGCGCATTCGCGAGGATCCGTGCGCCAGTACTCCGGCACCGTCGGCCGCACCGAGAACTGCCAGATCGGTACCTTCCTCGCCTACGCCTCCAAGCGGGGGCGAGCGTTGGTCGACCGGGAGTTGTACCTGCCGAAGTCCTGGACGGACGACCGGGAGCGGTGCAGGGCGGCCGGCATCCCGGACGACGTGCCGTTCGCCACGAAGATCGAGCAGTTCCATGTCATGATCCAGCGTGCCCTGGACGCGAAGGTGTCGTTCGTGTGGGTGACCGCGGACGAGGCGTACGGGCAGGTCGAGCGGCTGAGGTACTGGCTGGAGCAACGCGGCGTCGCGCACCTGCTGGCGACCAAGGTCAACGACACCGTCATCACCACCCGGGGTGCCGACCCACACGACGGTCGTCGGTCATGGGCTACGCCTGGGAGGCGGCCGGTCGCAGTCCGGGAACCGCTGTGTGGACGCGCGTGATCAGCGGGGGGAGGAGCAGTGAGCTCACTGTTGCCCCGGCCGCGGCGGACAGGGCGATGCTCCAGGCGATGGGGCCGAGGGGCGTGCAGCCGAAGAACCGGCTCAGGACCGGGGTCTGGACGACGGCCGCCAGTGCGGCCAGGGAGCCCACGGAGGAGAGGACGATCGCTCTGCTGCGGCCCCCGACCAGGAGGGTCTGGCCGAGCTGTGCGCCTACGAGCGCAACCAGGGCGACGGTGCGGGCGCGGGTGGGCCGGCCGGTGAACCGTGCGGCGAGCCAGGCGGCCGTGGCGCCCAGGGTCGTGGCCACGGCGCGGCACACCATCTCCTCGGTCAGAGCCGTGCCGAGCGAGACCTGCGGTCCCTCGTGGAGCATGCGTTCGGCGGCCTCGGGCTGCGGTGGGCGCAGGGCGACGGCCATGGCCGGGGCGAGGTCGGTGAAGAGGTTGACCAGCAGGAGCTGGCGGGCCGTCAGGGGCGAGGTCCCGGTGGCGGCCGCACCGAGGAGGGTGAAGGCGATCTCGCCGAGATTGCCGCCGACGAGGATTGCCAGTGCCTGGCGTACGGAGGCCCACATCGCGCGGCCCTCCACGAGCGCGGCGAGTACCGTCTCCAACCGGTCGTCCGTCACGACGAGGTCGGCCGCCGCACGCGCGGCCGGCGTGGCCCGTGTTCCGAACGCGATCCCGATGTCGGCGAGCCGGATGGCGGGGGCGTCGTTGGCGCCGTCGCCGGTCATCGCGACCGTACGGCCCAGACGTTGGAACGCCTGGACCACGCGGACCTTGTGCACGGGGGTGCCACGGGCGACGACGCCGACGTCGGGCAGCAGCCTGTCGAGGGCGCGGTCGTCCAGGTCGTCGAGTTCGGCTCCTGTCACCACCCGCCTGCCGTCCAGGACGCCCAGTTCGCGGGCCATCGACTCGGCGGTGCCCGGGTGGTCTCCGGTGATCATCACGATGTGCACCCCGGCGTCCGTGAGTCGGCGCACCGCGTCGCGGGCGGTGCCGCGCACGCGGTCGGCGAACGCGAGGAAGCCGAGGAAGTCGAGGCCGTCCACTGCCTCGTCGGTGAGCTTGCCGCCGGGCGCGTCCCGGAGTTCGCCGATCGCGAGAATCCGGTGGCCCTTGGCCGCCAGCTTCTCGCCCTCCGCGAGGGCGGCCCTCCTGCCCTTGCGGTCCAGGCGTTTGCCGCCGCGGGTGGCGCAGCGCTTCACGACCTCCTCCGGTGCCCCCTTGACCGACAGGATCCGGCGCCGGCCGGAGCGGCCTCGCGTTGCGTGGAAGCCGCGGCTGGGTTCGAACGGCAGGCTGGCGGTGTGTCGCCATCCTGGTGCGGCCGTATTCCGGTTCACTCCCGCTCGCTGAGCGCCCTCGGTGACCGCGGCGTCGGTGGCGTGTTCCAGCGCTTCACCGTTGTGCGGGCGTGGTGTCGCCCGCAGTGCTGCGGCGAGGACGGCGCGCTGCTCGTCCTCGAGCGATTCGAGGGGGCGACCGTGGCCGTCGGCGGCGACGGCGACGAGGGAGATACGCCCCAGGGTGAGGGTTCCCGTCTTGTCGAAGCACAGGACGTCGGTGCGCCCGGCCGCCTCGATGGTACGGGGATGCCTGAGCAGGGCTCCGCGTGCGGAAAGCCTTCTGGCGGAGGCGAGTTGGGCGGCAGAGACCAGAAAAGGCAGTCCTTCGGGCACGCTGGCGACGGCCAGCCCCACACCCGCCCCGACCGTGTCCCGGGTGGGGCGCCCGCGCAGCATGCCCGCCGCCACCACGGCAGCGGCCGAACCGAGGGCCACCGGGAGCGTGGTACGGGTGATCCGGGTCAGTCGGCGCTCGACGCCGGCGGGGGGCGCCGCGCCGCGCCCTTCCGCCGCGGCGCGGCCGGCCTCGGTGGCCGTGCCGGTCGCGACGACGACTGCGCGCCCACGGCCGGCCGCCACGGTGGTGCCCTCGTAGACCATGGACGTACGGTCCCCGAGGTCCGAGGCGAGAACGGGCGCCGCGTTCTTTGCCACGGGCAGCGACTCGCCGGTCAGCGCGGATTCGTCGACTTCCAGTTGATGTGTCAACAGCAGGCGGCCGTCCGCCGGCACCACGTCGCCCGGGGTCAGGTTCACCACGTCGCCCACGGCCAGCTCCGCGGCGGCGGCGATGGTTTCCTCCCCGTCCCGTACGACGTTGGTCATGACGGCCGACTCCCGCCGTAGCTGGGCGACCGCGCGGTCGGTCCGGTACCGCTGGAAGCCGCCGAAGAACCCGGACAGAGCGGTCACCGCCACGATGATGACGGCGTCGAGGACGGCGCCCACCGACGCCGACATGGCCGCCCCGGCGCCGAGGACGGGCGTCAGCGGGTTCGCCATCTCGGACAGGCAGGCCCGGCCGAGCGACGGCGTCGGCGCCCGTTCGCCGGTGCCCGCGGCCCGCGCCAGAGCCTCCTCGGCCGTCAGCCCGTCGTCGCTCCCGCCGGTCCTGGCGAGCACGGTGGATGGGTCCATGGCATGCCATGGGTGCCGCGACGTGGTCAGTGGCAGGGGGCGTCGCAGCAGACGTACCGCCGCCCAGACACCGACCAATGTGCCCAGCGCTGCCGCCGCATTGAACGCCGTCACACCCCGGGCTGCCGGCCGTGGCGCCCGCCCCGCCAGCACTGCCGTTGCGCCGACCACGGCCGCGGCTTGGGCGAGCCGCACGCCCCGGCGCGCGGTCTCCCGGGCGGTGCGGCAGGACTCCACGATCACGACGGCCGACGCGAGATCGCCGTCGTCCAGGTACAGGTCCGCACCCCACGGCGGCGTCCCCTTCGGGTCGGTGATGCCCACGCCGACATCGGTGGCCTGGAGCGCGCGCCGGTCGGGCGAGAGCAGCAGTACGCCGTCGCCGTCCCGCTGCAGGGCCCGTACGGACTCGAGCAGCCGATCGCCTCCCTCACCGACCGCGTCGGCCTCCCGCATGGACGCATCCGCGGTGTGCGCACCCACGGCCACGACCTTGAGCCCGGCCGCGTGGGCGGCCGGGACGAAGGCGCTCGCGGCGTCGTGCATTTCGGGCAGCACACTGATCACGGCGAGCAGGTGCTGTCCGTGCGCCAGGCCCACCACGAGCCGCGCGCCCTTCTGCTGCAAACGCTCTCGGGCCCGCTTCCCCGACCGCCCCCGCAACGTCAGCTGTTCAACCGGCCCCAGCACCCACTCCCCGTCCCGCTGAACGCGTTCCGGGGCGCTGCCGTCGAAGAGTCGGTGGGCCGTCGCGGCGAGTTCACCCGCGGGCGCGTCGTCGTCGAGGGCGACAAGGTCGGCCAGCAGATGAGAACCGGTGGCCAGGGCGTCCGTGTCGAGCAGCACGGTTCCGATCCGGTCCAGCCTCCGCAGCGCCTGCGGGTCGGCCACGACGATTCCCCGGCGGGCCAGGCCCCGGCCGAAGGCGCAGGCGAAGCCTTCGCGAGCCAGGGGCGGCGCCTTCGGGATTGCTGCCAGCGCCGCACCCACGGCCCGTCCGGAGCGCCGGGTGACGATCAGCGATCCGGCGAAGGACGCCGCCGCCACGGCGAGTGCCTGGTCGGCGTAGTGCTCGATCGGGCCGGGTTTCAGCGGCGCCTCGCGGGGAGGCGGCTCGGGCGCCGTGTGATGGGCCGCAGCTGCGGCGCTGCCTGCGACGCGCGGCTCGGCCGCGGCCCAGGCGGAGGCTTCCGCGTTGGCCTCCATCGCGCGCAGGGCGTGCCGAACAGTGTCCACGCCGACCCCGGCGAGACCGCCTGAGCCCGCCTGACCCATCGCCGTGAGCGAGGCCAGGAGTAGTCCGGCATTGTCGGCGCCGACCGCCTGCTCGACGAGTCGCCGCAGCCGGGGATGAGCGTCGACGAGCGGGGCGAGCGCCGCGATGCCCGCGGGGATGGGAGTGCGGCGCGTCAAACCGGCGAACGCTGCCACGGGTGCGGCAGCCACGTGCAGGGCCATGGCCGAGGCGGCCCGACGGACGCGCCCACCCGAGACGGGATGCTCGGGCAGCGGATGTGTGACGCCGTGGGCTTCCTCCACCGCCTCGACCGCCTCGATCAAGGCGTCCGCGATCGTTTCGGTCTCGAACGTCCCTTCGGTGCCGACGACAGCGTGACCGAGTACGGTGTTCACCACGGCCCACTCCACCGAGGGCAGGGCGGCCAGCCCCCGCTCGACGTCCTCTGCCAGGTTCCTCGCCGCGGCCTCGGGCAGGTCACCGGGGCCAAGACCTCGCACGGCGACGTGCGCGCGTCTTCCGAAGATCCGTACGCGTGCCTGGGCCTCGTTCCGTAGTGCGCCGGTCGCGGACGACACCACAGCCCGCAGCAGTGCGCATCCCGGCAGTGCCACCGCGCATCACCAGCTCCCTGCGGCCCGGCACTCCCTCCCGCGTGCACGGGTAGACCAGCCCCGTTTCCATCGCACCGCTTCGAACGCGCACACGCCACCGGAAGCGCGCGAGAATTGAAGAGGCACACCACACCGACTCCGATGAAAGGAGGAGGGGGGATGGTCGAGACAGCGGAGAGCCCGCAACAGGAAACCCATGCGCGCGACGGCGCGGGTCTGCACCTGCACATGCGCACGCTGCATCCTCCGGTACCGATTCCGTACCTCACCAGGGAAGAAGTGACGAGCACGGCCCGAGCGGCGACGGCACGACTGCCCGGTACGCCCGTCGCCAAGGATCTCGTGTTCTATGGAGGCCTCGGAGCACTGGCCGTGGCAGGGGCTCTGGAATGGCCGGTCGCCCTGGCCGTTGGCGGAGCCACCTGGTTGCTTCGGAGCGGGCGGAAGGAGAAGCCTGACGTAGGTGCCCAGGCGTAGAGAAGAGCGGCACCGGGGCCGGTCGCTCGACAGGGAAGGCCGCCGGGCGCCGGATGAAAATGGCTCCTCCACCCCCGTGAACGGGGGGCGGCTTTCCGTTAAAGCCGGTGAGGGCCGGCTCCTTCGCGGTGTGTGCGCACTCGGGGCGCCTCCGGGAGGTTTGCGGAGATCAATCGCCTCCGCTCAGGATCGGATCCCCTCCCCGCCGGAAGCCGGGGATTCCCTCCGAGGACGAGGGAGGGCGCGTGGGGGCGTGGGCGCTGCCGGGCGCCGGGGTATTACACGGCGGCCGGTACGAAGACAGTACGCAGAGAGCGTGAGCAAGCGGCCCACAGCTCCCGGATGAGGCGCAGGATGATCGCCTCGGCGAGCGCAACGATGATCTTCGTTGCCACGGCTGCAAGGATCTCGGCCATGTGGGCTGACTTTCTGTAGATTCGAGTGTCCGAAACGAGACAATGCAGCCCTTTCCTTCTTCAAGGGTGCCTCCCATGAGTACTTCTGATGTCGCTCGGGTGAACAGGTGAACAAACGGGATCGCGTCGACATCAGGAGCGCTGCTTACGACACACAGCCGGGCTGCTTCTGCCCCCTTTGTGCGCGCGGACATCCCATGGGACCGGTGCTGCGGTCGCGGCACGACTGGCTGCATGAGAGGGGCCTCGCGGCAGCGGACGAGAACCCGTGAAAGGCTGGTGATCATCCGTGCCTCGGCTGACCGGGTGCGGCCCGCCGTGTCCCGGTCGACCCGCAGGGACCGATCCTCTTCGAGAGGCCTGTGGATGTCGTCGCGGATGTCCCGGCCGATCCGGAGGCGGCGGAAGCCGTGGACCCAGGCGTTCGTGCGCTCGACTACCCATCGGACGGTTCCGAGTCCTGAGCCGTGCGCGTCACCGCGTCGGGCGATGACCGGTTTGATCCCTCTGTGCACCGAGTAGAAGGGAGCTCCATTTACTTCCCGGTACCGGGGACACGGGGCGGGCCGGCGGCGACCAGGTAGCAGAAGCCGCGGCCCTGGTGTCGGCGCCGAAGATCGGGGCCCTCGGGGTGGCGCCCTTTGCTGACTGCCTCCGCGGGCATCATGCCTGTGACCCTGCAGGAATGAAACATCTGCCTCAGTTCTGGCACATCGGCGCCATCCACGCACGGTTCGGGATGGTGAGGGAACGCAGTGTGTAGGGCTCGAACAGTGCGCCCACGGCAGACTCCATTCATGACGGCGCCGGGTGGGAGTTCGTACGATATATGCCGTAGTACGACCAGTGTCAAACTACGAGAGTTCTCGTACAATGGATGACCCTGGACGAAGTGGAGTCGCCGTGATCACCGCAACGAGCAACCGCGAGCTCGCCCACCCCACGCGTGAGGAGATCCGGCTGGAGGGAGTACTGCACGCGCTGTCCGACCCCATGCGGCTGCGGGTCGTACGGGAGCTGTCTGCCGTCGAGAAGGAGCTGTCCTGCTCGGACTTCGAACTGCCGGTCACCAAGTCGACGACCACGCACCACTTCCGGGTGCTGCGCGAGGCCGGCGTGATCCAGCAGATCTACCGGGGCACTGCCAAGATGAACGGACTGCGCCGCGCGGATCTGGACCTCCTCTACCCCGGCCTGCTCGACAGCGTCCTCGCGGCCGCGGACGGGCAGGCCCTCCGGCTCGGTGAGGACTGAGGTCCGGCGGGCAGTCCCCAACCGTCAGGGCGTCAGCGTTCGGCTTCGCTTCCGAGTGCCGTGCTCAGCAGCCCCTGCCAGTCCGGGATCTTCACCGAACCGCGGCCCAGCGACCGCCCCAGTGCCGCCTCCGCCCGCTCGATCGCCAACCAGCCGGGCCACTCCACGGGCCGTAGCCCGGCCGAGCGCAGCGCGGCCACCGGGTCTGCTTCGGGGGTACGGCGCAGTAGGGCCGGGGCGTCCTCCAGGAGTGAGGTGGCCGTTTCCTTGGCGCACGGCCGGTTGGTGCCGATGACCCCGGTGGGCCCCCGTTTGATCCATCCGGCCACGTACTCGCCGGGCGAGGGCTCGCCGTTCCTGAGTACGCGTCCGGCGGCGTGCGGGACCGTGCCCCGGGTGGCGTCGAAGGGCAGGCCGGTCAGCGGTACGCCCCGGTAGCCGACGGCCCGCAGCACCAGTTCGGCCTGGATGTTCTCGTACGTTCCGGTGCCGCGCACCCCGCCCTCGCCGTCCGGCAGGGTGCGTTCGAAGCGCACGCCCGCGGTCCGTCCGTCGAGTTCCAGGATCTCCGCGGGCCGCAGGAAGAACCGCAGACGGATACGGCGGTCCCGGTCGTCGGCCGCCGCGCCGGCCCAGCCGCGCAGCACCTCGACATTGCGCCGGTTGACTGCGGGCAGTGCGGCGGGGTCGGTGTACGCGGGGTCCAGGGCCAGCTCCGCGGGGTCCACCAGGGCCTGGGCGGCCGGCAGTGAGCCGAGTTCGCGCAGCTCTTTGGTGGTGAACTTGGCCTGAGAGGGTCCGCGTCGGCCCACCATGTGTACCTCGCGCACCAGGCTGCCCCCCAGGGCGTCCAGCGGGGCCTGAGGCACATCGGTCGGCCGCAGTTCACCGGGGCCGCGCGCGAGGATGCGGGTGACGTCGACCGCCACATTGCCGACGCCGATGACCACGGCCGACCGCGCGCCGAGCGTGAAGCCGTTGCCCGCGGCGTCGGGGTGTGCGCTGTACCAGGAGACGAAGTCCGTGGCGGAGCGGCTTCCTGGCAGATCCTCGCCCGGAATGCCCAGATGGCGGTCGGTTGCCGCGCCGACGCAGTAGACGATGGCGTGGTACAGCTCCAGTAGCCGGGCCGGGCTCACTCCGCCCGGGCCCACCTCCACGTTTCCGACGAAGCAGACCCGGTCGTCCTCCAGAACCGTCCGCAGATTGTTCTGGAGCGACTTGATCTTCTCGTGGTCCGGTGCCACGCCGTAGCGCACCAGTCCGTACGGGCAGGGCAGCCGGTCCAGCACATGCACCCGGACGTCGGGCACCAGGGTCTGCTGCACCAGGGACTGGGCGGTGTAGACGCCACTGGGGCCCGAACCGACAACTGCGACGCGAAGCACGGCGGTGCTCCTTTCCCGCGGGTGCCTCCAGCATGGCACCGGGGTGCGCTGTGGGGGAGCCTTGGGACACGAGCCTCAGGACATCGACTCCATACGGTGTATCTCGGCGCTCTGCTGGGAGATCACATCGTTGGCCATCTCCTGCACCAGGATGTTGTTGCCGTCGCCGAGGACATCGGTGGCCATGGTGATCGCCCCCTGGTGGTGTGTGATCATCAGCTTCAGGAAGAGGGTGTCGAAGGCCTTGCCCTTGGCGGCGCGCAGTTCCCCGAGCTGCGCCTCGGTCGCCATGCCCGGCATAGCGCCGTGGTGGTGCTCGTGTCCGCCCATGGTCTCGCTTTCACCGTGCTGCGCGAGCCAGCCCCGCATCGCGCCGATCTCGGGGCCCTGGGCCGCCGAGATGCGTTCTGCGAGCCGTTTGACCTTGGCGGAACCGGCCTGCTTCGGGGCGAGCGCGGTCATCTCGAGCGCCTGGGCGTGGTGTGTGATCATCATCTGGGTGTACATGACGTCGGCCGCGTTGGGGGTGTCGGCGGGGACGGCCTCGGCCGCCTCCTTGGCCGAAAGGATCTTCGCCGGTTCGCCGGGCTTGCCCGGTGCCACGACCTTCGCCCCGTTGTCCGCCGCTGCTGCCGGGGCCCGCTCGCCGGACTCACAGGCTCCCAGGGCGAGTACGGCACCGACTGCCGTCGCCGCGACGACCAACCTCCTGAAATGGGTGGTCTTCCGACGGATCGTCACTGTGACCTCCTGTGATGCGAGGGGCGGTTGGCCAGATCCTGGCACGGGATTCAACGCCGTTGATCAGAAACTCGCATTACATCTTTGTTGCCATCTGTTGAGATGTACATGGGAAGGACGATACTGCCGGGGTCCGAGAACCGTTCAACTTCGAACGGACACAAGGGAGGACGTAGTGACTTCGTTGCTCCATGCCCATGCGCGGCGCAGACGACTGGCCGTGGCGACGGCCGCGGCCGGGCTTCTCGCCACGCTGTTCGCCGCAGGCCCCGCGGCCGCGACGCCCGACCCGGGGGACGCTCCGGCAGCCGTCGGCGCCTCCAAGGAGCTGGCCGCCGAGACCCGGGCCGACATCGCGAACGGCCTGATACCGGGTCAGGACGAGATCGTCCACAGCGACAACATCGAGCACCTGACCAACATCCCCAAGGGTGCGCTCCAGGGGACCAATTCCGACCTGGCCTTCCAGGACAACTACGCCTTCGCCGGAAACTACGACGGCTTCCGGATCTTCGACATCAGCGATCCGAAGAACCCGAAGACGGTGTCGGAGGTCCTCTGTCCGGGCTCGCAGAACGACATCTCCGTCTCCGGGAACCTGCTCTTCCTGTCCACGGACTCCTCGCGGAGCGACGACTCCTGCAACAGCACCCCGCAGTCCGCGACGATCAAGGACTCGTGGGAGGGCATGAAGATCTTCGACATCAAGGACAAGGCGAACCCGAAGTACGTCGCCTCTGTCGAGACGAACTGCGGTTCGCACACCCACTCGCTGGTGCCCGACGGCCCCAACGTGTACATCTACGTGTCCTCGTACTCGCCGGCCGACAACTTCCCCGACTGCCGGCCGCCGCACGACGGTATCTCGGTCATCAAGGTGCCGCGCAAGGCACCCGAGCAGGCCAAGGTCGTGAACTTCCCGGTGCTCTTCCCGGCCGACCACCCCGAGTACCCCGGCGGCAACGACGGCATTCCCGGAAAGGTCTCCAAGACCACCGGCTGCCACGACATCACCGTGCTGCCCTCGAAGAAGCTCGCGGCCGGCGCCTGCATGGGCGACGGAATCCTGATGTCCATCAAGGACCCGGAGCACCCGAAGGTCATCGACCAGGTCCAGGACAACGTCAACTTCGCGTTCTGGCACTCGGCGACCTTCAACCAGGACGCCGACAAGGTCGTCTTCACCGATGAGCTCGGTGGCGGCGGCGCCGCCACCTGCAACGCGGCCGTCGGTCCGAACCGCGGTGCCGACGGCATCTACGACATCGTCGGCAAGGGTGAGAAGGCCAAGCTCGTCTTCCGCAGCTACTTCAAGATCCCCCGTCACCAGGCGGACACCGAGAACTGCGTGGCCCACAACGGTTCGCTGATCCCGGTCAAGGGCAAGGACATCATGGTCCAGGCCTGGTACCAGGGCGGTGTCTCCGTCTGGGACTTCACCGACTCCGCCAACCCCAAGGAGATCGGCTACTTCGAGCGTGGCCCGCTCTCCACCACCCAGATGAGGACCGGCGGTTCCTGGTCGGCGTACTACTACAACGGCCACATCTACTCGAACGACATCGCCAAGGGCTTCGACGTCCTGAAGATCAACGACAAGCTCACGGACCCCGCCAAGCGAGTGAAGCTCGACCGGCTCAACGTCCAGACTCAGCCTGAGTACTTCGACTGAACCGGAACATCCTGACGCGTGCCGCCGGACGGTTCACCGCCCGGCGGCACGCCCATCTCCAGGTCCAGCCCGTACCGCTCGAACAGCTCCGCCCGCAGCCGCGGCAGCGGCATCGGCGCCCCGGGCAGCAACTCGGCGAAGACCGCGCCCATCAGCAGCGCCCGCAGCATCGGATAGTCGGCGTCCACGTCGTGCGAGCCGTAGCGCCGGAGCGTGTCCCGCAGCAGGAAGGCCAGCCGCTGTTGCTCGGCGCACTGCACAAAGCCTTCCGCCTGCAGGATTCCCGCCATGTGTGCCCGGATCAGCACGGGCCGGTCATGAGCGAGTCCGAGCATGGCATCGATGGCCCGCGCCAGCCGCTCCCGCCCGTCGTCGGTACGCGGCGCCCGCTCCAACACCTCTTCCAGGGTGAGATGCATCAGCCGGTGCACGGCCGACTGCAGCAACTGCCGCTTGCCGGGGAAGTAGTACGAGATCAGACCGCGGGCCGATCCCGCCCGGTCGGCGATGTCGCCCAGGGTCGTCGCCTCGTATCCGCGCTCCGCGACGAGCTCAACGGTCGCCTGGAGCAGCCTTTCCCGGGAACGTCGGCGCAACTCTTCATTGACCGATGCGCTGCGCGGGGACATGCTGTAACTCCTGCGTTGACTGGCTGAGAGCCAATATACTCATGGCTCTCCGCTCAGAGGACTGTTCCAGGCCTCTGAGCTGCGGGTCTGCTGCCTGTCTTGGGCGACGCGGGGGATCGCCCAAGACAGGCAGCCGGGGCCCTTCACCGCCGTGCGTCCGTGATCCACCGCTGGTACGCGGCGATGGACGGCGTCACCAGCGCGGCCCTCAGCAGCCGGCCGCCCAGGACCTCCGAGAACCAGTGCACACCCAGGTACAGGTGAGTGAAGCCCACCTCCGCCACGGAGACGGCCGCCACTACGAGCGCCGCATCCCCACGGCCGGGCGCGGCCGGTGCAGGGCCAGTGGCCACAACAGCAGCCCGCTGCCACCGCCGAGCGGTGCAACTCGTCCGCCGTCTGCCGGTCCAGTGCCCATAGCGGCCCCCATCGGGACATGACGAGCCCCAGGAGTGCCGATGCCAACCGAACGAACAGCACGCCCGCGCGTGCAGCCATGCCGTGTGAGGTGTGGGGGGAGTGCGAGGGGAGGCCCTGGCGGAACGCATCCGCCGCGGGCTATGCCAGCGCGCTCAGACCCGGTACGAAGGCCACCAGAAGCGGTACCACGGGGACGAGCGTCGCGGCCGCGGTCAGCCGCAGCCTCCGTCCCGCGGTGAGGCGCGGCGCCGCGGTCAGCAGCCGGCGCACACGCTGCGACACCTCGCCCTCCCGGGTCGGGGAAGGGCCGAACACGCCGCGGTGCTCATTGAGTTCCACCAGGGCGAGAGCGATCGTCAGCCGCCCGAACCGACGTGATGCGGCGTCGTCGGCGGCCAGTTCGACCAGTCGGTGCATCTCGTCACGGAACGCGGCGAACACCGGGATCCGGGGGAAGCCGTTGGCCAGCGCGGCGGAACAGTTCAGCAGCCAGTCGTGCCTGGCCCGGGCGTGACCCTGCTCGTGCGCCAGCACCGCGTCCAGCTGATGGCCCTTCAGTCGTCTCATCGCCGCAGTGCTGATCACCAGCTGGGGCGCCGTGCCGTGCAGCCACCAGGCGTCCGGGCGCTCTCCTTCCAGTACGACCAGAGGATCGCCGCCCGGCTTCTCACCGGGCAGCAGCGGGGCGCGCAACAGGAGTTCGGCGCGCTGCTGGGCCCGACGCGCCCGCGCCCTGCGGATCTCACGGGTGAGCATCGCCGCGGTCCAGGCCCCGCCGCAGGCCAGTGCCACCGCCATCACCGCCGCCCAGGGCCCGTGCGGGCCCAGCGCGTAGGCCTCGACGACCGCGCGGGGCGCGGGCGCGAACACCTGGCCCCGTACCTCCTGCCAGGCGGCGGCCGCGCTCAGCACCATCGAAAGCCCGAAGCAGATCAGCACGGCGGCCACGACGCACTGCCACACCCACAACGCCACCACCGGCTCGCGCTCCGGCCAGTCGGCCCGCGACAGCAGTCGGGGGGCGGCGACGGCGGCCACGACGCCGAGCAGCAGCAGCGCGAGGGAGACCATCATGACGCCAGCCTATGAGTGGGGCTGTACCGACGGGTATGGCCTTGCGCGGCAAGTGACGCACACCACGGTTTCGTCCGTGCCGTCTCGGAGGCTCAGAGCGCGAGCAGCATCGCCACCATGCCGAGCCCCATCGCCAGCCGGCACGCCAACGCCAGCTCGGACCGCGTCCCACGGGCGGCGACGCCCGCCGCGACGGGCACCGGCACCAGCGCGGCGCCCGTCCGCAGCACGTACGCGGCGTAGTACGCCAGCAACGCGCCCGTCACCGGCGGAACCCCAGCAGGGGCCCCCGCCCCATGCCCCGCATGCCCGCCGCCCGGCGGCGCGAGCATCGCCAACGACATGTAGACCATCGCCAGCGAACCGACCAGATGGTGCAGATGGTGCCCGCCGCTCCTGGCGGCCCCCAGGGCCCGAAGTGCCGCGCCGCCGAACACGACGGCGTACCCGCCCCACACCCAGCCCGGGGGAGTGACCGCCGCGGCGGGCACGGCCATCGCGGCCATGCCGAACCCCATCAGTGCCTCACCGGCCGCACCGGCGCGCTCCGGCCCGGATTCGCTGCGCATTCGCAGCACACAGTACGCACCGGTCATCCCGCACAGTGCCACGAGCAACCACCCGGACAGCGCCGGACCATGCACGGCACACCTCCCCCTCGGGCCCTGCCGACACATCGAGAAGTCGATGCCCGCACAGCCCGGTGCCTACGCGAGCGCACCGGCACACAGGGGGAGCACACGGCCACGCGGAGGACTTGTCCGCGGCCGACGAAGAACCGCCGGCCGCTCGCGGGCCGGCCGGACTGTTCGCGCAGTCGGCCCATCTGATGCAGCGTCAGCGGCAGCTTCGAGAACATGCCCCCTCTGCCGCGCGTACGACCGCGCTTCGGACTCATGCCCCGGAGCGTCCAAGAGGGCGGCCGGATCGCCCGGTTGGGCGTGATCCGGCCCCGCACGACACCCAGTTCCGCCCGCCCTGACGCGCTGGTCAGTCGTCGCCGAGCGTGCGCTGGTCCCGCCTGAGGGGATGGTCCGCCGGGATCTCGACGAGGACGATCCTGTGGCCGTCCGGGTCGGCGATCCACATCTCGATCAGCCCCCACGGTTCCTTCACCGGTGGCCGGAGCACCTCGACGCCGCGCGCCGACAGTTCGCCGTACGCGGCCTGGACATCCGCGACCTGGAGCCACAGCTCGAGATCCGGCGCGGGCGGGGTGCCGGCGCGGCCGGACACCTCGAGGAAGCCGCCGCCGAGGAAGTAGACGGTCCCGCGCTCCGGGCCGACGCCGAACTCGCGGTGGACGGCGAGGCCGAGCGTCCGGCCGTAGAAGGCGCGGGAGCGCTCCGGGTCGGTGGGACGAAGCAGGATCCTGCTGCTCAGTACATGCACCATGAAGCGGTCCTTGGTGGGCGGGCTAGTCTCGTCGGAAAAGCCAGTACAGACGGGAGAAAGCTCACGATGGAGACCCTCACCTTCCGGGACGGCACCGAATCCGATGTCGACGCGGTCGTGGCGCTGGTCGAGTCGGCCTACCGGGGGGACAGCGGCCGGAAGGGATGGACCACGGAGTCGGACATCCTCGAGGGGCAGCGCACCGACCCCGAGGGGGTCCGTGCGGTCATCACCACATCCGGCAGCCGGCTGCTGGCCGTGGAGGGGGACGGCCGGATCATCGCCTGCTGCCAGCTGGAGCACCGCGGCGAGGCCGTGTACTTCGGCATGTTCGCCGTCAGCCCGGAACTCCAGGGCGCCGGCCTCGGCAAGCGGATCATCGCCGAGGCGGAGCGGATCGCGCGCGAGGAATGGGGTGCGCGCGAGATGCACATGACGGTGATCTCGGTGCGCGTCGAGCTCATCGCCTGGTACGAGCGCCGCGGCTATCGCCGTACGGGGGAGACGAACCCCTTCCCGTACGGCGACGAGCGCTTCGGCATTCCGCAGCGCCCGGACCTCGAGTTCGAGCTGCTCGTCAAGCCGCTTTCCTGAGGCTGCGTCAGGCGGTGAACCGGCCGGTGCGGCGGATCTCCGGGAGGTCGGTGGCGATCCCGTCGAGCTCCAGCGCGCGGGCCAGCCGGAGCTCGTCCTGGGTGTTCACCACCCAGCCGATGACCTTGAGTCCTTCCGCATGCGCTCGCTCGACGACCTCGAGCGTCAGCCGGCGGATGTTCAGCGCCAGCGAAGAGGCCCCTACCGCCCTGGCGCGGTCCACCACGTCATCGCCCCAGGTACTGGCGATCAGCGCGGTCCGCACACCCGGTACGAGCGCGGCGATCTCGGCCAGGGCGGCGTCGTGGAAGGACGCGACCTCGACACGCCCGACCAGGTCGCGCCGGTGCATCACCTGGGCGAGGGCCCGCGCCGCGGCCGAGTCCTTGATCTCGGCCTGAAGGGGCGCGGACACGGCGTCCAGCACCTCCTCGAAGAGGGGTACGCGCTCGCCATGGCCCGCGTCGAGCTCGCGCAGCTCGGCGAGGGTCTTGTCGGTGACCGGCCCGGTGCCGTCCGTCGTACGGTCCACATCCGCGTCGTGCAGGACGACGAGCGCGCCGTCCTTGCTCAGATGCAGATCCAGCTCGATGACGTCCATACCCGCATGCTGGGCGCGGATGAAGGAACGGAGGGTGTTCTCCGGCTCGACACCCATGACTCCGCGATGACCGATGGTGAGGAAGTTCAAGGTTCACCTGCTTCCGTCGACTGCGGCTTCCGTGCGGAACTGTCCCGTGTCCGCGCGGCAGGGCGCAGCCTAGTGGCCGGCAGCGGTGATGACCCCCGCCGCGCGCGGGAAGCGGAGCGATCCGCCCTGCCGCGGAGCTCCGACGGCCCGTACTCGTCACCCGTGAGTGGGTGCGTCTTCCCGGAGTTGACGCCCGACCGGGCCGGGCTCCTGTGTGCGACGGCCCGCCTCGGTGGCGGCATGGCGCCGCTCCCTGTCCCGAAGTCATCGACGAGGCCTGCGAAACGTTTGCCGGGCTGACAGAAGCAATTGCCGCAACCGCTTCAGACAGGAAGAACCACGGCGATAGTGGGGGGTTAGCGGGATATTTTCCCGAACGCCCTCTTGTACGGAAGAACCGCACGTGTATACGCTGCGTTGACGCAAGGTTCTCCCGTGGAGGAAGTGACATGACGGAAATTCTTGTGCAGGACGTGGCTGCTGAGGGCGCACCTGCCGACCTTCGGGTGGTCGGCCACCCTGCCTGGCCCGCGCTCAAGAATGCCGTGGAGGAGATCCGCCCCTGGCAGTCGAAGGACGGCTCGATCGACTTCGATGCCGAGGGTGCGCCCTCCCGTGAGGACGTGCGGGCCGTGGTCGAGCGGATGGCCGCCGCTGTCGAGGAGCTGTCCCCACTGGTGGCCCACGACGCCGCCTACCACCAGGCGCTCGTCGTCGACCTGCGCAAGTGGGCCGATCAGGGCTTCGGTGTCCCGGACTTCCTGGACTCCCTGATGGCCTTCCAGCCTGCGGAGAACCGCACCGACGGCCGCCAGCACCTGGTGCTGTTCCCGATGTACACGCAGAACGGCAACCTCGACCGCAACTTCGAGGCCGTCGTCCTGTGCATGGTCTGGCCCGAGTGGCTGTCCGAGCTCGAGGCCACCCGCTACGACAACCCGCTGTTCTGCGGCATCACCTTCGAGGACTTCACCGCTGGCTACGACACCAACTCCGCGGTGCTGTTCCCGGAGACCGTCGCCGTGCGCGAGGTCCCGGACGGCTTCAGCTGGGGCGCCATCTTCTGCGACCGCGAGGCGGCCCGCTTCCGCGTGGTCACCGAGGCGGCCGTGGAGACCCTCGGTGTTGAGCTGCCCGAGGACATCAAGCAGATGCTCGGCGACCAGAAGCGCTGCGAGCAGGCCTTCGTCCTGTGGGACATGGTCCACGACCGCACCCACAGCCACGGCGACCTGCCGTTCGACCCCTTCATGATCAAGCAGCGCCAGCCGTTCTGGATGTACGGCCTGGAGGAGCTGCGCTGCGACCTGACCTCCTTCAAGCAGGCCGTGAAGCTCGAGGCCGAGGGCAACCCGCACGGCCGTGACGTGCAGTACGCCGTCCTCTTCGACCGGATGTTCCGCTTCCCGCTCACCGGCGACCGGGTGCGCAACTACGACGGCGTCGGCGGCCAGCTGCTCTTCGCGTACCTGCACAAGCACGACGTGCTGCGCTGGACCGACAACACGCTGAAGATCGACTGGGAGCGGGCCCCGCAGATCACCAACCAGCTCTGCGGCGAGATCGAGAAGCTCTACCGCGACGGCATCGACCGCCCGAAGCTGGTCCACTGGTTCGCCGCGTACGAGCTGGTGTCCACCTATCTCGCCCCGCACCCCGGCTCCCGCTGGGCCAAGGGCCCGGAGGCCCTGGACCTGACCCAGCCGCCGCGCAAGCTGGTGGATGACGTGCTGGACGACGAGTTTCCGCTGAGCATGTTCTTTGAGGCGCTCGCCAAGAAGCTGAAGAATGTGATCGCCTCCACCAAGGGCATCACAGCGGCGGACGTCGACGCCGCGTGAGCATTCGTACGGAGGGGATTGAGAACATGACCAGCAACAACAACGGGCCGCTCGCCGGCCGTGTGGTAGCGGTGGCCGGAGCCGCCGGACCGGCCGGTCGGGCCGCCCTGCTGCGGCTCGCCGAGGCGGGCGCGACCGTTGTCGGGGCCGACGCGGACGCCGGACGTCTCGCGGAGGCCGTGGACGCCGCGCGGTACGCCCACGGGGGCGCCACCGTCACCGGCGACACCGTCGACCTGCTTGACCTGGATGCGGCCCGTGCCTGGGCCGCGCGCATCGAGAAGGAGTTCGGCCGGATCGACGGCCTGGTCCACCTGGTCGGCGGCTGGCGCGGGAGCGCGACCTTCGCCGAGACCGACCTCGCCGACTGGGACCTGCTGGAGAAGCTGCTCATCCGCACGGTCCAGCACACCTCGCTCGCCTTCGCCGAGGCGCTCAAGCGCAGCGACAACGGCCGCTATCTGCTGATCAGCGCCGCCGGTGCGTCCAAGCCCACGGCCGGCAACGCCGCGTACTCCGCGTCGAAGGCGGCCGCCGAGGCCTGGACCCTGGCATTGGCCGACGACTTCCGCAAGGCGGGGGGCGAGGAAGGCCCGTCCACGGCTGCTGCGATCCTGGTGGTCAAGGCACTGGTGCACGACGCCATGCGCGCCGAGCGGCCCGGTGCGAAGTTCGCGGGCTTCACCGACGTCAAGGATCTGGCCGAGGCCATCGTCGGCGTGTGGGAGCAGCCCGCCCAGGAAGTGAACGGAAACCGTCTGTGGCTGACCCCCAAGCCGTGATCCCGTCCAAGACCGACGCACGTCGTCATCACGACCCGGCGGTACGCGGCTTCGCCAGTGACAACTACGCGGGTGCCCACCCGGAAGTTCTCGCGGCAATCGCCCTCGCCAACGGCGGCCACCAGGTCGCCTACGGCGAGGACGAGTACACCGACCACCTCCAGCGGGTGATGCACAGCCACTTCGGCCAGTACGCGGAGGCCTTCCCGGTCTTCAACGGTACGGGTGCCAACGTCACCGCCCTCCAGGCGATGACCGACCGCTGGGGCGCGGTGATCTGCGCCGAGAGCGCGCACATCAACGTGGACGAGGGCGGTGCGCCCGAGCGGATGGCCGGGCTGAAGCTGCTCACCGTGCCGACGCCGGACGGCAAGCTCACCCCCGAGCTGATCGACCGGCAGGCATGGGGCTGGGAGGACGAGCACCGGGCGATGCCGCAGGTCGTGTCGATCACCCAGAACACCGAGCTGGGCACGGTCTACACGCCGGAAGAGATCAGGGCCATCTGCGAGCACGCGCACGAGCGCGGCATGAAGGTCCACCTCGACGGTGCCCGCATAGCCAACGCGGCCGCGTCGCTCGACGTGCCCATGCGGACGTTCACCAATGAGGTGGGCGTGGACGTGCTCTCCTACGGCGGTACGAAGAACGGCATGCTCTTCGGTGAGGCCGTGGTCGTCCTCAACCCGGACGCCGTGCGCCAGATGAAGCACGTCCGCAAGATGTCCATGCAGCTGGCGTCCAAGATGCGCTTCGTGTCGGTGCAGCTGGAGGCGCTCCTCGCGCGCGATCTGTGGCTGCGCAACGCCCGGCACGCCAACTCCATGGCCCAGCGGCTCGCCGAGGGCGTGCGTGAGGTCGACGGGGTGGAGATCCTCTACCCGGTGCAGGCCAACGCCGTCTTCGCACGGCTGCCGCACGAGGTGAGCCTGCGCCTGCAGAAGCGTCATCGCTTCTACTTCTGGGACGAGGCCGCCGGCACCGTACGCTGGATGTGCTCCTTCGACACCCGTGAGGAAGACGTCGACGGCTTCCTGGCGGCGCTGAAGGACGAGATGGCACGCTAGCGCCTCGGTGCATGAGTATGCGGCCGGATGGAAATCCATTGGATTCCGTCCGGCCGCTTCCTTACGATCCCGCACCATGGAGCTGATTCAGCAGAGCCCGCAGATGTTCGCCTATCTGGCGGCGAGCGAGGCCATCGGCCACGACCATCCGCTGGTGCAGGAAACGACGGCCCGCCTCGCACTCGGCGCCGCGGATGCGTATTCATACGCCAAGGCGGCCTTCGAGTTCGTACGCGACACCGTCCCGCACTCGGCCGACTCTGGCGACATGCGGGTGACCTGGCGCTCCTCGGACGTCATCGAGCAGCGCACCGGCATCTGCTACGC
This sequence comes from Streptomyces sannanensis, assembly GCF_039536205.1. Lineage (GTDB taxonomy): Bacteria > Actinomycetota > Actinomycetes > Streptomycetales > Streptomycetaceae > Streptomyces > Streptomyces sannanensis. Next base: position 665,232 of record NZ_BAAAYL010000001.1, on the reverse strand, counting down.
CAAGGCGCACGCCCTGACGGCACTGCTGCGGGCCCGGGGGATCCCCGCCGGGCTGTGCTACCAACTGCTCGCCGCCGACGACGGCTCCAACCCGGTCATCCACGGTCTGGTCGCCGTGAAGCCACCCGGCCGGGGAGCGTGGGCGCGGCAGGACCCCCGGGGCGACAAGCCGGGGGTCGACGTTCGGTTCTCCCTCGACGGTGAGCGGCTGGCCTGGACCGTACGGCCCGAGTGCGGCGAAGTGGACTACCCGGGGCTCTACGCGGAACCGCATCCGGCTGTCCTGGACGTGCTGAGGGCAGCCCCCGACCGCCCGTACCTCTGGCGGACACTGCCCACCGGCCTGTGAGCCGGAAACGTTTCAGCGCACCTGCTCGGGGGTCGGCGCCGTGCCGCCCAGGTGTGCGGGCACCCACCAGGTGTCGTGCGCGTCCTTCGGGCGCACGGGATAGGCGCGCTGCGCCGCCTCCAGCAGCTCCTGCACCTGCTGACGCAGGCGACGGGTGAGGGCCCCGGCGTACTGGTCGGTGCGGGCCTCCACGGCCTCGCCGACCCGGATCGTCACCGGGATGTGGCTGCGGCGGAGATTGCGCGGCCGTCCCTTGGTCCACAGCCGCTGGGTGCCCCACAATGCCACCGGGATCAGCGGCACGCCGGCTTCCTGGGCCATGCGCACCGCCCCCGACTTGAAGCTCTTGAGAGTGAACGACTGCGAGATGGTGGCCTCGGGGAAGACTCCCACGATCTCGCCCTTGCGCAGTGAGTCCAGCGCATGGGCGTACGCGGCCTCGCCGTTCTCACGGTCCACCGGAATGTGCTTCATACCGCGCATCAGCGGGCCGGAGATCTTGTGTTTGAAGACGGAGTCCTTCGCCATGAAGCGCACCAGACGCTTCTGTGGCAGGGCGGCCATTCCGGCGAAGATGAAGTCCAGATAGCCGATGTGGTTGCTGACGAGCACCGCGCCGCCGGACCGTGGGATGTTCTCGGAGCCGCGTACGTCGATCTTCAGGTCGAGCGCCTTGAACATCGCGAGAGCGGTGCCGACGACCGGCCGGTAGACAAGCTCTGCCATCTGAAAGGGAGACCCTTCTCTGCTGCCTTGGGAGGGTTCTCCCGGCGGAAGTTACGCGGCCGTAAGTTTTCGGCGTTGCGCCGATCGTGCCTGATGTCGGGCAAAGTGGCCAGTCCTGGCGCCCTCGAAACGGGAGATTCTCGTCACGTCTACCCCGACCGGGCCCCACCGCGGTGCCGCCGTACATACGAGCGGGGTACGGTCGCGGGAATCCTCCCGGGCCGGTGAATGCCGGAGAGGGCGATGGCGGGACGTGGTGTGTGCGGCGGTGGACGCGGCGGCGAGCCCCTTCGGGCTGCTCCACCGGCGGATCAGCGGGAGGCTGGAAGTGCGCGGGCGCGACGGCGAGCGGAGGCTCGGCCCGGCCGAGCTGGGTGCGGAGCTGGGGGAGCGGGCCACGCTGGTCCAGTTCTCCAGCGCCTTCTGTCAGCCCTGCCGGGCGACCCGGCGCACCCTCGCGGAGGTCGCGGGCATGGTGGACGGGGTGGCGCATGTCGAGATCGATGCCGAGGCGCATCTCGGGCTCGTGCGCGAGCTGAACATCCTGAAGACGCCCACCGTGCTGGTGCTCGACACCTCCGGCCGCATCGTCCGGCGTGCCTCGGGGCAGCCCCGCCGGGCGGATGTCATCGCGGCGCTGGGTGAGGCCGTATGAGCTGCGAGTGACGCACCCCCCCCACATCGGGGCAGCGACTTGACTGCAACCACCACAGATCGCCAGGCTGACCGGGTGCCGCCATCAATCCTTCTCTTCGGGCGCCGTCACGTGGACCTCGCCCTTACCGCGAGCGCGTGCTGTCCAGGCCGCTGAGCAGCCACGACTCCGTACGCATCCTCCGTAGAAGGGCAATTCCATGACGGCTTCCCCCGACCTCGGCGCCCTCCGGCTCGCCTCGCCCGAACTCCTCCGCTCCGTCTTCCGGCAGCACGCGGCAGGCGTGGCCGTGATCACCGCCCAAGGTGACGACCGGCCGGCCGGCTTCACCGCGACATCCCTCACCTCCGTGGCAGCCGAGCCGCCGCTGATCTCGTTCGGCATCGGCACCGGCTCCTCCAGCTGGCCCGTCGTCGCCGGGGCGGCGCACGTCGGTGTGCACATACTCGGCGAGCATCAGAGTGAGCTGGCCGCCACCTTCGCCCGTAGCGGCGCCGACCGTTTCGCACCGCCCACCGCCTGGCACACCGGACCCGAGGGCGTGCCCGTACTGGACGGCGTACTGGCCTGGCTGGTCTGCCGGGTGGTGGCCCTCGTGCCGGCCGGGGACCATCGCGTCGTGCTCGCTCAGGCCGTGGTCGGGGACCTCTCGGGAGAGGGTCGGCCACTCCTTTATCACCAGGGACGTTTCAACGCCCTGAGGGACTGATAGATCCTGATTACGGAGCGTTGGAAAGGTCACAGTGTCAAGCGCTTGCTTACGGGGAGCGCACTGGGTGTACTGACGAGTAATATTCCGGTCGGAGCGCGGTTCGCCCCGACCGGGATGGGCCCCTTCAGGCGCCTATGCTGCCTCCGACAAGGCAGCCCAGTAATGACGATGCAGTAGGAGAGCCGGCGTGAGCTTGAGGATCGTTGTCTGTGTGAAGTACGTGCCCGACGCCACCGGCGACCGGCACTTCGCCGAGGACCTGACCGTCGACCGTGACGACGTGGACGGTCTGCTCTCGGAGCTGGACGAGTACGCGGTCGAGCAGGCGCTGCAGATCGCCGACGAGGCGGACGACGCGGAGATCACCGTGCTGACCGTCGGTCCGGAGGACGCCAAGGACGCGCTGCGCAAGGCGCTGTCGATGGGTGCGGACAAGGCTGTCCACGTCGAGGACGACGATCTGCACGGCACGGATGTCATGGGTACTTCGCTGGTGCTGGCCAAGGCGATCGAGAAGACCGGCTACGACCTGGTCGTCTGCGGCATGGCGTCGACGGACGGCACGATGGGCGTGCTGCCGGCGCTGCTGGCCGAGCGTCTGGGTGTTCCGCAGGTCACGCTGCTGTCCGAGGTCTCGGTCGAGGACGGTGTCGTCAAGGGCCGTCGTGACGGTGATACGGCGTCGGAGCAGCTGGAGGCGTCCCTGCCGGCCGTGGTGTCCGTGACGGATCAGTCGGGTGAGGCCCGTTACCCGTCGTTCAAGGGGATCATGGCGGCGAAGAAGAAGCCGGTGGAGTCCCTGGATCTGTCCGACCTGGAGATCGAGGCGGACGAGGTCGGCTTGGAGGGCGCCTGGACCGCGGTCGACGCGGTCGTGGAGCGTCCGGCCCGTACCGCGGGCACGATCGTCAAGGACGAGGGCGAGGGCGGCAAGCAGCTCGCTGCCTTCCTCGCGGAGCGCAAATTCATTTGAGGCAGCCTCGCGAGCCAGAAGTTCGTCCAGTCCCCGGCCCTTTCGCATTCGCAGGAGAGCAATCCCATGGCTGAAGTTCTCGTCTATGTCGACCACGTGGACGGTGCCGTCCGCAAGCCCACCCTGGAGCTGCTGACTCTGGCCCGCCGGATCGGTGAGCCGGTCGCGGTCGCCCTCGGTTCTGGTGCGGAGGCCACCGCCGGCACGCTGGCCGAGCACGGTGCGACCCGGGTGCTGACCGCCGAGGCCCCGGAGTTCGCCGATTATCTGGTCGTGCCGAAGGTGGACGCGCTGCAGGCCGCGTACGAGGCCGTCTCGCCGGCCGCGGTGCTGGTGCCGTCCTCCGCGGAGGGCAAGGAGATCGCCGCGCGTCTGGCGGTCCGGATCGGCTCGGGCATCGTCACCGACGCCGTCGACCTGGAGGCCGGCGAGCAGGGCCCGGTGGCGACCCAGTCGGTGTTCGCCGCGTCGTTCACCACCAGGTCCCGTGTCTCGAAGGGCACTCCGGTCATCACTGTGAAGCCGAACTCGGCGCCGGTCGAGGCCGCCCCGGCGGCCGGTGCGGTCGAGGCGCTGAGCGTGTCCTTCTCCGCGCAGGCCACCGGCACGAAGGTCGTCTCGCGTGTGCCGCGTGAGTCGACGGGCCGTCCGGAGCTGACCGAGGCCGCGATCGTGGTCTCCGGCGGCCGTGGTGTGGGCGGTGCGGAGAACTTCGCGGTCGTGGAGGCGCTGGCCGACTCGCTCGGTGCCGCGGTGGGCGCGTCGCGTGCGGCGGTGGACGCGGGCTGGTACCCGCACTCCAGTCAGGTCGGCCAGACCGGTAAGAGTGTGTCGCCGCAGCTGTACATCGCGACGGGTATCTCGGGTGCGATCCAGCACCGGGCGGGTATGCAGACGTCGAAGACGATCGTGGCGATCAACAAGGACGCCGAGGCGCCGATCTTCGATCTGGTCGATTACGGCGTGGTCGGTGACCTGTTCGAGGTCGTCCCGCAGCTGACCGAGGAGATCAAGACCCGCAAGGGCTGACCCTCCATACGACCGGGCCCGGGGCCGCGCGGTGAACTCACCGCGCGGCCCCGCCCTTCTACTGCTGAACGCGCGAGCGCGCTCCCGGCCCCCGCATGCGCATCAGCTTCGACGGGATCAGCTGGCCCGTGACAGTACGTAGGGTTGCGCCCCGTTCCGCGCACCCCGTCGTAGGCACACGACACAACATTCCGCACTCACGCGGTCGATGCTCCCTGCCCGCACTCGACCCACAGCAGCTTGCCGCTCTCCCCGAAGCGGCCGCTCGCGCCGAGTAGGTACGCGCCCCAGTTGTCGGCGCAGTGCTGTACGAGGACCAGGCCGCGACCGTGTTCGTCGGTGTCCGGTGGCTGGGCGACCGCGCCGTCGCGGAAGGGCGGTGGAATGTCGGGGTTGTTGTCCCACACGCTGACCCGCAGCCGGTCGGGTTCCATGGCGCGGAGGCGGAGGGTGTACGGCCCGTCGGAGTGCAGGTAGGCGTTGGTGACCAGCTCGCTGGCCAGCAGTTCGGCGTCGGCAGCCAGGTCGGCCATGCCGTGGGTGGCGAGCACCGCGCGGAGGGTCACACGGGCCACGCCGGGGGCGCGGGGGTCTTGTGGGAGTTGGAGTGTGTAGGCCCAGGGCGGAGATACGGTGGTCATGGAAGTCTCCGATCACGGAGGGATGTTGTGGAGGGTCTCGCGGTTGCCCGGTGGCTCTGCCGATCCGTCGACCGGTGCACTTCCAGGAGAGTGGCCTAGGTCACAGACTAGCGAGCTCGCTTAAAGTGTTTAGCGGTTTCGGTTGAATTAGTAATAGGGCCACTCATGTGGGTGACCTCCTGCACCGAGGGAGACCTGTCCATGCCCTTGAGAAGCGCCCCGACGGCCCGTCAACTCCGGCTTGCCGCCGAGCTGCGCAAGCTCCGTGAGCGTGCAGGCCTCAGTGCGACCGAGGCAGCCAGGCTGCTGGGCATCAAGCAGACACAGATCAGCAACATGGAAGCGGGGCGATTCGGAGTGAGCCCCGAGCGCATCCGCATGCTGGCCTGCCACTACGACTGCTCGGACACCGCTCTGGTCGAGGCGCTCATCGGCATGACAGGGGAGCGCAAGCGCGGCTGGTGGGAGGAGTATCGCGAGATCCTCCCCAGCGCCCTGCTCGACCTCGCCGAGCTGGAACACCACGCCCGTCGGCTGCGGGGATCCATCTGCTCCCACATTCCCGGGCTGCTCCAGACCCCTGAGCATGCCCGGGAGGTCTTCCGTCAAGGGGTCTCGGAGCTGTCCCCGCCCGATGTGGAGCACCGCGTCTCCTTCCGCATCAAGCGGCAGGCGATCCTCTACCAGGACACACCCGTGCCCTACCAGGCGATCGTCCACGAGGCAGCGCTGCACATGAGGGTCGGCGGGAGGAGCATTGCCCGGAAGCAGCTTCAGCACCTGCTCGACATGAGCGAGCACGAGCACATCACCGTCCAGGCCATCCCTTTCGAAGTGGGCGCCTTCCCGGGCTCAGGTCAGTCGATCTACTACGCGCACGGACCGGTTCCGCAGCTGGACACCGTCCACCTCGATCAGTCGCACGGGCTGATGTTCCTGGACGCCGAGGCACAACTGCAGAAGTATCGAACCCTGTTCGGCCGGCTGAAGGCAGTGATGCTCACCCCGGCCAAGGCCAGGGATCTGATCCACGGCATCGCTCAGAACCTGTGAAGGGAACCCCAGTGACCTCGTACCTATGGCAGAAATCCTCGTACTGCTCGGAGGGCGACTCCTGCCTGCACGCCGCTGCTACCCCTGACAGCACCATCAAGCTCACCGAAAGCGCCGACCCGGCACGGGTCATACTCTCCACCACCCCCACGACCTGGGCCGCCTGGCTCCAAGCCATCAAAGAAGGCCAGAACCCCGCGGCTGGAATCGAGGTCGAGGCCGTCCCCTGCGAAACCACCCGGATCCGGTCGGCCGCCGCGCCGGACGAGGTCGTCACGACGACTCACGAGAAGTGACGCACCTGATCGCGGCGGCAAGGCCGTGGTGCGGGGGCCGGTAGCGCCGGCGCCGCGCCCGCGCGTGGGAGTTGTGGCGACGGGGGCCCAGTCAACGGCCCCGCCCCACCGCCGCGCCAGCGGGGAGAGGCCGGACGCAAAGGCAGCATCACCGCCAGCGATGCTCGTTGTGCAAGCCTGTCGCTTTAGCGACGGGTAGTTGACGATCCGTCCCATACACCCAGCCGCTTGAGCCGGCGTTGGCGGAGCCGCTCTGCGGCAGCCGTGAGTCCGAAGACAAGTCCCGTGATCAGCCCGAAGAACACAGCGAACAGGGGATTGTCGGGTTCCTCTTCACTCGACACCATCAAGAAGAAGAGCGTGAAGGGAACAGCCGCGTAGAGAGCGGCGCCGATCGGGTGTCGGGCCACCCATTTCTGGAGCCGGGTTGGGCGCCGCTGCCCACCCAGGGCCCGATCCAGTGCCCAGAACGCATCCCCCAGAGACCGCCGCCAGTTCGCCATGGCAGAAGGATAGGCGGCCGATCGGCTGCCCCCTGACCCGAGGGCGCATGCCCCGCAGTTCCTGCGGCCACCATTCGTCAATGACTTTCGCCGCTGAGCAACGGCTCCCACCGCGCCCATTGGGTATTGCTCACATCGCCTCATTCAACCGCTGGCTGCGGGCGTCACGGCGTCATTACGGGGACACCCTCAGGGCGGTTGGCGAGCAGCGCTGCGATGTGGTCGGCGCAGCGGAGGGCCGCCTCGGCCATGGCGCTTCGGGTCATTCCGGCGACATGCGGGGTGAGCAGGGCGTTGGGCAGGCCGAAGAGCGGCGAGGTGAAGGCGGCGTGCTCATGGGCGAAGGTGTCGACGGCGGCGGCCGCCAGTGGGTGTGCCGGGTCGCGCAGCACGTCGGCCAGCGTCTGCTCGTCGACGATCCCGCCCCGGGAGGTGTTCAGCAGGACCGATCCCGGTCGCATCAGCGCCAGTTCCGCCCGGCCGATCAGTTGCTGGGTCTGCGGGGTGAGCGGAAGGTGCACGGACACCACGTCGCTGGTGGCCAGGAGGGCGCCGAGCGACTCCGTCCGGCGTACCGGCGCCCCTGTCGGGCGCCGGGAGAAACCTTGGACGGCCATGCCCAGGGCCCTTGCCCGGTCTGCCAGCGCCAGGCCGATCCGCCCCAGCCCGACGATGCCCAAGGTCAGCTCCGACAGCTCGAGGGCGGGGGCGGCCGGTGCGTTCCAGCGGCCGTGGTGCGCGGCCTCGTTGTGTGCCGGCAGGTTCCTGGTCAGGGCGAGCAGTTGGGCCAGGGCGAACTCCGCGACCGCGTTTGCGTTGGAGCCCGGGGTATGGGTGACGGTGACGCCGTGGCGGGCTGCGGCAGCCAGATCGACGTGGTCGGTGCCCGCCCCGGCCCGGCCGATCACCCGGAGCCGATGGGCCAGTGCGGGTTCGGTCGCCGCCGCGAGGAATCCGGCACGCAGCGGGACACCCGCGCGGGACTTGACCGCGTGGTAACCGAGCCCGCCCCGGCCGATCTCGGTGATCAGGGTCGGCTCGTCGAAGAGGTCGAAATCGGTGAAGTCCACCAGGCCCGCCCACGTCGCCCGCGCGCTCGCCCGGTCGGTCACCCGTCGGAGGTTCAGCGTGACGGCCAGCCCGTGCCCGACCAGCCGCTCCAGCTCGAGATCGAGCAGCTCCCCAGGAGCCGCGTCCAGCAGCAGAACGTGCTTCCGCTCCATGAAACGTCCCATCCCCGCCTGCGAACTTTCCGGGGTCCAGAGGCCGGCAGCGAAAAATCGGCGTATCAGGCTGCGGCCATCGGCTGTGCCATGAGCAGGACGCCGCAGGCGCGCGAGACGAACACGGCAAGGCGGGCGACGACGGCCGCCCCGGCGCGGCCGGCCGAGGTCGTACCGATGTCCGCGATCCCCAGGGGCGACCAATGCGGCTGTCAGATGCCGACGGCCTCCAGCAGGAGGTGGAGGTCGAAGGCGGCATCGGCGACGGACCAGGCCGCGGCGGTGAGGACCGCCGCGGTGGCGGCCATGAGTGCGGGGTGGCGGCGGAGCGGCGGGGCGAGGAGGGCGGCGACGCGGCGGGGTACCGGGCCCGCCCCGGAGAGCGGGTTGCGGCGGCCGAGAACGCCGAGAATGCCGAGGGCCGCGCGCGGGATCCGCGCTCGGGCGGGGGAGTGGTGCGCGGCGAGGGCGGCCTTGCCGACAGTGCGGGCGACCCGGGTCCGGTCACCGGTGGCGGTGGCTGCGTGTTCGTCGGCCCACCGTTCGATGGTGTAGGTGACGGCGTTGGCGAGCGGCCGCACCAGCGGGTTGGCCGCGGCGCCGAGCTGGGCGAGGGCGACGAAGAGATAGTGGTGCGCCGCCAGATGGGCCCGCTCGTGCGCGAGCAGAATGTCGCGCTCCTTCTCCTCCAGGGTGTGGAGCATGCCGGTGGAGACGACGACGCGGCCCGGCAGCCCGGGCAGCGCGAAAGCCTCCGGGACCGCGTCGTCGACGACGACGAGCCCGTCGGTCGTGGGCATGCACGCGGCTTCCAGCGCGGCGGCGGCCAGTGAGCGGGCGCGCTGCCAGAGCATGCGGGCCGCAGTGATGACCGATCCGCCGAGCAGCAAACCGGCGATCAGGGCGATGGACAGCTCGGCCGGGTCGTTTTGCTGCGCGGCGAGGGTCGACCAGTGCCCGAGGCCGGCGAGCAGCGGGATGCGGAGCAGACCGGTGGCGGCCAGCAGGCCGAGCGAGAGGGTGCTCGTCGCCGCCAGCACCAGGGCCGAGACGGTGAGCAGCCAGGTGGCCAGGCGGGGCTCGCAGCGTTCGGGAAGTACCCGCGCGCCGATCGGGGCGAGCACGGACAGCAGCAGCGGGAGGTAGACGGCGATGTGCATCCAGGCGGGACCTTATCGGCCGGGGTCCTGGTCGGGGCCGAGCAGTTGGCGCAGCAGGTCCGCGTCGGTGGCGGACAGGCCGTCGGCGAAGCGGGCCAGGACGGCCTCACGGTCGGGGCGCTCCTCCAGGACGGTGCGCATGCGGCGGGCGGCGAACCCGGGATCGTCCGTGACGGGCGCGTAGGCGTAGGCGCGGCCGCGCGGAGTGCGGCTGAGCAGCTCCTTGGCGTGCATACGGCTGAGAATCGTCACCACGCTGCTGTAGCTCAGCCCGTCGCCGAGGCGCTCGGTGACCTCGCCCGGTGTCAGAGCGCCCTCGGCTCGCTGCAGCAGGCCGAGGATCTCGGCCTCGCGCTCGCCGTTGGCCCGTTTGGGGCCCCGCTCCTGCGCATTCGCGCCCATGGGTTTGTCGTTCCCTCTCTCGTCTTCTACATTCGTGTAGAACTTCTATGGGCGTGTAAAAGACACCGCCCTCCCGAGTGTGCCATGCGCCCTGTCTCCCGGACAGCGCAGGGCAGGAAAGGACCCCGGGTGCCCCAGGCGCTCAATCCGCTCGATGCCACCTCACTGCTGACGGCGCTCGGCGCCGTCGGCGTCTTTCTGGTGCTGTTCGCCGAGACGGGCCTGCTGGTCGGGTTCTTCCTGCCCGGTGACTCGCTGCTGTTCACCGCCGGCCTGCTGTGCACCACCGGGGCCGGTGGCGTACATCTGTCGCTGCCCGGCGTCCTGATCGCCGCCGTGGCGGGGGCGCTGCTCGGTGCCCAGACCGGCTACCTGATCGGTCGCCGCGCCGGAGGGGCGCTGCTGGCCCGTACCCGCAACCGGCATCTGCTGGACGGCGCGGTCCGGGCCGAGGAGCTTCTCGCCCGCTACGGCCACGGCAAAGCCATCGTCCTGGCCCGCTTCATCCCCATGGTGCGCACGGTGCTCAACCCGCTGGCCGGGGCCCTGAAGGTACCCGCGCGCACCTTCACCCTCTGGCAGGTCGCCGGCGGACTGGTGTGGACGGTCGGCCTGGTGTTCGCCGGTTACGCCCTGGGGTCGAGCATCCCCAACGTCGACCGCTATCTGCTGCCCATGGTCGGGCTCATCGTCGCCGTCTCCCTGGTGCCGCTGGCCCTGGAAGTGGTGCGCTCCCGCCGTCGCGCCCGCACCACCACGGAGCCGCCTCGGTGAGGGCACTGTCCCGGCCGGCCGCGGGCGACGCCTGCGCCCGCCCGCGCACCCTGGCCGCGGAACCCCGTCGCACACGTCGCATCACAACTCCTGCGCGCCATTCCGCCGAACCACGCATGCCCGCCCCGTCCGCCCCACCGCAGAGATGGACCCCATGAGTGCTATCAGCGTCACCCAGGCCGCCGTCCTCGGCATCGTGGAGGGGGTGACGGAGTTCCTCCCGGTCTCCTCCACCGGGCACCTCAAGATCACCGAGGGGCTCATGGGCATCCCGGTCGACGACACCGCCGTCGTCGGTTTCACCGCCGTCATCCAGGTCGGTGCCATCGCCGCGGTGCTCCTCTACTTCTTCAAGGACATCGTGCGGATCGTCTCCGCCTGGGGCCGGGGGCTCGTCAACCGTGAGGAGCGCTACCACCACGACTACAAGTTCGCCTGGTGGGTCATCTTCGCGACCATCCCGATCGTCGTCGTGGGCCTGGTCGCCAAGCCTCTCGTCGAGGGACCGCTGGCCTCGCTGTGGGTGGTGGCCGGCTCCCTGATCGTCGGATCCGGTGTGATGTGGGCGGCCGACCGGATGGGCCGGCACAAGCGCGGCGAGGACGACACCGGCTTCAAGGACGCCATGCTGGTGGGCTCCTCGCAGATCCTCGCTCTGCTCTTCCCCGGCTTCTCCCGCTCGGGCGCCACCATGTCCACCGCCCTCATGCTGGACCTGGACCGCGTCGCGGCCACCCGGCTCTCCTTCTTCCTCGGCATCCCGGCGCTCACCGGCGCGGGCCTGTACGAACTCAAGGACGCCGTTGGTGCCGGAGTCGGCTTCGCGCCGCTGGCCGTCGGCACCGCCGTCTCCTTCGTGGTGGCCTACGCCTCGATCGCCTGGCTGCTGAAGTTCGTTGCCCGGCACTCCTTCAACGCCTTCGTGATCTACCGGATCGTCGTCGGCGTGCTGCTCTTCGGTCTGCTGACCACCGGCGTGCTGACCACATGACCGCACCACAACGCACCGGCCGCGTCCGCTCGCCGCGGCCGGTCCGATGCGGCAATTGCTACGTTTTTGGATGTGACGACAGTGCAGCGCACCCCTGCCTGCGAGACACCGCGCCGGGGTCGCGGGCGCAGGGCAGGAGACAAAAGGCCGGGGCCGCGTGGTCAACTCGCCACGCGGCCCCGGCCTTTCGCTGTCAGACGTTGCGCCGGTACTGGCCGCCGACCTCGAAGAACGCCTCGGAGATCTGCTGCAGCGAGCACACCCGCGCGGCGTCCACCAGTACGGCGAAGACGTTGGCCCCCGTCGTGGCGGCCTCCTTCAGGCGGGCCAGGGCGGCCTCGGCCTGGTCCTGGTGGCGGGCCTGGAAGTCCTGTACCCGGTCCAGCTGGGACTGCTTCTCCTCCTCCGTGGCGCGGGCCAGTTCGACGGACGTCTGGACCTGCTCACCGCCGGGCTTGCGGAAGGTGTTGACGCCGATGATGGGCAGCGAGCCGTCGTGCTTGCGCTGCTCGTACAGCATGGACTCGTCCTGGATACGGCCACGCTGGTAGCCGGTCTCCATGGCGCCGAGCACACCGCCGCGCTCGCTGATCCGCTCGAACTCGGCGAGTACCGCCTCCTCGACCAGGTCGGTGAGCTCGTCGATGACGAACGAGCCCTGCAGGGGGTTCTCGTTCATCGCCAGGCCCCACTCGCGGTTGATGACGAGCTGGATGGCCAGCGCCCGCCGCACGGAGTCCTCGGTCGGGGTGGTCACCGCCTCGTCGTACGCGTTGGTGTGCAGGCTGTTGCAGTTGTCGTAGATGGCGATGAGCGCCTGCAGCGTCGTGCGGATGTCGTTGAAGTCCATCTCCTGCGCGTGCAGGGAGCGGCCGGAGGTCTGGACGTGGTACTTGAGCTTCTGGCTGCGCTCGCCGGCTCCGTACCGCTCCCGCATCGCCACGGCCCAGATGCGCCGGGCGACCCGGCCGAGGACCGAGTACTCCGGGTCCATGCCGTTCGAGAAGAAGAACGACAGGTTCGGGGCGAAGTCGTCGATGTTCATGCCCCGGGCCAGGTACGCCTCGACGTAGGTGAAGCCGTTGGCGAGGGTGAAGGCGAGCTGGCTGATCGGGTTCGCCCCGGCCTCGGCGATGTGGTAGCCGGAGATCGAGACGGAGTAGAAGTTGCGTACGCCCTGCTCGATGAACCACTCCTGGATGTCGGCCATCATCCGCAGGCTGAACTCGGTGGAGAACAGACAGGTGTTCTGGCCCTGGTCCTCCTTGAGGATGTCGGCCTGCACTGTGCCACGGACGCTGCTCAGCGTCCGGGCCCGGATCTGCTCCGCCTCGTGCGGTTCGGCGGGGCGGCCGTGCTCGGCGGCGAAGACGTCCAGCTGCTGGTCGACCGCCGTGTTGAGGAAGAACGCCAGGATCGTCGGCGCCGGCCCGTTGATGGTCATGGAGACCGAGGTGGTCGGTGCGACGAGGTCGAAGCCCTGGTAGAGGTCCTTCATGTCGTCGAGGGTGGCCACGGACACGCCGGACGTGCCGACCTTGCCGTAGACGTCGGGGCGCAGGTCGGGGTCGCGGCCGTAGAGGGTCACCGAGTCGAAGGCCGTGGACAGCCGGGTGGCCTCGCTGTCCTTCGACAGGTAGTGGAAGCGTCGGTTGGTGCGCTTCGGGTCGCCCTCACCGGCGAACATACGCGCCGGGTCCTCGCCCTCCCGCTTGAACGGGAAGACGCCGGCGGTGAACGGGAAGCGGCCGGGCAGGTTCTCCGCGCGCAGGAAGCGCAGCAGCTCGCCGTGGTCGGTGTAGCGCGGGAGCGCCACCCGGCGGATGGGGTTGCCGGACAGTGACTCGCGGACCAGCCGGGTGCGCAGCTCGCGGTCCCGTACGGTCACCACCAGCTCGTCGCCCGAGTAGGCCCGTACGGTCTCGGGCCACTCCTCCAGGAGACGGCGGGAGGCCGGCGCGAGCCGGTCCCGGGCGTCGTCCAGGAGCCGGGCGACATCGGCGGAACCCGCCTCCGCGCCGGCCGCGTCCAGCTCGTCGCGGACCGAGGTCAGGGCCTGGATCCGCCGGGCCGCCTCGGACTGGGCGGCGGTGTCGGCGTGGTAGCGACGTACGCCCTCGGCGATTTCCGCGAGGTACCGCACCCGTGCCGGGGGCACGATCTGGGCCGCGCCGCTGGAGTGACGCACCGACACCTCGGCGAGGGCTCCGGCCTGCGCCGGGAGACCGCGCTCGGTGAGCAGGCCGCGCAGGTGCTGGTAGAGGGCGGTGACGCCGTCGTCGTTGAAGGTCGCCGCGCTGGTGCCGTAGACCGGCATGTCCTCGGGGCGCGAGCTGAACGCCTCCCGGTTGCGGACCAGTTGACGGCTGACGTCCCGCATGGCGTCCTGGGCGCCGCGACGCTCGAACTTGTTGATGGCCACGACATCGGCGAAGTCGAGCATGTCGATCTTCTCCAGCTGCGAGGCCGCGCCGAACTCGGGCGTCATCACATACAGCGAGATGTCGACGTAGGGGACGATGGCGGCGTCGCCCTGTCCGATGCCCGGGGTCTCCACGATGACCAGGTCGTATCCGGCCGCCTTGCAGGCGGCGATCGTGTCCTGCAGGCCGTCGGGGACCTCGTGGCTGCCGCGCGTGGCGAGCGAGCGGAAGAAGACCCGGTCGCCGTCCAGGCTGTTCATCCGGATACGGTCGCCCAGCAGCGCACCGCCGCCACGTCGTCGGGTGGGATCGACGGCCAGGACGGCCACGCGCAGCTTGTCCTGCTGGTCGGTGCGCAGCCGCCGTACCAGCTCGTCGGTGAGCGAGGACTTGCCCGATCCGCCCGTGCCGGTGATTCCCAGAACCGGGACCGGGCGCGCGGCAGCCGCCTCGCGCAGCGTGTGCAGGTCCGCCTCCGGGACCGCGCCCGCCTCCAGGCCGGTGATCAGCCGCGCGAGCGCCGGACGCTCCCCGGCGAGGACGGCCGTGAGACCGGCCGGGGCCACGTCCCAGAGCGCGCTGTCGCACTCCTCGACCATCGAGTTGATCATGCCGGCCAGGCCGAGGCGCTGGCCGTCCTCGGGGGAGAAGATGCGCACGCCGGAGCGGGCGAGCCGCTCGATCTCCTCGGGGACGATGACGCCGCCCCCGCCTCCGTAGACCTTCACATGGCCGGCGCCGCGCTCGCGGAGCTGCTCCATCAGGTACTCGAAGTACTCGATGTGCCCGCCCTGGTAGGAGCTGACGGCCACGCCCTGGACGTCCTCCTCCAGGGCCGCGTTCACCACCTCGCCGACCGAGCGGTTGTGCCCGAGGTGCACCACCTCCGCGCCCTGGGACTGCAGGATGCGCCGCATGATGTTGATCGAGGCGTCGTGCCCGTCGAAGAGGCTCGACGCGGTGACGAACCGTACGGGATGCTTCGCTCGGTACAGCTGCGCGGCTGCGTTGTCAGCGGACACGCTTTCCTCCATATGACCGTCTGCCGCGGTCACGGACCGCGCGTACATCTGGTCACCGTCGGTAAGTTACTAGGATGTCCTAGTAAATCGCTGGAGGGGGGTGCCGGGCAAGTCCCGGCCTCCCGTGGTGTGAGTCACTCCTGGTGTCTTCGGCGGGTCGGGGCCGCTGACGAGTCCGTCAGCGGCCCCGGAGCGCCCGCTCCTTACAGCAGCGGGCGCCGTGCAGCGGACAACGTGAGGGAGAGCACCCAGGTCTGGGCGGAGAGTGCCTCGACGTCCCGGCGGGAGAGCGTGCCGGTCTGCACCGTGCGCCCGGGGGCCGCGCCGTCCACCCCGGACCCGCGGAGCTGCTCCAGCTGGGCGGCCGAAGGCGGCTCCGCGAGTCGTACGAGGACGGACAGTTCCCGGGCGTCCGGAGCGCTCTCCTTGGCGTCGATCGCCGCGGCGAGGGAGGCGTCGAGTTTGCGATAGTCCATCAGCCGATGGTCACACGCTCACAGGTGGGTGGCCTTGAGCAGCCCGTGACCCCACTTGGGGTTGAAGGCTCCGGGCGTGCCGCCCGGAATCGTGGCATTCGCCCTCAGCATGTCCAGGAACTTACGGGGATCGCAGCCCGGGTCGCGCTGGAGCAGCAGCGCGGCAATCCCGGCGATGAACGGCGTGGCCATGCTGGTCCCCTGCATGGCCACATGGCCCACACTCGTGATGAGGCTGCGGGGCATGTCGACGGTGTCGCGGGACAGCGCCGAGATGACCATTGCGCCCGGGGCGGTGATGTCCGGCTTGGGCGCCCCGTCCCGGCGCGGGCCCTCGCTGCTGAAGCCGGCGATGTCGTCGAGCCGCAGCCCCAGGGCCTCCCGGTCGTTCCCGTCGATGTCCCGCCACTCCTTGCGCGTGGTGAAGGCGGCGACGGTGATCGCCGAGGAAGCGGCACCGGGGGATCCGACCTTGATCGCATCGTTCACGGCGGGGCCGCTGAACTGCGGCTGCGGCCGGGCCTCCGGGCGGCCGAGAATCCATACGTCGACCTGGCTCGTGCCTCTGCCGCCCGGCGCTCCGCGGACCAGCAGCTGCCACGTGCCGGGAGAGGTGCCGGGTCCGGGCTCCACGACCACGACGAAGTTGTGGTCCCCGTTGGCCGGGTCGGGACCCGGGGTGACGATCTGGACCTTGCCCTCGGGCAGGTCGAAGTTGCTCACCGGCGTGCCGGAAGTGCGGACGGGCTGGAAGGGAGTCGTGGCCCCGGACGGGGACGCCATGGCGATCTCGAGACGGTCGTTGCCCGGGTACCAGCCGTTGAGCCAGAAGATGTCCGCCCCGCCCAGGAAGCTGCCGGGGTGGCAGGGGACCGAGCGGACGGCGCCGTCCGTGACGGTGAACCGGGCGTGGAGGTCGTCGTCCCCCTCGTTGCCGGCGGCGCAGCACACGATCCTGCCCGGGCCCGTCTCCTCCTCGATGGCGAGGGACATCGGGTCGGTGCCGTCATGGGGATCGAAGTGCCCGCCCAGGCTGAGGTTGACCACCGCGGGCAGATCGAGGTCGCGCGCCACCCGGAAGATGTACTGGATACCGTCGATGATGTGCGCGTCCTGGAAGTCCGTCTTGACCATGACGATACGCGCCTCGGGGGCGACGCCGTCCACACCCGCGGCGATGCCGGCGACATGGGTGCCGTGGCCTTCGGTGTCGCGGGACAGGGTGGCCATCGTCATCCCGGCATTGGTGAACTCCGCACCGTACTTGCCCTCCGGAACACCGGTACCGCCGAGCATCGTCTGGTCCCAGATCCGGTCGATCCGTCCCGAGAACGCCGGGTGCAGGGGGTCGATACCGCTGTCGACGATGCCGACGACGACGCCCTTGCCGGTGAGTCCGGTGTTCAGCCGGAACTCCGGCACGGCGACCTTCGCCTGTGCGAGGTTCAGGCAGGGGCGCAGCTGCGTGGCCGGCACGATGCGCTTGACGCCGGGGTGCATGGAGAGCCGCTGGAGTTCGTCCAGGGGGACGATGGCGGTGCGCACCCTTCTGCCGCCCTGGTTGAGCTCGATCCCGTCGCTCAGACTGCCTTCCAGAGTGGCGTCGGGATCGCACTCCAGCGAGACCACGACACGCACCGGCTTCGCTTCCTCCCGTACGGAGACGAGGCCGAGCATCCGGGCCTGGCGCGTGAGCGGGCTTCGCGCGCGGCCCTCCTGCTGGTAGCGCTCGTACGTCGCCGCCAGTGCGGGCGACAGCTTGGTGTAGTCCATGACCTGTTTCCCTCAGCGTTCGTCGAAGGCCGTTCCGGCCGCAGTCGCCCCCAGCCTCGGCCGCCCGCGGCGGCACCGCACGGCGGGAACCGCCATCCGGGCGGCCGGGACCATCCGTCGCGCCGTGTCCGACCGCTCCGGCCATGGCCTACCGTGTGGCCGGTGAAGACGCAGGGGAAGCGGGCCTTGCGGCTCCGGCTGGGCGTGGCGGCGGCTGCGGCCGTCGCGTCGGGGACGATCGGCGGCTGGGCGTATGCGAGGGCCGGCGGGTCGGCGGGTGACGTGGCGCGGGACCTGGCCGTGGGCTGGGCGTACGCGGCCGCGGGGATCGTGGCCTGGTGGCGCCGGCCCGCGAACCGCACCGGCGTGCTGATGGCCGCCGAGGGGATCACCTGGTTCCTCGGCAATCTGCAGGGCACCGGAGTGCCCGCGCTCTTCGCCGCGGGCGCCTGGTGGGAGGGGCTCAATGCGGCCGTCCTCCTCCACCTGGTGGTCTCCTTCCCCGACGGACGGCTCACCACGGTGCCGACCCGGCGCCTGGTGTTCTTCGGGTACGGGCTCGTCGCCGTGGGCGGACTGCTGCGGGCGTTGACGTTCGATCCGGCCGTCGCGACCGGCACCACCTATCTGGACTGCCGCGACTGCGGCCCCAATCCGCTGCTGGTCCCCGGAGCCACATACCTCTTCGACTACGTCGACGGCGCCTTCCGCGCCGTCGGCTTCGTGGTGTCCATGGTGATGGTGGCGCTGATCGTACGCCGCTGGCAGCGCGCCTCCGTCGCACGGCGGCGAGCGCTCCTTCCGGCCTGGATCGCCATCGCCATCGCGACGTCCTTCCTCGTCTGGGACCTGGTGCTGTATCTGCTGCCCACCCTGAGCGGGCCGGCCCAGGAGGCGTTCTACCTGCTCTCCGACCTCACCCAGACCGCGGTGCCCATCGCCTTCCTCGCCGGTCTGCTGCGGATGCAGCTCCAGCGGGCCGAGGTGAGCGGCCTCGTCATAGAGGTGGGCGCCGACCCCGACCCGGGACGGCTGCGCGAGGCCCTCGCCCGAGTGCTCGGCGACCCCACGCTGCGGCTCGCACTGTGGCACGAGGAGCAGGACGCGTACCTCGACAGCGACGGCCGGACGGTACGCGCCGCCGGCGCCGGCTGCACCCGGGTCGACTCCTCCCGCGGCACCGCGCTGGCGCTGCTGAGACACGATCCGGCGCTCGCCGAGGACCCCGAGCTGCTGGAGGCCGTGGCCGCGTCCCTACGGCTGGCGCTGGAGAACGTCTGGCTGCGCAATCGCGCCAAGGAGGTCACCTCGCGCATCGTCCGCGCCGCCGACACCGAACGCAAGCGGCTGGAACGGGACCTGCACGACGGTGCCCAGGCCCGCCTGGTCTTCGCGCTGATGGCGCTGCGCCGGGTGGACAAGGGCCTCGCCGACCACCCGGACGACTCACTGCGCCGCTCCGTCGCCGAGGTCGAGCGCAGTCTGAAGCTCGCCCTGGAGGAGCTGCGCGGCATCGCACACGGCATCCACCCGGCCGTCCTCACCCGCGAAGGCCTCGGCCCCGCACTCATGGCGCTGGCGGAGCAGGCCGAACTGCCGGTCGTGGTCGCGGCCGAGCCCCGGCGCTACGACCCGGTCGTCGAGTCCACGGCATACTTCACCGTCTGCGAGGCCCTGTCCAACGCCGCCAAGCACGCGCGGGCGAAGGCGGTCAGCGTCTCCGCCCGGTACCGCGACGGCAGACTGGTGATCGAGACGGTCGACGACGGCATCGGCGGCGCCGACACCGCGCGCGGCACCGGGCTGCTCGGTCTCGCGGACCGGCTCGCCGCCGTCGACGGCGTCCTTCACGTACACAGTCCCGTCGGCGGCGGGACCAGGATCAGAGCGGAGCTGCCGTGCGGGTGATCGTGGCCGAGGACTCGGCGATTCTGCGGGAGGGGATGGTCCGGCTCCTCACCGACGAGGGCTTCGAGGTGCCCGCGCACTGCGGCGACACGGTCCCGCTGCTCGGCCTGGTCGCCGCGCACCGGCCGGACGCCGTCCTGCTGGACATCAGGATGCCCCCGACCCACACCGACGAGGGCATCCGCGCGGCGGCCGCCATCCGCGCCGGCCACCCGGGTACAGGCGTGCTGCTGTTGTCGCAGTACGTCGAGACAGCCGGCACCGTACGCGCCCTCGCCCAGGACCCGCACGGCTTCGGCTACCTGCTCAAGGAACGTATCTCGGACATCGACGAACTCGGCAGTGCCCTGAAACGCGTCGCCGCCGGGGGCACCGTCGTGGACCCAGCGGTCGTCGCCCGGCTGATGGACGCACCACGCGCCCCCGGCCCGCTCGACGGGCTCACCGCCAGGGAGCGCGAGGTGCTCGCGCTGATGGCCGAGGGACGGTCCAATGAGGCCATCGCGCAGCAACTGGTCATCGGCGGCAAAACGGTGGAGACGCATGTACGGAACATCTTCACCAAGTTGCTGCTGGAGGCGGACCTCATGGACCATCGCCGGGTGATGGCCGTGCTGACGTATTTGCGTGCCTGACCGGCATATGCCTCGGCTGTCCGCTCCGGGGACGACGTTCCCCCAAGTACCCCCGTGTATGCCGTCCACGGAGCGGTGCCGGTGAAGTCCACGCTAGACGTGCCGGAAGCCCAGGGCATCAGGGTCAGCCCTGAGACCCGGATCCGGGTCGTCCAGGGACGCCCTCAGGACGGTGTCCCCGGATCGGTGTAGCGGAGCAGCGCCCCCACCCCGTCCTGCAGCGGCAGCACCTGCTCCGGTACGACGACCAGTTCGGCGCCGGTACCCACGAGGGCCCGGACCAGGGCCTCCTCGGCACGCTCCTCGTGAGGTGCCCGCACGCCGAACGAGCTCAGCTCCTCCTCGGTCAGGGCCAGCTGGGTGGGCTCCGGGCCCGCCCAGAGGCGTAGCGAGGACTCCGGGGGGTGGTTCAGCAGCAGCGCCGAGACCTGGCCGCGCTGGAGGGCGGCGACGGTGGCGGCCAGGCCCTCGGCCATGGCCCCGTCCCGGGCCCGCCGCGCGATGAACTTCTCCACGAGGGCCCAGTCGTGCCGGGCCATGTGGCCGCGGAACACACTGTCGAGCTGCGGCTCCAGCAGGGCCCGCCCGGTGTCCGTGGGCGTCGGGCCCCCGACACGTACGACCCGGTGGTGCAGCCTCTCCGGCAGCCGGCGGGCCAGCACATTGCACGCCCAGTCGTCCCCGCCCAGGACGACGGCGTCGGCGTGGTCGCGTCGTGCCCACTGGTCCAGCCGATGGCCGAGCCGGACGGCGGAACGGTGCCACTCGCCCACCGGCACCCGCTGATGCAGCCGCTCACCCGGGGTGACAGTGGAGGCGGGCCACACGCCGGTCTCGGCCTCCACCGTCACCCAGCCCACGGTCTCGGCGGTGGGCAGACCGCTGTAGTGCACGACCGCCGCCAGATAGGGGATCTCGGGCACATGCTGGGCCACGAGCGGCATCGCGTCCGGCAGCGTGCCGTAGCGCGCGGAGTCGTGCGTCGGCGGCACCGGCAGCTCCCCGTCGAACACCAGGGTTCCGTGCGCGGCGAAGATGGCCTGCCCGTGGGTCCCGGGCACTTCCGTGTCCGCCCCCACCACCTGCTCCATGGCGGTCAGCGAGGCCCGGTCGATGCCCTGACGGGCCAGGACGTCGCGCAACCGCCGCCAGCGCAGCGCGATCGCCCGCTCCGGATGCTGGACGTCGCGGGAGGTGTCCAGGTACACGGAGGCGAACGGGCCCGGCTCGGCGTAGAGGGGCTCCAGGAACGACAGCCTCATCGCCACTCCTCGTCGATCAGTCGATCGTCGGTCGTCCCCCCTCCTTCGATGATGGGGCCCGCCCCGCTGTGAAAACAGGGCCGCCCCGGGAGGAGGCGCCCGGCGCCGGCATGGCCGCCGTCCCGACCTGGCCCGTCCCGTCCCGTCCGGGCCTGGCCCGTCAACCTGGCCCGTCCCGTCCCGTCCGGGCCTGTCCCGTCCGGGCCTGGCCCGTCCCGTCCCGGCCAGGCCCACGTCGTCCGCGGGTGTACCCGGCCACCGGCAATGCCACGGTCAGGCAGAGCCGCTGCGGTCGGCCGCAGTACTGAGCCCTCAACTGCGTGGTACGACTGCGAGATCGATGCCCCGCGGCACAATTCCTCGCCACTGTGCGGAGCTCGCCACGCGGTGTGCCCAGGGGCTGCTGACATCCCGGAATCACTCGTCCACCTGCGCGAACGCGCCGCCGAGGGGCGCACGGTCACCGTACGCCCGGAACGGTCTGTGTCAGCCCGTGATCCGCGGCGCCCAGTCCACGGCCGACACCGGCCGGCCGTCCCGGTCCAGTACCCCGGCCAGTTCACGCGCCCAGCCGGTCAGCCCTTCGACATCGATCCCGTACGGCCGTACGTCCCGGAACGCCGCGATCGACTCGGCACCCCGGGCCAGCAGCGCCGAGCCCCCTGCCGCATTGCCCCGGGCCGCGTGCGTCAGCCCCACCGCGAGCTGGGCCAGCCCCTTCCACAGTCCGGCCTCCGCCGCGGGCCCGGTCTTCCACGCGTCCTCGAACACTTCGTGCGCATGGAAGGGCATCCCCGCGTCGAGCAGCCGCTGCGCCTCCCGCACCGTCTCCGCGGGGGAGCGGACCACCCCTTCGGGCTGCCGGGCCACGCCCGGCGCACCGTAGGGCAGCGGCCGTCCCAGCCCGTCACGAGGACGTGCACTGCGCGCCCGGCCCTGCGCATCGCGGTCCCGCTGCACGCTGTTCATGCACCGATTCTCACACCAATTGACGGGCCGCGAGGCGATGGAGTCGGACTCCCGCCCGGAATGTTGTATGGTTCTCATGCGCGTTCGGCCAGGGGAAACCCCAGGTCAGAGCGGGCACCGGGACGTGGCGCAGCTTGGTAGCGCACTTGACTGGGGGTCAAGGGGTCGCAGGTTCAAATCCTGTCGTCCCGACAGTGATGTCGCACTTCAGGGGCCGTTTGCGAACGGCCCCTGAAGCGTTTTTGGGAGCGCTCTGGGAGCCCTCTTCCGCTCCCAGAGCTCCCACCGACCCGGGTAGGCGTCAACCTGGGATTGACCGGGGGTCGCCCGATCCGGTCGCTCCCCGGCCCGCGGACCGGCAGCGATGGCTTTGACTCGGTAAAGGGGCCGGCTCGCTCCCATCCGCCAAGTGTGGTCCTCCTCGCCGACCCCCTTTCGCTTCGGTCAAAGACCCCTTGGCCGGCCACCGTCCTCGCCCACCTCCATGGCCGCACCCCCTGAGTCGCAAAGTCTTGAACGCATGGTGCCTCGTCACCGCAGGTCACGGGGGTCGGACTCGCGCGGGCGCGCCGTCACAGATCAGGCGCTGTGACCCCTTGACCGCGGCGCCGGCGCCGTACGCGGCAGCTGGATGCCCCGCGCAATCGACTGGGGCAGCTTGCAAGGTGGGGTAGAGAGGCAGAGGAGTGGGGGTTCTATTCGGAGGGGCGAGTTGACCGGGAGCCCACGGATCGCGGCACTCAGCGCCGAGTTGGAGCTGGCTCTGCCGTAGGTGCCGTCTGACGGATGTGGGCGGAAACCCAACTGCTCTCCCGCAAAGCACTGCTCTGTAAGAGGCTCGTCCATCACCAGTACGAGTGAACGTCGGCGCTGCGGCGTCGGCTGCGCTTTGCGTTAACCGTCACCACGGGCTGTAGAAGATCTCAGGCTCTGCAGCCCCGCGAAATGCTCCAGGACCGGGCATGCTGGCTCTCGCTACGTCACGAGAACGCTGAGCTGGCTGATGCGCTCACGCCGTCTGGTGCGCGACTACGAGACACTGCCCGCCATGCATCAGGCCATGCTGTGGTCCATGACCATGCTCATGAGCGGCCGCCTGGCCGGACGCCGGCCAGGCGCCGTCAGCGGGCCGACGTCCCGAGCGGGGTGAACACCCCCGGCCGCATCTGGAGCGCCCCCCGCTCCACCAGGCGTTTCGCCTTCGACCGCAGCCCCTCGACCTTCGCCGGGACCACGTCGAGGCCCAGAGCCACGGCCAACCGCTGGCACCGCATACCCTCCCGGCCCGCTTCCGACCCCAACACGGACATGATCCGCTGGCAGTCCGCAGGCAGGACCGACGCTGTCATACCCTCGGCCCGCCGCGGCACCACCGACCCCGCCACCGCGCTCACCACCGGCCCCGCGACCGTGGACGGCGGCTCGGCCAGCACCTTGGCCACCACACGGGCATCGGCCAGCCGCGGCAACCTGCTCTCAGCCTCGCCGAGCGCCGACCGCACCCGCTCGGCCTCCTCCCGCAGCCGCGCAACGTCTTCCCGGACCTACTCCTCCCGGGCTTCCAGCAGACCGAGCACCGACGGCACCAGCCACCTCCACGAGCGGTTCGAGCGGACGAACCGCCTCATCTCTGCCGCCAACGGGAGTTCATGCCCGCCCAACCTGAATCAAAGGATCACATTCGGAAAGCGGATGGCGTCTTAGTGATCACGGTGTGATCACATGACACATGGAATCCTTGTGTCATGCGCATGAAACTCATACAAGTGTCGATGACGTGTGTTCTCTGTGGTGGGAGTTCTCTTGCGTATCTCGCGTCTGCCGGTGCTGGTGGTCGCCCTCGTGATGACTGCGCTCACGGGTGTTGATCAGGGTGCATGGGCCATAGGGCAGTGGGCCGTCGAGGCAGCGGGAGACCCGGCTCCGGAGCAAAAATGGGGTTCGGCCGCTAGTAAGGGGCATCGCGCTTCCGGCGGTGCCACCGATGCGGCCACTTCGGGTGGACGTGACGGCGCCTTGACCGCACCTGGAGAACTCCCGCCTGAGGGGGTGTCCGTGCCTGTGCGGCTTGAGGGTGACACCAAGCTGCCAAAGCCTGGTCCGGCGACCGAGGTGAAACCGCCGCAACCGGACACCCTAAGTGGCTTCGACCCTAAAACCAGCAAGGAGCTGGAAGGGCGACGTCAGGAGCGTGCGCAGACGTTCCGTAACGAGGACGGTACGTTCACCACGCGCTTCTATGCTGAACCGGTTCATCACCGCGATCGGAGCGGAACCTGGCGGAAGATCGACACCCGTCTTGTCTCGGTCGATGGCACTGGCCCGCGAACGATGAGCGCGAACGAGTCGGGCTGGGAGACGAGTTCCACCGAAATACCGATTGGGTTCGGAGCCTCAGCAGATATCGATCCATTGGTGCAGATGCGCCTGACTGACGAACTGTCCGTCGGATACAGCCTGACCGGGGCCAGGAGCGTCGCCGGCCGGGTCGAGGGGAATGTCATCACGTATCCGGAGGTGCGAGAGTCTGCAGACCTGGAGTTTCTGGCCGGCAGTGACTCGATCAAGGAGACGTTGGTACTCAAGGACAGGAACGCCCCGACGGAGTGGCGCTTTCCTCTGAGTCTGGATGGGCTGACCGCGAGCATCGACGACCACGGTGGGGTGGTTTTCACCGATCTCGGGGGCGTGCCGCAAGCATGGATGCCTTCCGGGTGGATGGAGGACTCACGGGTCGCGGAGAATGCGAACCAGGGTGAGATTTCCACGGGTGTGACATATCAGCTGGTCGAGGAGATGGGCCGTCAGGTCCTGGTCGTGACCTTGGACAGGGCGTGGCTGAGCGCTCCCGAGCGGATGTTCCCGGTCCGTGTGGACCCGTCGCTCAAGTCAGTCGACGCAACAGCCGGTACCTACGTTCAGGCTCCCTACAACCAGAATTTCTCCAGTGACACGGTGCTGAAGGTGGGCACTTATGACGGCGGGAGTCATAAGGCAGCCGCGTTCCTGCGGTTTCTCGGCCTGGAGACGTCATTGAAGAACGCCTGGGTGGTCGGCGCGGATCTCGCTCTGTACAACACTTGGTCCTACTCATGCACGGCACGCCCGGTGACGGTGCATCCGATCACGTCGAGCTGGTCCGAGAGCACCACGAGCACCTACCCGGGGCCTTCGACCGGATCATCTCTGGTGTCGAGGAGCTTTGCGCACGGATGGAAGCCGGCGGGCTCGGACACGTGGTCCTGTGGGCCGGCCTGGGAGACGCTGAAGCTGGGCGAGGCTGGTCGGAAGCTGGTGGATGACTGGACGCACGGACGCCAGAAGAATTACGGCCTGGCCGTCAAGGCCTCGACAACGGACTCCTACGGGTGGAAGCAGTTCGGCTCCGACGACTACCCGAATGGCAAGCCGAGTCTTGACGTGACGTGGACGAAGTACGGAGCCGCCTACCAACTCGGGGAGTTCACCGCCCCTGTGACGGCAACCACTCAGGGCGCGATGAAGGTCACCATCACTAACCAGGGGCAGGAGACGTGGCCGGCCGGTGGTAGCTACAAGCTCCGATACAACCTTTACGATGCCTCGGGTGCGGAGATCACCGACAGTTCCAAGATCGTCTACACGGAGATGCCCACTGCGGTGTCACCCGGCGAGAGCGTGACGGTGGATGCCAAAATAGCCCCCCTGGCGCCCGCGACATACACACTTGTGTGGACCATGACCGACTACGGGGCCACTCGTTTCACCTCAGCCGGGGTACCAGGCGTAGGTGTCAAGTTCTCTGCCGTCAACATTCCGCCCCGGCTTGTCGCTGAGGCACCTGCCAGCGGAATCGTCTCGGACTCGCTGAGGCCTACCCTCTGGGCAGACGGTACCGATCAGGATCGCTATCCGTCGGCGCTGCAATACCAGTTCGAGGTGTGCGACGTCGAGGGCAGGGATGTCCGCAAGAACTGCCGACTGAATACGCGCAGTGCGAACAAGCGCTGGTCTGTTCCCAGCGGCTGGCTGTCCTGGGGCAAGACCTATGCCTGGTACGCCTACGTGTTCGACGGGGCAGCCACGTCCACACGGCCTGCGCCGGCCCTGTTCACTACCGAGGTACCGCAGCCCGGCATCACCAGTCATCTGGGTGGAGCTGATGCCGGACGGGAGTTCGGCGCCCGGACCGGGCATTACGTCACGGCAGCCACGGATGCGGCTGTGTCCACAGTGGGACCGGAACTGGCGGTGACACGGACCTACAACTCCCTGGATCCTCGCCTGGGTGGACTGTTCGGTGCAGGGTGGTCCACCCGCTGGGACATGCGGCTTCGGGAAGAGCCCGACCTGGGAACGGTCCTTGTCACGCTGGCGGACGGTTCTCAAGCGCGATTCGGCACGGGGACAGCCAATGAGTACGTCGCGCCGAAGGGCAGCACTGTCACTCTGACTCGTGCGATCGATGGCGGCTGGGTTATCCGTGAGCGTTCGGGGGCGACCTACCACTTCGGGCCCAACGGACTCCTGTACAAGGTCGTCGACTCCGCGGGGCGCGGTCAGCGGCTGAGTTATGAGGCAGAGGACGGGGGTCCGCTGAGGAAGGTTACCGACCTGCTCTCGGGCCGCTCCCTTGACTTCACCTGGACCGGCAGCCATGTGGCAGCCGTGACCACGAGCCCGGTGGACGCGAGCACGCCGGGTTTGACGTGGACGTACTCCTACGAGGGTGACCGCCTGGCGCAGGTATGCCCACCTACCTCGGCGACGAAGTGCACTCGCTATTCCTATGAGGACGGCTCGCTCTACCGGACAGCCGTACGGAACTCCAACCCCATCTCATACTGGAGACTTGGCGAGACCGAAGGCTCCATCGCGCGCAGCGAAGTACCGTCGCGAACTGGATTCAATGACGCTCTCTACCGGGATGTCACCCTCGGGGTCACCCCGGCCGTCACGGGGACCAGCAACGGCGCCGCCGGTTTCGACGGCGCAGCATCCGTGATCGAGCTCCCTGAGAACGCGCTGAAGACCTCTGAGTACATGTCGATGGAGTTGTGGTTCAGAACCACTGCTCCCGGGGTGCTCGCCACCTTGCAGGGCGCCGAGGTGGGCCAGCGCCCCACCCGCTACAGCCCCTTCTTGAATGTGGATGGCGCCGGCAAGCTGCGAGGGCAGTTCTACACCGTCGAGTACGCCGGAACGAAGCCGATCGTCTCCACGAAGACTGTCACCGACGGTGCCTGGCACCACGCGGTGCTCACCACATCAGGCACGACGCAGACTCTTTATCTTGACGGCGCGGCCGTCGGCAGCCTGACCGGCACCGTGACAACCCGTGACGACCAGTACGCCTACCTCGGCGCGGGCTGGGGCAATGAGGGCTGGATGGGCGTCACCAGCGGTACCTACCACCTTCAGGGCGCGATGGACGATGTCGCCGTCTATACCCATGTGCTGGATGCGAAGACTGTGGCTGAGCACTACGCAGCCCGCAACACCGCAGGCAGGATGACGAAGGTTGTGCTGCCCTCGGGCCGCACCCATGCCACCGTCGTCTACGACAACGACACCGGACGCGTGACCAGCAACACGGACGAGAACGGCGGCGTGTGGCGGGTCTCGGACGAGCAGTACAGTGCTGGCTCGGCTTCCTACGCCTCCGAAGTCGCATCCTCAGGCCCGGTCGGCTACTGGCGGCTGGGTGAGCGTTACGGTGCCAGCGCCCGGAGCGAGACGGGAGACGCAGCCAACGGCTCCTACCAGAACAGCGTGGACCTCGGACAGCCTGGTGTATTCGCTGACGGCGACAACACCTCGTCAGGCTTCGGGGGGAACGCCTATGCCCAAATTCCGGAAGAACTTCTGCACCAGAGCACCAATGTGGCGGTGGAACTGTGGTTCCGCACCTCGGAGCCCGGAGTGCTCGTCGGTGATCAAGGTGCCGAACTGGACGGTGCGACAACTCCGACCGGTGGTTGGACCCCAGTGTTGTACGTGGGCGCGGACAACAAACTGCACGGCAAGTTCTATGCCGCCTCTGCCGTTACGGCTACACCGCTCGCCTCGACCACCACGGTGGCCGACAATGAGTGGCATCACGCGGTTATTTCCGCTTCCGGCAGCACGCAGACTCTCTACCTGGATGGAGAGAAGCAGGGAACGCTGGCAGGCGCGGTCAATCACCAGGCAAACAAGTACACCTACATCGGAGCGGGCTTCGCTGGTGGTAGCTGGCCGAGTTCACCGGGTGCCATCAGCTACTTCCCGGGGCAGATCGACGAGGTTGCAATTTACGCCAAGCCGCTGGATGGGGCCTCGGTTCAGCGTCACTTCCGCTCCCGTAACGCCATGGTCGCCGGTGATGGAGCTCGCTATCTCGGTAGCGTCACAGGCACCGGCCCGTCGGCCTACTGGCGGCTCGATGAGACCTCCGGCACGACCGCGGTGAGTAAGGCCGCCGCCGGCGTGGCCAACGGCACCTACACCAACACCACTCTGGGTATCGGCGGTGCTTTCGGCACCGGCGACAACGCCGCAGTACGGTTCGCAGGAAACGGCAATATCCGCATCCCCAGTGGCATCGTTGCCGGTGACAGCAGTCTGGCAGTGGAGATGTGGTTCCGCACGGCCACGTCCGGTGTCCTCCTGGGCTTCCAGGACGCAGCGCTGGGCAGTATTCCCACTTCCTGGCGTCCTGCGCTCAACATCGACGGCAGCGGCAAGCTACGCGGCGAGTTCTATCTCAGCGGCGCCAGTGGTGCGACCCCCATCACCTCCACTCAGACGGTCACTGACAACGAGTGGCATCACGTGGTCCTCACGGGGGCGGACAACGCCCAGCAGCTCTATCTCGACGGCGTGCTGGTCGGCACGCTCAACGGCACCATCAGCGACCAGAGCCGTACATACACCTATCTCGGAGCCGGCTATGCGAGCAGTGGCTGGATGGGTGTGGCCTCGGGCACGTACTACTTCACCGGCGACATGGACGAGGTCGCCTTGTACGACCACCCGCTGACCGCCGAGCAGGTCGTCGACCACTTCGAGTCGCGCCAGTACAGCGGAGTCTCAGCTCTTGCTTCCACCGTCACGGTGACCAATCCTGTCGGGAAGTCCACCAGCACTACCTATGACGTGCTGCGAAGCGGCCGTCGGCTGGCCGACACGGATGAAGACGGAGGCATTACCACCTATACCTACGACACCGGAGGCTTCCCGCACACGGTCACCGACCCCAACGGGCACGCCACCATTACCGGACACGACGCCCGCGGCAACACCGTCAGCGTCACCACTTGCCGTGACTCCAACTCCTGCTGGACGTCGTTCACCGACTACTACCTGAACGCCGACGATCCACTCGACCTGCGCAATGACAAGCCCATTGCCATTCGTGACGCTCGCTCCACCGGGCCTGGCGACAACCGCTACCGCACCATGCTCACCTACAGCACCCTGGGCCTGCCCACGGCCACGCGCCTCGTCGACGGCCGCGAGAGCACCACGATCTACACCGACGGCACCGAGCCCGCTCAAGGAGGCGGGACCACCCCCGCCGGCCTGGTGAAGACCGAGAGCACGACAGGCGGCGCTGTCACTGCGTACCACTACTTCGCAAATGGCGACCTGGCACGCACCACTGCACCGTCCGGGTTGACGACGGAGTACAGCTACGACGGGTTGGGCCGCAAGATCTCCGAGAAGCAGATCTCCGACACCTACCCGGACGGTATGAGTACGGCCTTCGCCTACGACAAGCTCTCGCGTCCGGTGACGGAGACCGGCGGTGGTGTGAAGAACGACATCACAGGCGTCACTCACACCGCGAAGGTCACGCGCTCCTATGACGAGGACGGCAACCTGCTGTCCGAATCCACCGAAGACACCACCGGCGGCGATGCCACCCGTACCACCACTCACCGTTACAACGAGCGTGGCCTGAACGACAGCAGTACCGATGCAGAGGGAAACACCACACTCCTCGCATACGATGCGCTGGGCCGTGTGACGGCGATGACCGACGCTGCGGGCACACGATTCACCTATGCCTACACCCCGCGCGGCGAGCACGCCGAGACGGTCCTGAAGGACTGGACGGGAAGCCCTACCAGCGAGATCCGTGACCTGGTGGTGCTTTCCAACGCCTACGACCCTGCCGGGCGACTGGCATCCACTAGCGATGCGATGGGGGCCACCACCACCTACACCTACTTCGACGACGGTCTGCCGGCCACAGCGACGGCCAAGCAGATCACCCAGGCCGACGGCACACGGCGGGATATCGTCCTCGAAGCCAACTCCTACGACGGCGCGGGCAATCTGACCAAGCAGGTCACCGGAGGCGGCCGCACCACCGTCACGCACACGCTGGATGCCACCAGCCGCATCACGAAGACGGTCCTGGATCCGAATGACCTGAATCGTGTGACGACCTTCGCCTACGACGGGGACGACCGGATCATCCAGGAGACGGCGACGATCGACTCCTCCGGCAAGAAGCTCACCACGACGACGGATTACGACAAGGCAGGCAACCCGACCAAGGACACCCTCACCGACGGCACCAGCACGCACATCACCACCCGCAGTTACGACCAACGCGGACTGCTCGTCCGGGAAGTCAGCCCACGCGGCAACCTCAGCGGAGCCAGCAGCCAGGCCCACGCAACCGACTACCAGTACGATGCCCTGGGCCGCCTGACTCTCGTTACCGACCCGCCGGTACAGGTCGAGGAGCAAGACGCGCAACCTGTTTCCTCCCGTCCCCAGACCCGCGTCGGCTACAACACGTTCGGTGAGACCACCGACAGCCGCGACGCCCGCGGTGCGGAAACCCGAACCATTGTGGATCGACTCGGCCGTGTCACAGCCCTGACGCTGCCCACCTACACCCCGCCTGGCGACACACCCATCACCGCCGTCATGCGGACGACCTACGACGCGCTCGGCCGCGCCACCGCGGAAACCGACGCGCTCAACCGCACCACTCGCTACGTATACGACCAGTTCGGCAACCTGACCAAGCAGACCGACCCCGCAGTGCAGACCGAACTGACCAGCCTCACCGAGCATTCCGGAACGTTCAACAGCCAGCAGACCAGTCTGGACGGCGGCAGCGTCAGCACCTTCACATGGACCCCCACCGGCGAGCAGCTCTCCGCTACCGACCCGACCGGTGCCAGAACGGAGGCCACCTACGACGAATTGGGACGCCAGCTCACCGCCACCACGGTCGAGCGGTATCCCTCACTTCAGAACCTGACCAGCCGTTACACCTGGGACGACACAGGAAACCAGACCGCATCCACGACCCCCGCAGGTGGCACCACCCGCACTGCCTACAATGCGGCAGGCGAACCCGTGACAGTCACCGACCCGGTTGGCGGAATCACGAAGTTCGGCTACGACGGACTCGGCCGACAGACCGAAACCATCGACGCCACCAACCGCAAGACCACAACCACCTACGACGCACTGGACAACGCCACCGCGATCGCCGACTTCGGCACCGGCACCACCGCACTGCGTACGGTCCGCGCAGAGTTCGACGTCGAAGGCAATCAGACCGCCCAGATATCGGCAGAACAGTCGCGTTCGACCAGTACCCACGACGCTCTCGGCCGGGTGACGCAGCTGGTCGAGACCGTCAGCGCCGACAAGTCGATCACCACCAGCTTCGGCTACGACGCCGCCGGCAACCGCACGCGCCTCACCAACGGACGAGGCCACACCACGCGCTACACCTTCACCCCGTGGAACCTGCCCGAGTCCACCATCGAGCCTGCGACTACGGCCCATCCGAACGCCACCGACCGAACCTGGACGACCGTCTACGACGCTGCCGGCCAGGCCATCACCGAGCTGCTGCCCGGTGGAGTCAAGAGGGAGCGGTCCTACGACGCTCTGGGCCGCCTGGCCAAGGAAACCGGCACGGGATCCGAAGTCACCACGTCCACTCGCACTTTCCGCTACGACCTGGCCGACCGCATGACCAGCGTCGGCACGGACAATCCCTTGGCCGGCAACAGCTATACCTACAACGACCGGGGCCAACTCCTCGGCGCCGAAGGGCCTGGCGGCACCACCACGTACGCTTACGACCTCGACGGCAACATGACCGAGCGCACCGACCCGGCCAACACCACCGAGTACGGCTACGACGCGGCCGGGCGCCTTCAGTGGCTGTGGAACGAGATGACCAGTGCGGACATCTGGTACAACTACGACACGGCCGGGCGCCTCAAGCTGGAGCAGTACGCGAACCTGCCGCAGGGTTCCTCCACCTGGACTGAATCGGCGCGTCGGACATACGACTACGACAGCCTCGGTCGTCTCGTCGACGACAAGATCACCAACCCCGCGGGGACGGTCACAGCCGCGAGCATTACCTACGGATACGACCTCGATGACCGGCTCACCAGCAAGAAGACAACCGGTACGGCCGGGGCTGGGGACAATGCCTATGGCTATGACCAGGCCGGCCGGCTCGCCTCCTGGACCAGCGGATCGACGACCACGGCATACGAGTGGGACGACGCCGGTAACCGCACCAAGGCCGGAACCGCAGCGGCAACATACGACGAGCGCAACCGGCTCCTGACCGGTGGTGGAGCCACCCACACCTACACACCCCGTGGCACCCTCGCCACGGTCACCGGTGGCACGGGCGGCACTCGGCAACTTGCCTTCGATGCCTTCGAGCGCAAAATCACCGACGGCACATCGACCTTCACCTATGACTCACTGGACCGGGTCACCACGTACAACGGCACCGCCTTCACCTATGACGGTGGCTCCAACAACCTGATCACCGACGGCACCACCAGCTACGCACGCACCCCGGACGGCTCGCTCCTGTCCTCCAAGCGGAACGGCTCAGCACAGTGGTCCGTCACCGACCAGCACACCGACCGCGTTGCCGGCCTGTCCGCAGACGGCCTGACCGTCACCGACTCCACCACCTACGACCCCTTCGGCAAGGTCACCGCCACACAGGGCAACGCCCCTGCCATCGGCTACCAGTCAGGATGGACCGACCCGTCGTCGGAAGACGTCAACATGGCGGCCCGTTGGTACGAACCGGGCACAGGCGCATTCGCCTCCCGCGACACCTGGCTTCTCCCCCCAGTCTCGTCGGCGCAAGCCAACCGCTTCGTATATGCCAACGCGGACCCGCTCAACGCTACTGACCCCACGGGCCACATGCGCGCCTACGGCACCGGAGGAAACGGCAGAGGCTACAGGGGCGGCGGGAGTTATAGCGGAATCACCCCTCCCATCCGATACACCGAAGTATCCAAAACGACGAAGCCGCGGCGAGCAGCTGTGTCCTACTCCTCCACGAGCCGGGTATCTGCCCGGTCCCAGAACCGCAAGAACACCCGCGAGATGGACCGCTACGACCGGTCACGCACGCCGAGCTACACCAGAGCAAGCGGAAACCGGGGCAACACGGGCCGCTGCACCTACTCCTGCGGCAGAGGCGGCAGCACATCGACCTACCGCGGCTCCGGCAGGGGCGGCAACACGACGTACAGTCGCGGTACCGGCAGGGGCACCAACACGACGTACAGTCGCGGTACCGGCAACTCTCGTGGCACCAGCGGCTCCCGCGGGACTGTGAAGGCGCCGAACACGACGCGCCCGACCGCCCCGCGACCGCCACAGAACCCGAACCGCGGCCCGCGCCCCAAGCCCGCACCGACCCGGCCGGCACCCAAGCCGACAGTCGACGTCGCCCGGATTCGGCAGCATTCAATTGACGCAGCGATTCGCTACGATCGAATGCTCCCTGTCGAGGTGGCCGCGGTCTATCAGCCCGCACCGCTGGACACGACAGGGCTTGAAGATCTTCAGGACATGTTCCCCGGGGTGCAGATCGACACCGACCAGGGTTTTGGAGGATCAGGTGCAGACCATTCCTCGCAGCGGACCAGCAATTCCTGTTCTCGGGATTTCCCCTCTAGTGATCCATCTTTTTATTATGCTCCGATGACTCGTTTTGGCTCTGGAGTGAATGACTGCAGGGCTACCGGCGCAGTTGCCCGAATAGATGCATTCGATCTGAGGCCTTGGCGCTTGGATCCGAAGTGGAAGCCTGCGGGGTATGAGCGCCTCCCGGCCAGTAACAGAGCGGCTCTGCACGTTATTGGTAATCAGATGGGAGGCGCGAGAGATACGCTGCGCAACTTTGTTGCCGGCTATCAGACTCCAGCAAACTCGCCGCATATGCGATCGCTGGAAGACGATGTGACGAAGGCAGTCAAATCTGGAGAGCGAGTGACACTTGGGGTTTTGCCGATTTATGGCGGTCCCGATCTGGCAATCCCGACAGAGATCGAGATGTATGCTGTAGGCGACAACGGATATCGTCTCAACTGTACTGTTTACAATCGGCCAACTGGTGGCTATCTCTGTTCAGCGAGGTCGTCTGGTGGAAGTCTTTCAGCTCCATGAGCTTCTTGGTCCGCCGCGGGTTAACGGTGATGTAGGTGCGGACTGGGAGAGTGTCGAAGCAAGGTCGGGCGTCATTTTTCCTGGCGACTATAAGGAGTTCATTTCTGCATACGGCCCCGGTTGTGTCAATGACCAACTCTACTTCTTCCATCCCCGAGCCGGGGAGGGCCCCGAGAGCTTGGGATTGGAATCACTTTGGGAGCAGGCGGCGTATGCCTACGGCGAGTTGTCTCGGAGTTATCCGGAGTTGTATCCGCATTCTCTGTATCCAGCCAAGGATGGGGTCATTCCGGTTGCTAGATCGACCTCAGGTAACTACGTCTTTCTTGTCCCTCCCGAACGCGAGTCGCGGGAATGGCGGGTTGCCGTAGATGTTGGGCAATGGGTTGTGTTGGAATTGCAGTTCGTTGACTTTCTTTGGAGCGCATTGCGTGGCGAGCTTTTCGTTCCCATAATCGAGGGCGATCCGTCATTTGAGCAGGTTGGGTTTGTCGAACCTTACTGAACCCTTCTCGGTAATCTCTCGTCACGTTTGTGATCTTCCTTCAGATGGTGCGGCCGTGTTCGAGCTGGAGGAGGAGGGCGGCTCGGGCGATGCGGGTGATGGCCGACGGGTCGAGGCTGACCCTGCGCAGCGCCTTGAAGGTGACCTTCAGCAGGGCGTTGGCGCGTTCGGCGACGGCGTGGACGCCCCGGATCACCAGGGTCTTTGAGAAGTCTTGAGGTGGGCGGTTCGCCTGCTGAGCACTGGATGTGACGACTTGTCGGCTCGTGACGGTGGTGGGCCCTGGAAGCAGTGCAGGCATGGCTGACGGTGATCATGTGGGTGTCGAATCCGTATGAGCACCGAGCGAGTCCATGCCTGCCCTCCCATCTTCCCGGGTCTTCAAAGTTGAGCGGTGCGGAGGTGTCCGCGGGCTCGGCGGGTGGTGACGCAGCGTGTGCGTAGCCGTTGGTTCTCGGCGTTGCGGAAGCCGAACGCGGCACGGGCGACGAGCTTGATCACGCGGTTGATGCCCTCGCTCCTGGCGTTGTGGTGGCCGGTGTCGATGAATGCTTCGATCTCGGGCCA
This sequence comes from Streptomyces sannanensis, assembly GCF_039536205.1. Taxonomy (GTDB): domain Bacteria; phylum Actinomycetota; class Actinomycetes; order Streptomycetales; family Streptomycetaceae; genus Streptomyces; species Streptomyces sannanensis. The sequence goes on along the minus strand of NZ_BAAAYL010000001.1, from coordinate 629,767 downwards.
CCAGCGGTCGACCGGGGCGGCGAGTTGCCGGACCTCGGGGATGTCGGAATCCGCGGACCAGGTGAGGAACTTCCAGGGGGCGTGGCCGACTTGGTGCCGGTCGGCGCCGGTACGGGCCAGGGCGAGGAGGTTGCGCAGGTTCTCCTTGGCGATCCAGGCCGTCAGCAGCGTCTGCCCGATCGTCCCCTCGCCCAGCAGCGCGTTCCACATGGCGGCGAACTGGTCGTCGGTGAGGTCCTCGCGGTTGCGCAGAAGCCGCCGTCTGGCCTTCCACTCCGGGTCGCTCGCGCGTCCGCGCCGGCCGCGGATCTCGGCGGTGGTCCGGCGCCTGACCATGGACAGCATCTTGTTGGCGAGCTGCACGACGTGGAAGTGGTCGGCCACCACGGTGGCATGTGGGAGGCCGATGCGGACGGCGGCCCGGTAGGTGGTGGACATGTCGATGGCGACGTACCGGATCTTCTTTCTCCACTCCAGTGGCGTGGTGGAGAGCCAGGCCAGCACATCGGCGGTGGTGCGGCCCTCGACCTGGCCGAGCAGGCCGCCAGTGCCGAGGGCGTCGACGAAGCCGGTGTGCCACCGGTCCCGCGTCAGACGCTACGTGCCGGTATCCGCGTCCTGTTCCCAGCGGGGCTTGCCCCGGCGGGTCTCGTCGATCCCCAGGACCTCAACCTTGGGCAGGGGCACTTCGATGACTGAAGTTCCCCCAAGGCCGGGTAGTTAGCGTTTTCGCAGGTCACGCAAGGGGTGTTGAGACCTGCGTGATTGCCGTGTAGCGGCCGGTGCGGACTCTCTTGATCATTCCTCTCTCGGTCCAGCGGGCGAGTTGCCGATAGGTGGCGACGAGGGTGACGTCGCCGAGGAGCTCGGCGATCTCCCTTGAGCGCCATAGCCGTTCGGGCTCGGACTGCAGGATGGCCAGGACACGGGCCAAGCGGCTTCCGGTGTTCTCCCGGGCGGTCGTCGCAGGCAGTGCGGGCTCCGGCGACGGAGGCGGCAGGAGAGTGATCGCTATCGAGGTCACCACCTTGCTGACGTCGGGGCGGCCGTCCAGTTTCCTTTCCGCGTAACGGGAGATGGGCGACTTCACCTTGCGGGTGCTGACGCGGGTTCGCCGTGCGGGCGACAGACCTGACAGGACTCGGCGGCCGATCTCTCCGATACCCTGCTCGAAGATTCCTTCCGCACATACCAGCAGGTCGCGGGCGGTTTGGAGGGCGATGGTGAAGCCGCAGCGGTCGGGATCGGTGCCGGGCCTGGACTCCGCAGCCTCGACCATGGCGCGGCGCAGGAGCTGGTAGAGGGTGAGCAGGGCCCACATCTCCTGCTCGACGTCGGCCGGGTCGTGCGAGCGCAGGACACGTCCGTGCAGGATGGTGTGGCGCAAGGCGTAGTAGGCGCTCTCGTGCTCCCAGCGCTCGTGATAGAGGTGCACGAGGCGGTCGGCGGGGTGACGGCGGGCGTCCAGGAGGGTGGTCGCCAGACGGTAGGAGCCGTCGAAGTTGCTGCCATCGGTGCAGGTGACGCTCACCCGGGCTTCGATGATGCGCACCGGGACGCCGCCGATGACCGAGAGGTAGGAGGAGTCAGCGAGCGGCTTCAGGACCGGTGGGCGGCGGCGCTGGCGAATGCGGCCCAGGACCCGTGCGCCGGTGGCGTGCACGGTGGCGAGGAAGTCGTTGCCGTCGAAGCCGCGGTCCCACAGCACCAACATCTCGGGACCCAGATGGTGCGACAATCTGGTGGCGTACGAGGTCTCGCCCTCCCGGGTGGGGCCGAAGACCGCTCCGATCACGGCCCGGGTGCCGGTCTCGACCAGTGTCATCAGCTCGACCTGGGGGTAGCCGCCGTGCGGGCACCGCCCCAGCCAGCCCCGGTTGCGCTCGCTGTCAGGCACCTTGATCGAGCTGCAGCCGTCGAACGACACCGTCCGATACGGGCCGAACCGTACCCCCGGCGTGGTCGGCTGGGCCAACGGCCCGGCCAGCACCTCGAATAACGCCCGCACCGGCGCGCTGCCGAGTCTGCGGCGCAGATCACGTAGCGCTTTCGTGCTCGGGCAGACGATCGGCATCCCCGCCAGTCCGGCGGTCAGCTTGCCCCAGACCAGCCGATAGCCGATCTCGGGAAACAGGCACATCGCCAGGAGGAAGTAGACGCCGACCCGCGAGGGCAGATCACGCAACCGCCGCTGCACGGTCCTGGTCTCGGACAAGACCGCGTCGACCAGCTCGAACGGCATGATCGGCGTCAGTTCTCCCAGATGTCCGGGAGCGAACCGGCCCGCGGCCACAGTCACCGTACGGGTGATGGCCGCCAGCGCCGACGGCGAGACACAATGAACAGGCAACGGAGCTCCTTGCGGGACAAGCTGTCTTGGACGACTGCCTGTACCAACGAGCTCCGTTGCTCCACGTCAAGAACCCCTCAACACCCCTTGCGTGACGTTCGAAAACGCTAACTACCCGGCCTTGGGGGAACTTCACCCTCGATTCGCCCCCTCGAACCCGTGCAGCCACCCCGTCGCCGGCAACGAGCCCAAACCGGGCCGGTGCCGCTGATCCTGCCGCCAGGTGAAACCCCGCATCGGGCCGCGACTCGCCACCGGAACCTGCCCGAGGTGCCGAACCGGGCCCGTCGCCTCGTCCCCGGCGTACTTCCACATCGCGGTCCACCGGTCCGTCCAGCCGTCGGTCTGCTCCAGGTCTTCCCGCCCCGCATCCAGCGAGACTGGCACCAGGAGATGCGTCCACGAACACCGATGGGACCTGATCCACATCGCCTCCATAGACAACCTCACCGAGCGTGCAACGGACGAGACCACACCAACCCGGCGGGGGAACCTATTGGGGCATAACAGGTAATCAACGCAAATCGAATACCCCTCAAAAGCCTTCTCACATCAGGTCCTTGTAGGCCCCCCAGTCCGTGGCAGTCGACATCTTTGCGGGGGTGCCCAGACCCCCCAGGCCGTCGCCGGGCCACCACCACAGCGAGCCGCCCGCATCGACGGCCGCGATGTCGTAGCGGCGATCTCCGTTGAAGTCACCGGCGAACACCTTGCTCACTGTGCCGAAGCCAGCCGCCGGCCAGGGACGCGGGTTGCCGTGTGTGGTGCCGTTCTTGATGGAACCGGTGCCGTTGCCGAGCCACCAGGAGAGCTTTCCGTCGACCATCGCCGCCAAGTCGGCGCGTCCGTCGCCGTCGAAGTCGCCGGGCTTCCAGTCGTAGGTGCCGTAGTGCGGGTTTGTCGCCTGCACCGGCTTGGGATAGATCTCGCCCGAGCCGTTGCCGGGCCAGAGGCGTGCGAACTTTTTCTCGTAGTTGAGGTCCCAGCATTCGGCGCCGAGGTCGCTCCTGCCGTTGCCGTCGTAATCGAGCGTGAAGAAGTTCATACACTCGAAGTAGTCGACCTGCGTGTGCTTGTAGGCGTCGGTGAGGGCACGACGGGCACCGGTCAGCCCACCGTCGCCGTCGCCCTCCCACCACCAGATCCTGTTGGACATCGCCTCCACGGCCGCGATGTCCCCTCGGCCGTCGGCGTTGAAGTCGCCTGTGAAGACCTCCGCGTACTGGGAGCCGCTGCCGTCCGACCAGAGGTACCGCTTGTCGGCCAGGGTGCCGTTGCCGTTGCCCGGGTAGTAGGCGAGGTTGCCGTTGGACTCCAGGGCGACGATGTCGTAGCGGCCGTCGGAGTTTAAGTCCTGCGGGGCTGAGATGCCCGACGTCACATTGTGGACGTTGCAAGCCGGCAGACCGGGGTAGGGTTCCGCGCCCACGCCGATGATCTTATCCGCGGGGACGAAGCCCCACGCCTGCCAGGTCGGCCAGTTGGCGGTGGAGTCGCCCTTCACGTAGTACCAGATGCGGTTTCCGGCACCGTTCATGTCACCACTGCGCCAGCACACGAAGTAGTGGGATCCTGCGAGTAGTCGACCGGTCACCGTAGAGTCCGCATAGGGCTCCGCCAGTACGTCCGTGTCGAGGCTCTCGCAATCGATCCCCTGGGGGAACGCGTTGGAATCGGTGTCCTTGAAGTCCAGCCCGGACGTCATGAAGCACTGTCCGGCGTAGGCGGCCTCCGTCGTCAGCACGGCCGAAGAGAACATCCGGTACGTGGTCGTCGTCAGATCCTCGGACGGGAGTCGCACTCCCAGATTCAACAAGGTGGAACCACTGTCGGCCGCGGCGCTGGCCGCCGCCGTGGCGTCGAGGGTGACGGTGCCCGTCGGACAGCCCTTGGCGTCCAGCCTCGCCGTCCAGGCCGGCTGGCGGTTCCAGGTCGTCTCCACGGAGGCACGCCCGGTCTGCCAGAGTTCGACCGTGGTGTCCTCACAGGGCGTGCTGTACGTCTGGGCGAGCGTCAGGGTCGACCTGACGACCTGGCGGCCTGCCAGATTCGATGCTTCGAACTGCAGGAACGTTCGATGGACGTCCTTGGTCGGCCCCGACGTGTAGACCCCGGCTACGTAGTCACCGGAGTATTTCCAGTAAGAGGAATCCGGATATGCGGAGGTGACCTTCATCCATGCCGTGAGGCTCTGGGTGAGCGTGTGGCCGATGTACACCGGATACGTGATGTCCGGGCCGGTGAGCAGTTTCCTGCCCGGAACCACGGCCAGGGTGGAGCCGGAAACCTCAGTGCGCATCGCCGACCGGCGGGGTCTTTTGGCGCTGTCCCACCCCTGCGGCTGAGCGCCGGTGAAGACCGAACGGCCCTTGGCGTCGACGGCTCTCAGGCCCTTGCCAGAACCGCCGGTGATCTTCATCCCCTCCGCCGAAAGCCTGAAGGCGATCTTCTCCAGGTCCGGGTTCCTCGCGGCCTCGGGGTTCTTGACCACCAGTACCTGCGAGAAGCCGTCCGCCTCTACAGCGACCTTCAGGTCGACCCCGTCGAACACCTCCCGGTACGTCGCCACCGCACCGTCCAGCACCGGCTTCGGCAGTTTCCCCGGCCAACTCAGCGCGAGCTCGTGCCGCTGGTCCTTCCGCAGCCGCACCAGCGGCTCCCGGCCACCGTCCGACAACGTCAACCCCGCCACAGCCGCCTTCGGCACCACACCTTGCTCGGCGAACCGCAGATCGGTGTCGATGTCCACCCACTTGCCGCCCTGCCGCGTCCGAACCGGACCCAGATGCTCCGTGAACGTCAGCGTTCCGGAAGGATTCGCGAACACCTCGGACGTCTCCGTCCGGCGCTCTACGATCTCCACTGGCTTCCCAGACTCTCTGGCTTTCGCCAGCGCCGACACCTGCGTACCCGCCGCCCCGCCGTCGGAGCCCGGACCGGTCGCGGCCGCTCCCAGGCCCGCGGCCAGGCCCGAGAGCGCCGTGATCAGGCCGAGTGCGACCAGCGGTTTCCTGGCACGCAGCCGGAATGCTTCGAGCATGTCCACACCTGTCCTTTCAGCCTCAGTACCACGGGCACCGGGGAAGCCCGGGGAAGGGATGCACGGTTCCGCTCGGCGCCAGCACGGTGGTGAACGGCATCGCGCCCCAGCCGTCGTAGGCCTCGAACGGAGCAAGGGCCTGGTCGCCCTTGGTGTGGTACCAGACCGTGTTGCCGCAGGCGTGCGGCCTGGTCCTCTTGGTCGCGCGACCGGTCACCGGGCTGCCGTAGAAGGACTGCGACGTGACGTCGCCCGGTGTGTTGTTGCAGTAGAGATCGATCGGGAAAGCCATGCCTCCCCAGTCGGTGTGAGGGGAGTTCTCCCGACGTCGGCAGATGCGGAGCGGGCCCCGATCAGCCCCGTCACGACACCCATGGCGGTGAGGGGCAAGGCAAGCGCGCAGTGCCGTCTTCTTCACAGGAGGACCTCTCGGTGAGGCAGACTGGGCCAGCATGCCCGAGCGCACTGACAGCGGGCTGACATATGACTGCCGGCGGCCCGCCTGATTGAACGGCCGGACCTGCTGAGCCAATGGGACGCGGGCCGGGGCAGGATCAGCAGCGGCTTCAACGACCCGGACACCACCGTGGTGACCTTCTGGTAGGCGCCGGGACTCTGCGGGGCCGATAAATCATCCGGCCTGGTCATGCGGCATGTTGGTACTCGTGGAGGGCTCCGCCGAGTCGGTCTCGTCGGCGGACCTCCAGGTGTCTCATCTTCCCCGGTTCGTTGATCGGGTGGGGGAGTGGTCGGAGCGGCGCGGCTTGGCCCAGGGCTCGGTGCGGGCCTCACGGAGCGCGTGGAGGAGGTGGCTCTGGTTCCAGATCAGGGTGCGGTCCAGGAGCACGCCCTCTGAGGCCGGCTTCGGGGTTCTTGGCCGGGCGGGTGGGTCCGGGGCTGTGTAATTCGTACACCTGGCTCATTCCGACCGGGCACGATGTCGCTCATGACAGCAACGCCCCCTCACCTCCCCGGGCTTCCGTATCACCGCATGGCCCGGTACGCCGCTTTCCACCGCTGGTGGCGGCCGCTGCTCGGCACTCTGATGCTGGTCTGCGGGTCGGTCCTGGTCACGGTCTTCTTCTACATCCTCGCCGACGAGCTAGGAAGGGCCGCCGGTTACCCGGAACTGCCGGACGGCGACGTCGACTTCGGCCCGGTTCTGGGTACGGCACTGGACCTGGCGTTCATAGCCCTGGACCTGCCGCTGGTCTTGCTGGCCGTGCGCTGGGTGGGCGGGCGTCCGGCCGGCACGGTGTCGTCGGTGGCCGGGCGGCCGCGTTGGCGATGGCTGGCCTGGTGCCTGCTGGCAGCGGTACCCGCCATGGTGCTGCTGCCGGTGGTCGCGATCTTCCTGCCGGAGGAGCAGGGCGGCGCCGGAGCGGCCGGCGTATGGGTGGGATGGCAGACGTTCCTCCTCTCCCTGGCCATGTTGGTCGCCCTCGTGCCTCTGCAGGCCGCGGCGGAGGAGTATGTCTTCCGGGGCTGGCTGTTGCAGGCGGCAGGAAGCTTCGTCCGTTCCCCATTGGTCGCGGTGCTGCCGCAGGCGGTTCTCTTCGCCGCCGCGCACGGATGGGGAACCGCCTGGGGATTCACCGATCTTGTGTTCTTCGGCTTGGCGGCGGGCTGGCTGACCATCCGCACGGGTGGCCTGGAGGCATCCATCGCCCTGCATGTGATGAACAACCTGCTGGCCTTCGGTCTGTCCGCCGCGTTCGCGGACGGCCTCGCGTCCGACGAGACGGCGGCCGACGCCCCCTGGCAACTGGCCCTCGCCGACATGTCGGCGGTCCTGCTCTACGCCGCGATCGTGCTGTGGCTGGCCCGGCGCCGTTCTCCGCTGAACGTGTCTCCCCCGGTCCCCGCGCCGGCTGCACCCTACCTGCCGTACCCGCAGGCACCGGGCCCGTACGGTCCGTCCGCACCGCCGCAGGGCCTGTACCGCTCGTACGTGCAGCCGCAGGGTCCCTACGGGCCGTACCCGCAATCGCAGAGCACGTACGGGCAGTACGGAACGCCGCCCTGGGACCCGGACGTGCCCGACGCCGGTGGGCCCGGCGCCCGCGAGCAGCCGCCGCACCAGCCCGGCGGGCCTCAGGACAGCTGAGGCGGCAGCGGGGCTGTGTGCCCGTCATCGGCGGCCTCGGCCAGGCCGGCCGGAGTCCACGACCGAGTACGACCCCGTCACCGGCCGCGCGGTCAAGCCGTCTCGCCGACCGGCGGCACGATCACCCGCGTGTACGACAAGCTCGGCCGCCCGATCTCGTACACCGACGCACGACGGCGGTGTGACCACGACCGATGACGACCTGCTCGACCGTGCGGGGCTCGGATATTCGTCGCTGCACCTCACGCCGCATATCGGTACTCGTTTATGAGGCCGCCGAGGACTCGGGTGCGACGGATCCGGCAGGGGTCGAGGCCGTGGACCGGGGCTGGCTGCGCTGGGGCATCGGGCGGTAGTTGGTTCCGGGCCCGGTGCGGACGATGCTGGTTGTAGTGCCGCTGGTACTCGGTCAGAACGCGGTGGACATGGGCCTCGTTCAGGATCAGGACATAGTCGAGGACCTCCCGGCGGAGGGTCCCGATGACCCTTTCACATTGGGCATTCGCCCTCGGTGCTCGTGGTGGCGTCTTCAGGGTTTCGATGTCCTCGGCCTGGAAGACGGTGTCGAAGCTCTCGGTGTATTTGGAGTCGCGGTCTCGGATGAGGAACCGCAGCGACTCGAGACGGATGCCGAGGTCGCAGGCCATGTTCCTGGCTTGCTGAGTGGCCCGGGCGGCGGTGGGATGGGCGGTGACACCGGCGATGTGGAGGCGGCGGGTGCCGTGTTCGAGGAACGCCAGCGCGTACAGGCGCTCGAGCCCAATGGTGTCGATGTGCAGGAAGTCGCAGGCGATGATGGCGTCAGCCTGCGTGGTGAGGAACTCGCGCCAGGTCGGCCCGTGGCGGCGTGGGGCCGGATCGACGCCCGCGGCATGGAGAATCTCCCAGGCCGTCGAGGCGGCGATCGGGTGCCCGAGCCGGGCGAGTTCGCCTTGGCTCCTGCGATGCCCTCAGCGGCTGTTCTCCCTGGCCAGGCGTTGGACGAGCTTCTTGAGTTCGGCTCGGGTCGGCGGCCGACCCGAGGTGGTGCGCCGTTTGCTGTAGTCCCACTTCCGGGTGACGAGCTTGCGGTGCCAGGCCAGGAGTGTTCCCGGGGTGACGGGGAAGACCTGTGCCAACCGCCGCCGGGGTATGAGTGAGGACAGCGCCGCCGGCCACAGCCGGTCCGCGGGCTGGTAGCGCACGGGGCTGTGGAGTTGGCGGCGCAGTACCGCGTTCTCGAGCCTCGGCACCAGCAGCTCTGCGTCCTTCGAAGTCTCGTGGCGCAGCAGCACCCTTGGGACCGAGAGCAGTCGACGGGTCACGTTGTAGAGGAGCGACGCGATCATCTCGGGATGATTTCAGAACGGCGGGGCTGGAGCCGGAAGCTCTCGACCAGCAACGATGAATAAACGAGCCCCACAGGATGTCGAGCTGCCGGGCGTCTGCATGATTCGACATTCGTCGGGCCGGCGCTGGGATTGTCCCGACTTTCGACCGATGACGGAGCTGTGCCGCCGGCCATAAGGTCCGCGTAAACCTGTCATCCGGCAGAAGGGGCGAACAAAGTCTCGTGCACCGTGTCCTGTCGAACCCTCGTGTCCCCGAGCACCACCTCGGGGCTGGAAAGTGCCGACCCCGTCCGGTTGATCCAGCTTCTGGAAGCACGGTAATGAACGTATTCTCGCGTTTCGTCATCGCATCAGGAGTGGCGAGGGCCACGATGCGTGAGCACGTGCTGGAATCTGCCGTGGACTATGGCGGCGACGGGAAGCCCGACATGATCGCGGTCGACGTCATCCGGCCGGAAGAGGCCGAGCAGGGTCTCGAGCTCCCTGCGATCACAGACTTCAGTCCGTACTACAGCACGCTGGGCCGCGGAAACGAGCCGCGGTTGAAGAAGTGCGACTGAGCCGAGATCTGCCTGATCAGGAATTCACGATGTGGGGTTGCACGCACCCCGTACGTAGGAGAGCTGTACATGTCTCATCCTCCCTCCGCTCAACCAGCCCGTCTCAGATCGCGTCCGCTTGCGTTAACCGCGGCGGTCGGACGTGTTCGGACGTTGATCGTGGCGCTTGCCGTCGCCGCAGAGGAGCTTTGATGCCACTGATTGCACGTACCCGGCGCACCCTCAAGGGCGCGGCCGCGGTCACCGTTGCGGCCCTGACGCTTGGCGTCGGTCCGGCGCTGCCCGCGACGGCGGCGAGCCAGGCCGAAGGTACGATCGAGAACGCGGGCGCGTCCGGTGCCATCAAGGATCGGTACATCGTGATCCTCGGCAAGGGAGCCGACGCCGGCTCGGGCAAGGGAAAGGATCTGGCCGCCAAGTACGGTGCCAAGGTCAAGAGGACCTACCGCACGGCGCTCAACGGCTACGCCGTCGAGCTGACGGAGAAGCAGGCCAAGCGGTTCGCCGCCGACCCGGCCGTGGAGTCCGTCGTGCAGGACCAGGTCGTCAAGGTGACCGGCACCGGCCCGACCGGCACTCAGCCCAATCCGCCCTCCTGGGGGCTGGACCGGATCGACCAGCGAGCCCTGCCGCTCGACAGCAGCTACACCTATGCGGGTACGGCGGGCGGCGGGGTCACGGCCTACATCATCGACTCCGGTGTGCGCATCAGTCACCAGGACTTCGGCGGCCGCGCCGGCTACGGGTACGACTTCGTGGACGGCGACAATATCGCCGCGGATGGCAACGGCCACGGCACGCATGTCGCCGGCACGGTCGCGGGCTCGTCGTACGGTGTGGCCAAGGCGGCCAAGATCGTCGCGGTACGCGTGCTCGACAACACCGGCTCCGGTGCCACCTCCGGCGTCATCGCGGGCGTGGACTGGGTGACCGCCAACGCCGTCAAGCCCGCGGTGGCCAACATGAGCCTCGGTGGCGCTGTCAACACGGCGCTGGACACCGCTGTCCGCAACTCCATAGCCTCCGGGGTCACCTACGCCGTGGCGGCGGGCAACGACAACGTCGATGCCTTCACTTCGTCCCCGGCCCGCGTGACCGAGGCCCTCACCGTCGGCTCCACCACCAGCGGCGACGCCCGCTCCAGCTTCTCCAACTACGGAAGCGCGGTGGACATCTTCGCGCCCGGGTCAGCCATCACGTCGGCGTGGAACACCGGCGACACCGCCACCAACACCATCAACGGCACCTCGATGGCGTCCCCGCACGTGGCCGGAGCAGCCGCGCTCTACCTGGCGGACAACCCCACCGCCACCCCATCGCAGGTCGCAGGGGCGCTGACCTCCTCAGCCACCACCGGAGTGGTGACCGCCCCGGGCACCGGTTCCCCCAACCTGCTGTTGAACGTCGAGGCGTTCCGTTCCGGGCCGCGCGGCACTGTCACGGGTACCGTCACGGACGGCAGCGCTCCGCTGGCGACGGCCAAGGTTACCGTCGGTGACGTCACGGCCATGACGGACAAGCAGGGGCGCTACACCTTGACCGCGCCGACGGGAACGTATGACGTCAGCGCGAGCAAGTTCGGGTACGCGACCAAGACCGTTTCGGGTGTCACCGTCGGCGACGGTCAGACGGTGACCGAGAACTTCGCGCTGACCGCGAAGCCGAGCGTGAACGTCTCCGGTGTGGTCCATGACGGTTCCGGTCAGGGCTGGCCGCTGTATGCGACGGTACGGGTCAAGGACGAGCCGACGGCGGTCGCCTACACCGACCCCAAGACGGGGAAGTACGCCCTGAGCCTGCCCGCCGGAGCCACCTACACCCTGCAGGTCGATCCGCTGTACCCGGGCTACCGGCAGGACACTCACGACATCCAGGTCGGGTCGGCGGATGTGACGCACGACGTCGACGCACTGGTCGACCCGAAGGCCTGCACCGCGGCCGGCTACACCCTCCACTACGACGGCACCACCGAGCCGTTCGACGGCACCACCGCGCCGGCGGGCTGGACCGTCGACGACATGATCGGCAACGGCCAGACCTGGGTGTTCAACGACCCCGGCAAGCGCGGCAACAGGACCGGGGGGTCCGGCGGCTTCGCCGTCCTCGACAGCGATCGCTACGGCAACAACAAGCAGGACAGCTCGCTGATCAGCCCAGTGATGGACTTCAGCCGGCACACCCAGCCGATCCTGTCCTTCCGCACCGATTACATGGGTTCCTACTCGGGCACAGGGGACGTCGATCTCAGCGTCGACGGCGGCCAGACATGGACCACTGTCTGGCACCACACCAGCAACAGCGTCCTGGGGCCGCGGACCGAGACCGTGGACCTGTCCCAGGCCGCCGGCAAGGCCAACGTCCAGGTCAGGTTCCACTTCACCGGCCGTTGGGGCTTCTGGTGGCAGGTCGACGACGTCTTCCTCGGCGGCCGCACGTGCGACCCGGCACCGGGCGGCCTGGTCCTCGGCCAGGTGACCGACAAGAACACCGGGGCCGCAATCAACGGCGCTACGGTGACCTCCGCCGACAAGCCCGCCGAGAAGACGACCTCGGCGGCGACGCCGAACGACCCGAACCTGGGCGACGGCTTCTACTGGATGTTCTCCTCCCTCACCGGGGAGCACACCTTCTCCGCCACGGCGGGGAACTCCTACAGCGCACAGGACATCACCGTCAATGTCGCCCCGCACCAGGCATCGGACGGCACGTTCGCCCTGCCCGCACCCCGGCTCACGGTCAGCCCGGCCGAACTCAGCACCACCGTCGGCTGGAAGGGCCAGGGCAACTCCACCCTGACCCTGAAGAACACCGGAACCGCCCCGGTGACCGCCGACATCGGTGAGCTGCCGGGCGGCTACCAGCCCGCCGCGGAGCAGAAGGGTGCTCCGCTGCAGGAGGTGAAGGGAGACTACAGTCCCCTGCGGCTGCAGCCC